>JASHOI010000443.1 GCA_030041195.1 Streptosporangiaceae bacterium | reverse complement strand
CAGGCGCCGCGGGCGGGCGGGGCGGGGACGGCGCGGCGGGCGGGGATATGAGCCTGGTCATCGCGCCGCCGTCAGCACCCGGTCGGCCTCGGTCAGGCCGGCCAGCGGGTCGGGCACGGCCGCCGGGTCCAGGCCCGCCTGCACTTCCAGCTCACGGACGATCGGCAGCACCTCGCGGCCGAATCGCTCGACCTCCTCGTGGTAGTGCAGGAACCCGGTGAGGATCAGATCCACGCCGAGCTTGCGGTACTCCACGATCCTGGTGGCGACCTGCTCCGCGGTGCCGATGAGCTTGGTGCGGAAGCCGTCGTTGTACTGGACCAGGTCCTCGAACGTCGAGTCCGCCCACATGCCCTTCTTGTCGGCGGTCGACTGGCCCGCCTGCTTGACCGCGGCGCCGAAGCCCTCGACGGCCTCGACGTGCGCCTTCGCGATGATCTCGCGCAGCGTGTCCCTGGCCTCGGCCTCCGTGTCGCGGACGATCACGAACCCGTTCAGGCCGAACCTGGGACCGTCGGTTCGCCCGACCGCGGCCGCGTTCTGCGCCAGCTCGGTGAGCTGCTCGCGGACGCCGTCGAAGTCCTTGCCGTTGGAGAAGTACCAGTCGGACAGCTGGCCGCCGTTGCGCCGCGCCGCGGTGGAGTTGCCGCCCTGGAAGATCTCCGGGTGCGGGCGGCCCGGCCACGACAGCGGCTTCGGCTTCAGGCTGAAGTCGCGGATCCGGTAGAAGTCGCCGGCCAGGTTTGCACGGTCCTCGGTCCAGATGCGCTTCAGCGCGGTGATGAACTCGGCGGAGCGCCGGTACCGCTCATCGTGCTCCAGCCACGGCTCGCCGAGCTGCCGGAACTCGTCGGCGAACCACCCCGAGACGACGTTCACCGCAACCCGCCCGTTGGACAGGTGGTCGGCGGTGGCGACCCACTTGGCCAGCACGCCCGGGTGCCAGAGGCCGGGATGCACCGCGGCGATCAGCTTGATCTTCTCGGTGGCCAGCAGCAGCGCCAGGCTGAAGCTGGTGGACTCGTGCTGGTACTCGGCGCCGTAGCTGGCCGTGTAGCGAACCTGGCTCAGCGCGTAGTCGAAGCCCGCCCGCTCGGCGAGTCTGGCCAGCTTGCGGTTGTACTCAAACGACCAGTCCGTCCGCTGCTCGATCGTGGATGTGACGAGCCCGCCGCTGACGTTGGGAACCCAGTAGGCGAAGCGGATCGGCTCAGTGGCCGGATTCGTGGTCACGGGACAGCCTCCAGGAGTTGGTGGTCAGGATCCGGCGCCGGCAGCAGCCCCCGCCGGCGCAGCACCGGCAGCACACCCTCGCCGACCTGGTAGGCCTCTTCAAGGTGCGGGTAGCCGGACAGGATGAACTCTTCGACGCCGAGGTGGTAGTACTCGGCGATCCGGTCCGCCACCTCGTCGTGGCTGCCGACCAGCGCGGTTCCGGCGCCGCCGCGGACCAGCCCGACGCCGGCCCACAGGTTCGGGGACACCTCGAGCGCGTCGGTCCGACCGCGGTGCAGGGCGACCATCCGCCGCTGGCCCTCCGAGCCCGACGACCGCTGGATGGCCTGGGCCCGCTCGATCGCCGCCGGGTCAAGCCCGTCCAGCAGCCGCCGGGCCTGCGTCCAGGCCTCGGCGGCCGTGTCGCGCGCGATCACGTGCAGCCGGATGCCGAACCGCAGCTCGCGGCCTGCGGCCTTGGCCCGGTCCCGCACCCGGTCGAGCTTCTCGGCCACCGCGCCGGGCGGCTCACCCCAGGTCAGGTACACGTCGGCGTGCCGGGCCGCGACGTCGAGCGCCTGCGCCGACGATCCGCCGAGGTAGATGTCCGGCCGCACCGGCGCGGGCACGATCACCCCGCCCCGGATGTCGTAGTAGTCGCCGGCGAAGTCCACCGGCCGCCCGCCCCACAGCTCGCGCACCACGTGCAGGAACTCGGCGGCGCGGCGGTAACGGGCCGCCTTGTCCAGGTGGTCGCCGAACCGGCGCTGCTCGACGTCGTCGCCGCCGGTGACGATGTTCAGCAGCAGCCGCCCGCCGGAGATCCGCTGGTAGGTCGCTGCCATCTGCGCGGCGAGCGTTGGCGATGTGAACCCCGGCCGCAGCGCCACCAGGAACTTGAACCTGTCGGTGACCTGGGTGAGCCCGGCGGTCATGATCCAGGCGTCCTCGCACCACGAGCTCGTCGGGGTCAGCGCGCCCACGAAGCCGAGCTGCTCGGCGGACCGCGCGATCTGCCCGATGTAGCCGATGCCAGGAGCCCGCTCGGTGCCGCCAGCGGTGACCCGGCTGCCGGCCGCGCCGACCGCGTTGCCGAGGCTCAGGTCCGTGCGCGAGTCACCGTTCGTGGGGAGAAACCAGTGCGGGACGATCCCCATCGGCGCCGAACCTCCCTCCCTGCTGCCCGCTGCGGCCCCTTCGTCCATCAGCATGCGGACGGCGCCGGCGCAGCGTCCAATACGGATTTCCGAGGGTGCGATAAGAAAAAACTATCAATTTGATCGATAAACTATAGTTTGTTGAAGGCCGCACCAGGGGACGGGACGGTGGCCATGCGGATCGAGCAGCTCGAATATCTCGCCGAGGTGGCGCGGCTGGGCTCGTTCCGCCGCGCCGCGGAGGAACTCCACATCTCCCAGCCCGCGCTCAGCGAATCCGTGCGTGGCCTGGAACGGGAGCTCGGCATCGACATCCTGGAACGGGGACGCCACGGGGCCACGGTCAGCGACGTGGGTCGGGAACTGCTCCCGCACATCCTGTCCGTGCTCGATTCGGTCGACCGGCTGCGCCAGGCCGCTGGCGAGCAGCACCGCAGCATCCGGGTGCTCCGGGTCGGCACGGTCAACACCGCGACCGTGCCGCTGCTGACCCCGGCGATCCGCACGTTCCGGGAGACCCACCACACCACCCAGGTCGAGATCATCGGCGCGCAGCAGGACGAGATCCACCGCGCGATCCGGGCCGGGAGCTTCGACCTGGGGCTGGTCAACTACCTGGCGGGCGACGACATGCCGCCCGAGCTGGAGACCACGATGCTGCTGCGCGGCCGCCCGGTCGTCTGCATGCGCCCGGACAGCACGCTGGCGTCACTGGCGGCGGTGCGGCCCAGCGACCTGCACGCTGAGCCGCTGATCGTGATGCGCTCCGGCTACCTCATGCACCGCTTCATCCACCGCCTGCTGCGCGGGCAGCTTCCGGGGTTCTCGTACTCCACCGACGGCGCGGAGATGGGCAAGCTCATGGTGGCCGAAGGGCTCGGGGTGACCGTGCTGCCGGACTTCAGCGTCGTCGGCGACCCACTCGAGCAGCGGGGCATCATCACCTGGCGGCCGATCGCCGACGACAACACGCAGGTCGAGCTCGTCATTCAGCGGTTGAGGTCGCTCCGTGCGACGCGCGCGGTCAGGGACCTGCACCAGATCTTCGTCGAGCGGGCCCGCGACTTCCCCGGCCAGCCGGATCGCCCGGACGCCGTGGCGGGCTGACCGCCACAGCGCGGGCTCAGAGCTCGTTCTTGTAGACCCGGCCCTCTTTCATGATCAGCTTCAGGTTGCGTTCCGGCGCTGTGAGCACCCGGATGTCCTCCAGCGGGTTCCCGTCGATCACCAGCAGGTCGGCGTACGCCCCGGGCGTCACCGCTCCCACCTGCCCGGCCATGCACAGCAGCCGTGCCGCCGTGGTCGTCGCCGACCGGATCAGGTCGGCCGCGGGCTGGATCTCGGAACGGATCACGAACTCCTGCAGCTGCTGGTCGTGCATGTCGGCGAACAGGTCGGTGCCGTACACGATGGGAATGCCGGCGGCGTGCGCCATCTCCAGGGCGCGGAGCGCCCCGTCGATGACCTCCTCCAGCTTGGCCGCGATATCCCCGGGCAGCTCACCGTCGCGGGACTTCCTGGCAAGGGTGTGGTAGGTGACCAGCGTCGGCACATAGAACGCGCCGTGCTGGCGGAACAGCGGGATGCTGCTCTCGTCCATCAGGTTGCCGTGCTCGATCGAGCGCACCCCGCACGCCAGGCCGCGGTTGATCGCCCGTGAGGTGTACGCGTGGCCGGCCACGTAGATGTTCGCGGCCGCGGCCTCCTCCACG
This sequence comes from Streptosporangiaceae bacterium, assembly GCA_030041195.1. The sequence goes on along the minus strand of JASHOI010000443.1, from coordinate 5,214 downwards.
ATCGCGTTCAGTTCCTCGATCGAGAACTGGGTGGAGTCCACCCGGTCGCTGGGCGAGTCGACCGCGCCGCTGAGGTAGACCTTGATGTGATGCGCTCCCCGCCGCACCTCCTCGCGGACCGCGCGGCGCACCTCTGGCACCCCGTCGCAGATCACCCCGATCGCGGGGGCGTAGTAGTTGTCGTCGTAGACCCGGCGGCTCGGCGCCCGCCAGTCACCCGCCCCGCCGGTCTGGGAAAGCTGCTTGCCGCCGAACCGCATCCGCGGCCCGGTGAAGTACCCCTCGTCCACGGCCCGCGCCAGCCCGTGGTCACCGGCCCCGACGTCCCGGATCGTGGTGAACCCGCGCGCCAGCATGCCCTCGAGCGCCCGCCCGGCCCGCGCCGCCACGTAGGTCGGCGACCACTCGGCCATCGCGAAGATGTCGGCGTCGACGATCGCCGGGTGAGTGTGCGCGTCGATCAGGCCCGGCATGACCGTCCGCCCGCCCGCGTCGAGGATGAGCGCGTCCTCCGGGCCGGTAAGGGCGGGGCCGACGTCGGCAATCCGGCCGCCCTCGACCGCGACCGACTGCCCCTCGTCGAGCTCACCCCGCTCGGGGTCGAGCACCGACGCATTCCGCAGGATCGCTACCCCCATGACCGCCACCCTTCTCGTCGGTGAGCTGCGGTGACGCGATCTTAGTGCGGGCCGCGGGGCCGACCGTCAGGTAGAGGCAGGATCCTGACCACATCCGGCAGAACTGCCGCTGGCCGCCGCCCCGTCCGCGCCCGAACACAGGTCACGTGCGGCGCGACCGGCTCGTGCCCAGCGCGGGTCATCGCACGCGTCGTCGAACACCGGGCCACAGGCCAGAGCGCGCCCTAACCGGGATCCTCGTTCCACGCGGGCTTCCGCTCATGTCGTATATGAGATACGATACACGACACCTCACCAGATCGAGGTTTCAGGCGTGCTGGCGTAGCGACGATGCACTCCGGAGGAGCCGATGAACCGCAGGGCCTCGTGGGTATCCGTGATCACCGCGGCGGTCTCCGCCACCGCCCTGGCCCTGCTCGCCGCGCCGGCCGGGCTCGCGTCCGTGTCGGCGACGGGTGTGCGGCCAGCCGCGTTAACGACGGCCGCCTCGCCGCCGCAGGGCCTGCCGGTCGCCACCGGCGACCCGCGCCATCCCCGCCAGCCGCGGCTGCCCGCCCCGTGCGCGATCCTGGGTGCCCGGCTCTCGACGACAACCGGCGAGTTCAGCACCGCCGACGAGACCACCCCGCCCGATACCGGCCGCGTCCAGGCGGCCCTGAACCGCTGCGCCGGAACCGGCCGCGCGGTCGTGCTCGCCCCCGGCTTCGGCAACGGCAACAACGCGTTCCTCAGCGGGCCGCTCACGATCGGCAACCGCGAGGTGCTGCTGATCCAAGCCGGGGTCACGCTCTACGCCTCGCTGAACGCGGCCGATTACCAGATCCCCGCCCAGTACCCCACGAACACCTGTGGCACCGTCAGCGCGGCGGGTGGCGGCTGCACCCCGTTCATTACCTTCACGGGATCCGGGTCCGGCCTGATGGGCACGCGCAATGCGGACGGGACGCTCGGGGCGATCGACGGGCGCGGGGAGGACACGCTGGTCGGCTCCACGCAGAGCTGGTGGGACCTCGCGCAGACGGCCGACTCGGGCGGCGAGCAGAACAACCCGATCCTGGTCGAGGGCGACGGCGTCAACGACATCACGATCTACCAGGTCGAGCTCGAGAACTCGCCGATGTACCACGTCTACATCCAGAACGGCCGGGGGCTGACCGTCTGGGGCGTGGAGATCAACACCCCGGCCACCGCGCGCAACACCGACGGCGTCGACCCGGTCAGCGAGAGCGACGTCACGATCAAGGACGACATGATCCAGAACGGTGACGACTGCGTGGCGGTCAAGGCCAACCCGGGCACGCCGTCGGCCAACATCACGGTCGACGACGTGCACTGCTACGGCTCGCACGGGCTCTCGGTCGGCAGCCAGACCGCCGGCAACGTGTACAACGTGCTGTTCGAGAACTCCACCCTGAACGGCTACGACAGCCTGGGCAACCTGTCGGTGAGCGACACCGGCATCCAGATCAAGACCGACGCCAACAGCGGCGGGCTCACCGACCGGGTGACCTACACCGGCATCTGCATGACCAACATCAAGCACGTGCTGATCTTCAACCCGCACTACTCCACCGGCGGGACCCTGGTGCCCACGCAGAGCGACATCGTGCTGAACGGCGTGGTATCCACCGACTCCGAGTCCGGTGCCTACTCGATCTTCGAGGGCTTCGACGCCGCGAACCCGCTGCAGATCGCGCTGGAAAACATCGACCTGGACAACGTCACCCAGGACGGCAACCACGGCAACGAGGGCCCGACGCTCGGCGAGAGCCCAACCGAGTACGTGAACGCCTACACCTACAACACGAACATCGTCCCTGAGGGCCCGGAGGGCGACGCCGCCAACGGCGTGAACGTGACCCCGATCCAGGGCACCGGAACGATTCCCACGTGCGACATCCCGGCGTTCGGCCCCCCGCCCGTGCTGGGGCCGGGCCAGGGCTGACGTCCGGCCACCGGGAACCGAGAACGCCGGTGCGGTCCGGATCGCTCCGAACCGCACCGGCGGGACTCAGCCGAGGAAGCGGACCACCGTCTACGCGGCCTTGTGGGCCGGTGTGGCGGTCCCGGCCGAGCCCCGTCCCAGGGGCAGGTGGATGTGCACGCGCTGGCCCTTGTGGTGCTGGCGGTAGCCGGCCACCAGCCCGTCGACCCCGATCCAGCTCGAGGTCCGCCAGAAGACCAGGAGGACGATCGCGCACAGTGCGTAGAACCCGATCACGCTCGCGGTGCCCGACATCACGTAGGTGAACAGCAGCGCCAGGCTGCCGACCGCCGCCACCCGGGTGAACAGGCCAGCTATCAGCGCCAGGCCGATCGCGTACTCCGACACCGCCACCAGGATCGCGATCCAGGAGGCGTTGGGGACCACGAAGCTGTGCAGGAAGCTTCCCCACCATGAGTAGGCGGGAACGCCGTGCGCGGCGAACCCTGCCACGGCCGCGCCGCTGTTGTGCAGGAACCCGGGGTTCTCCGCGCCCCAGAGCTTCGCCGCGCCTGCTTCGATCCACATGACCCCGAGCCAGCAGCGCAGCGCCGTCAGCGGGAGGGCCATCAGCTTTGTCTCCTTGAGCCATTCCCAGGCGCGCAGGTTCTGCCGCTTCGTTGGCTCTCCGAGGAACTCAATTGGGCTAGCCATCGGAATGCTTCCTTCTTCCCTTGTTCTGTGCCCTGTCCATCGGGCTCTGCTGCCAGTCTCCGGCGGGGCGCCCGTCGCCGGACACGGCCAAAAGTCCCGAGGTCGCGGGCCGCACGGCCCGCGTTGTGACACGCGACGCCCGGCACATGGCGCGCCGCCTGGCCACCTGCCACGCCGCCGTGGAGGCCGGCCCGCTGAGCGCCGCGCCGTCACCTCACGTCCCGCGAGCCACAGGTACACCTGTAGTCACAGGTGGCGGAGGTCTGTTTAGTGATCGATGTACCGATGGGCCGGTTCTATTAAGCCCATCGGTACATCGATGGGGCCGCCAGGCCGCGGCACCGCTCGGGCCGGGTCTCAGCTCAGGTTGTCGCGGATGCTGTCGAGGTAGCGGATCAGCGCCGCCCGCTCCGACTGGTCCAGCGACGCCAGGGCGCGCTCGCTGAGGTTGTCGATCTCGCGGCCGATGTCCTTCTCCAGGGCCCGGCCGCGGTCGGTCAGGAACAGCCGCACCAGCCTGCGGTCCCGCTCGTGCGGCGCCCGGCGGAGCAGCCCGGCCGCCTCCATGCGGGCGGCCGCGCGGGTCACCGTCGGCGTGGCCAGGCCCAGCCGCCTTGCCAGTTCCCCCGGCGCCAGGCCGTCCTCGGCCCACAGGCTCAGCAGGATGTACTGCTGGCCCTCATGCACGCCGTGCCGGGCGAAGGCGGTCGCCGAGGCGCGAGCGAGCACGCGCTTGGCCGCCCAGAAAGCCGGCTGGAACGCTGCGGCAGGGTCTTCGGACATGGTGCGAACAGCCTACTTGCGTGCGGGCATAACAGCCGGCTAATGATATGCTTCATTGCTCGGCTAACGATCCCCTTGAGCATTCGCGGAGAGCCCCATGAAGCTCGGCATCGGCGTCACCAACTTCTCCTGGCCCTGCCCGCCCGACCAGATCGGCCCGATCGTCACCCAGATCGCTGCCACGGCGGATGCCGCGGGCATCGACAGCATCTGGACCATGGATCACTTCTTCCCGACCCGGATGAGCGGGCTGCCGCCCGAGTCACCGATGCTGGAGGCGTACGCCACGCTGGCGTTCATCGCCGGGCGCACCCAGCGCATCCGGCTCGGCACGCTGGTCACCGCCGTGCCCAACCGTCATCCCGGTGTGCTGATCAAGGCCGTGACCTCTCTCGACGTGCTGACCGGCGGCCGCACGATCCTGGGCATCGGCGCCGGCGCGCCGTTCACCGTCACCCGGGACGGCGAGGCGGGCGGGCTCGGGATCCCGTATCCGCCCACGCTGACCGAGCGTTTCGAGTGCCTGGAGGAGGTGCTGCAGATCGCCCACCAGATGTGGCGCGGTGACCAGCAGCCGTTCCGCGGCACGCACTACCAGCTGGACCGGCCGCTGAACTCGCCGAACTCCCTGCAGCGGCCGCACCCGCCGATCCTGATCGGCGGCAGCGGCGAGCGCCGCACGCTCCGGCTGGTCGCACAGTACGGCGACGCCTGCAACCTGTTCGACATGCCGGACCGGTTCGCCGACGTGCTCCCCGCCAAGCTGCGCGTGCTGCGGGAGCACTGCGAGCAGGTCGGACGCGACTACGATGACATCGAGAAGACCACGGCGACCATAGCCGACCTCGGCGGCGGCCGGGACGGCCTGCGGAGGCTCGTGGACCACCTGCGGGAACTGGCCGAGATCGGCATCGACCACGTCCTGCTCGGTGCCCAGGACCCGTGGGACGACACGGCGCTCGACGCGGTGGCCTCGATCGTGCCCGAGGTGCACGAGATACCGGTTCATAGAAACTAGTGGCATAGTTTCGCTTATGCAGGCGGGCGAAGAACCGCTGGCCGCGGCCGGTGACGACGTGACGGCCGCGGCGGGCGACCGGGCGGAGGCTGCGACGGGCGACCTCGCGGAGGCGCCGCGGCGGGGGCGGCCGCGCA
>JASHOI010000442.1 GCA_030041195.1 Streptosporangiaceae bacterium | reverse complement strand
GTCGCCACGTCGGGGGAGCGGGTCGCCGCGCTGGGGCAGCGGTTCCCCGCGCCGGGGCAGCGGGTCGCCGCTGCGCGGCAGCGGGTTGGTGGCGGGCTCGGGGGGCACCGGTCTGCCGTACTGCTGTTGCGGCTCGCCGCGCCTCGGCAGCGGTTCCCCGCGCTGCGGCAGCGGTTCTCCGCGCTGCGGCAGCGGTTCCCCGCGCTGCGGCAGCGCTTCCCCCCGCTGCGGCAGCGGCTCCGCTGCCTGGCTTGGGTCAGTCACGCTGCCGTATCGTATTCGGGATTCATCAGGCATGATCGTCGTTCTCAGATGTTCGGACCCGGAAGCGGCCAGGATTAGCCGTCGCGTTTGTCCGTTTCATGGCGAGGTTGCCCGGCCATGCTGCGGGACTTCACCACATCGTAGGCCCCGGCGTGCACCAGAGCCGCACCAGGCGACACGCCGGCTGCTGCGGTGGGACGGCGCGCTGGCGGGCAGATCCGGCGTAGGCGAGACTTGACCGTGGCGCCGCCCGGATCTCGGTAGGTGGCCTGCCAGGTGGGGTGTTGGAATGTCCGGCTGGTTCGACGCACAGATTTTGCACACGGGGCGGCTGCCCCTGTTCTGCTTTTTCGTGGCCTTCGTCGTCAGCTTCGGGTTCATCCGCCTGTCCGCCCGGCTGATCCGGGCGAGGGTCAGCTGGTGGCCGGGCAACGTCGTGGCCGGAACCGTGCACGTGCACCACATGGTGTTCGGCGTGGTGTTCATGACCATCGGCGGCGTCGCAGAACTCGCCGCGCCGCTGGGGTCCCTTGGCTGGCGAGCCGCGGCGGCGGGCCTGTTCGGCATCGGCACCGCGCTGGTGCTCGACGAGTTCGCGCTGATCCTGCACCTGCGCGACGTGTACTGGAGCAACGAGGGCCGGCTGTCGATCGACGCGGTGTTCGTCGCCGCCGGGATCACCGCGCTGCTGCTGCTCGGGATCACCCCGGTCGGGGTGAAGAGCGTGGCCGACTACCAGCGCCTGCTGCCAGGCACGCCCGGTGCGGTGGCCACGCTGCACGTCGCGGTGGCCGTGCTGTTCTTGCTCGCTTCGGTGACCCTGCTCAAGGGCAAGATCTGGACCGGCCTGTTCGGCCTGTTCGTGCCGCTGCTGTTCATCGCCGGCGCGATCCGGCTTGCCCGGCCGGGCTCGCCGTGGGCCCGCTGGCGCTACCGCAACCGGCCAGGGAAGCTGGCCAAGGCCGACCGCCGCGAGCAGCACCTGAGGCAACCCGTGATCAGGGTCAAGATATGGGTCCAGGACAAGCTCACCGGCCCGCATGACCTGCCGCCGGTTCCGGCGGGCCAGCCGCACCGGGCGGTCCTGCGTGACCGCCCGCCGGTCGCAAGCGATCGCCAGCCGCCCCGGGCCAGCCCGTGATCAGCTCGGCGTGATCCAGATGGCCCGCAGCGCCCGGTAGATGTTCCCGCCGATGACGGCCCGCACCGACTCGTCGTCAAAACCGTTCTTGACCAGCCAGCCGCAGATGTTCGCGAAGTTCTCGGTCGGGTTTTCCAGGCCGTCCACATAGGCAACCGGCTCGAACGCCGGCCCGCTCACGGCCCGGGAGATCCCGAGCAGATGGCCGAAGACCTTGTGCAGCTGGACGTGATCGCCGTAGAGCGTGTCCGGCCCGAACGCGACATGCTCGATGCCGACGAGATCGGCGCAGTAGCTGAAGTGGTCCATGACGGACTCGATCGAGTGCCGCGGATGCGCGGCCGACAGCGTGGTGTGCGGTGCCGCCGACATCCCGATCACCCCGCCGGTCCCGGCGACCGCCCGCAGCACCGCGTCCGGCTTCATCCGCGGGATATCCCAGATCGCCCGCGCGCCCGCGTGGGTCATGAAAACCGGCCGGTCGCTCTGCTCGCATACGTCGAGCGCGGTGCGGTCCGACGAGTGGGAGACGTCGATGGCGAGCCCGAGCTTGTTCATGCGGGTCACCGCGCGCCGCCCGAACGCGGTGAGGCCGCCGTCGGTGGTCTCGCCCAGGCCGCTGCCGAGCGCGTTGGCGTCGGAGTACGCGATCCCGATCTGCCGCAGGCCGAGGCCGTACAGCACGTCCAGGCGGTCGATCTCGTTCTCGATCGGCGTCGCCGCCTCGAGCCCGAACACCAGGCCCACCCGCCCCGAGCGGAACGCCTCGTCGATGTCGGCTACCGTGCGCACGGTCATCACGCCGGCCTGGTGCGCGAGGTCGGCCTGGCGCATCCCGAGGTCGGTGATGATGTCGTCCCAGCGCCACGGCGCGTGCCCGGTGACGCACGCGGTGCCGTCCATCATGTTGTCGAAGACGACGGTCATGCCCGACGCGGCCAGGCCCGCGTACCCGGCGTGCTGGCGTCCGGTGCGGTAGTACTCCGGGGTCTCCTCCATCCGCACCGGGAACCGGGACGGGTGATCGTGCAGGCTGATCACCAGGCTGTCGCGCAGCAGCCGCTGCGCCCGCCGCTGCTGCTCGGCGGTCAGGGCCGCCGCGTACGGGGGCACCCGGCCGAACTCGGGTGCCAGCTCGAAGCTGGCGAAGTCCACGCCCGGGGTGAGGTACGAGTAGGCGGTGTAGCCGCCTTCGGCCGGCGGCTGCGACGCCTCAGCCATGGCCCGGGCCGTCTCCTGGGCGGTTCGCGGGCGCCAGCCGGTGCGGCCCGGCCGCGAGCAGCCGCCACAGCTGCTCCCAGGCCCGCATTCCCTCGCGCAGCCTGCGGATGCGCAGGAACTCGTTGGGGGCGTGCAGCTTCTCGTCGGCGGTCGAGAACGAGAAGAACAGTGTCTTGACCCCCAGCGCCTGCTCGAACAGCGCGGTGGCCGGCAGCGTGCCGGCCACGCACGCAGCGAGCACCTGCTGGCCTGGGTACACCGCCTCCAGCGCGGCCGTGGCGGCCCGGATCGCCGGATGGTCAGCGGGGATCGTGTAGGCCGGGACCCGCGCCTCGTCCGGCCGCACCTCGACCCGAACCCCGTGCGGCGGGTGCGCGCCGACGTGGGCCACGATGGCCTCGATCACCCGGTCCGGGTCCTGGCCGGGTACCAGGCGGCAGGACACGTTGGCCACGGCGAGGTGCGGGATCACCGTGTACTTCCCGCCGCCGCTCACGCCGTTGATCTCCAGCGTCGGCCGCTCCCAGAGCCGTTCGAGCGTGCTGTAGCCAGCCTCGCCGTGCCCTTCGGCCAGGCCGAGCGCGACGAGGTACTCCTTGTCGTCGAACGGGATCGCCGCGATCTCGCGGCGGCGCTCACCGGTGAGCTCGGGGATGCCGTCGTAGAAGCCTGGCACGGCCACGGTCCCGTCCGGCCGGTGCAGGCTCGCCAGCACCTCGCTGAGCGCGTGCAGCGGGTTGGCAACCGTGCCCCCGTACCGTCCCGAGTGCAGGTCGGTGTCGGCGCCCTCGACCACGATGTCCATCGAGATCAGGCCCTTGGACTTCACCGACACCGACGGCTCGCTCGGCCGCCACATGGCCCCGTCCGCCGAGATGACAAGGTCGGCGGCCAGCTCGGTGGCGTGCTCGCGGATGAACGCCGGCAGGTGCGGGCTGCCGACCTCCTCCTCGCCCTCGAACAGGAACTTCACGTTGAGCGGGAGCGCGCCCTCCTGGGCAAGGAAGGCCTCGGCGGTCTTCAGCACGATGTAGACGGGCCCCTTGTCGTCCGAGGCTCCGCGTCCCCTGACGATGTCGCCGTCAACAGTCAGCTCGAACGGCGGACTGACCCACTCGGCGAGGTCGCCGGTGGGCTGCACGTCGTAATGGCCGTACACGAGGATCGTCGGCGCGCCCTCGGCGCCGAGCCACTCGCCGCGCACGACGGGGTGCCCGTCGGCCTCAACCACCCGGCCGGCGGCGAACCCGAGCTGCCCGACGACCCAGTCGGCCCCGGCGCGCATGGTTTCGCTGCTCGCGTCCCTGCTGACGCTCGGCACCGCCACGAATTCGGCGAGCTCACTGACGTAGCGCGCGTCGTCGGCATCAAAAGAGAGCATGTCCACCATCAATCGAGATCGTCTGCCCGGTCACCCACGAGGACCGCTCGGATGCGAAGAACAGCACGCCGTTGGCGATGTCCTCGGGCTGCCCGAGGCGCCGCATCGCTATGCTCTCCACCAGCCTGCGCTGGCCCTCCTCGCCGTAGCTCTGCCACTGCTGCTCGGTCGTGGGGTTGGACCGGATGAACCCGGGGCAGATGCAGTTCACCGTGATGCCGAACGGCCCGAGCTCGTGCGCCATCTGCCGGGTGAACCCGATCTGGCCGGCCTTCGCGCTGGTATAGGCCTGGATCCCGGTCAGGCTCACGCCGCGGCCCGCGCCGGAGGAGATGTTGACGATCCGGCCCCAGCGCCGTTCCTTCATCGACGGCGCCACGGCCCGGGTGCACAGGAACGTGCTGTACAGGTTGGCCCGCACGACCGCGTCCCAGTCCTGGTCCGAGACCTCCTCGATCGGCCGGCCCACCTGCCCCACGACGCCTCCGGCGGTGTTGACCAGGATGTCGGCGCCGCCAAGCGCGCCGAAGAACGCGTCGACCTCGGCGGGCCTGGTGAGGTCGGCCCGGTCCTTGTCCACCCCGTGCACGTCCGCGCCTTCGCCGCGGAGCGCCTCCGCGATCGCGGCGCCGATGCCGTGCGCGGTGCCGGTCACCACCGCGGTCCGGCCGGCCAGCGTCCCGGCCGTCACCGGAGCCAGCCGCCCTCGAGCAGCTCCCGCACCTCGGCCACCCCCGCCTCCCAGACGACCTGCATGTCCTCATCCGGGCGGGCGTAGCCGCCGCCCAGCATCCCGTCCGGCGCGGCGGTCCTGACCTGCGCCGGGTCGAGCTGCGCGACGACGTCGCGCGGGATGACCGGCTTGGGCTTGGGCGGCAGGTCGGCTCCCGCCACCCGGGTCCACGCGAAGTTCTCCACCCAGCCTCCGTGCATCTGGTCGCGGTCGAACTGGTCAGCGGCCGCGGTCGTCTTGGGCGCGTTGTACCAGCTGTGGAAGAGCACCTGCACCCGTTCGGGCCGGGGCTGGCAGATCCACTCGCGGATGAACCCGGTCACCGGCGCGTTGCCGCCGTGCCCGTTGACGATCGCGATCCGGCGGAAGCCCTGGGCGGCGAGGCCGTCGAGCAGGTCCCTGAGCACTTCGATGTAGGTCGTCATCCGCAGGCTCATGCTCCCCGGGAAGGCGGCGAAGTAGGGAGCCATCCCGAACGGCAGCGCCGGGAGCACCGGGATGCCGAGCGGCTCGGCGGCCTCGAGCGCCACCCGCTCGGCGAGGATCGCGTCCGTCCCCAGCGAGAGAAAGCCGTGCTGCTCGGTCGAGCCGGTCGGCAGCACGATCCGGTCATCGCGGCGCAGGTACTCCTCGATCTGCATCCAATTGGCGTCAAACAGCCGCAACCTTCACCTCAGCGTCATCGCAGGTCAGAAGCTTCTGGATGATAACCCAAATCCGGTCACCGGCTACCAACCGGTACCTGCTTGACACAAATAAGTCAACGACTGTAGATTTCATCGAGTGTTGAGTTCGTCCGGCCGCCGGTGCTGAGGAGCGCTGCATGTGGGCGATGGTTGCCAAGGAGTTCCGTCAGCTGCGGCGCGACCGGCGGACCGTGGCGATGATGATCGTGTTGCCGGTCGTCCTGCTGGTCGTCTTCGGCTACGCCGCGAACTTCGAGGTCCGCAACATCCCGACCGTGGTGGTGGGCCCCGCCGCAGGCCAGGCAGCGGCGTCGCTGCGGCCGCCGTTCCGGGTCACCGAGGTGGACCCGGGGGATGGCGCGGCCGCAGCCCGGTCCCGGCTGCAGGACGGCCAGGCGGTCGTCGCGGTGGTTACCGGCGGCGCCGGGGTGGACGTGCTGATGGACGGGACGCAGCTGTTCTCCGTGCAGACGGCCGAGGGCGCCCTGGCCAAGCTGGCCGCCTCCCGGGCCGGGGGACCGGCCGCCCCGGCGGTCAGGGTTCAGGTCCTCTACAACCCGAAGCTGACCACCTCGTGGGTGATGGTCCCGGGCCTGGCCGGGCTGATCCTGGTCTTCGTCGGCACGCTGATCACCAGCCTCGGGGTGGTGAGGGAGCGGCAGACCGGCACGCTGGAGCAACTGGCGGTGATGCCGCTGCGGGCGCGGGATGTGATCGCGGGCAAGATCGCCCCGTACCTCATGGTGGCCGCCGTCGACCTCACCGCGATCGTGCTGATCGGGATGGGCTTGTTCGGCGTCCCGTTCACCGGCAACGTCGCCACGTTCGCGCTCGGCGCCGCCCTGTTCCTGCTGGTGACCCTCGGTATGGGCGTCCTGATCTCGACGCTGTCGCAGAACCAGGGCCAGGCCATCCAGCTCGCGTTCATGATCATGCTGCCGCAGGTTCTGCTGTCGGGGCTGATCTTCCCGGTCACGTCGATGGCGGCCGGCGTGCGGTGGATCTCCTACGTGCTGCCGCTGACCTACTTCATCGAGATCAGCCGGGGCGTGATGCTGAAGGCCACGCCGATCTCCGCGCTTGGGCAGCCGCTCGCGCTGCTGGCCCTGCTCGCCGTCGTCGTGCTGGGCCTGGCCATCGTCCGGTTCCGCCGTGACCTGGCCCCGGGCGGCGGCGAGGCGGTAGCCGCGTGAGCTGGGGCCTGGACGGCGTGCGGGTCCGCTTCGGCCGCCGGATCGCGCTCGACGGCGTCACCGTCCCGGTAGGCCCGTCCCGGGTCACGGTCGTTGTCGGCGGGGACGGAGCCGGCAAGTCGACCTGCCTGAAGGCGCTCGTCGGCCTCGTGCAGCCGCAGGCGGGGACGGTGCACCGCCCGGCCAAGGAGCGCACCGGGTACGTGCCGGCCACCGCCGGGCTCTATCCGGACCTGACCGTTCAGGAGAACCTCGACTTCTGCGCCAGCGCGTTCCGGCTGGGCGCCGGCTCGCGCGGCGCGCGGGAGGAGCAGATGCTCGGGCGGATCGGCCTGGCCAGCGCCCGCCGGCGGCTCGCCGGCCAGCTCTCCGGCGGCATGCAGCGCAAGCTGGCCGTGGCGCTCGCGCTGCTGCACGCGCCGGACCTGCTGGTGCTCGACGAGCCGACCACCGGGGTCGACCCGGTGAGCCGGGCGGAACTGTGGCGGCTCATTTCCGGCGCCGCCGCGCAGGGCACGGCCGTCGCCGTGGCCACCACCTATGTGAACGAGGCCGCCCGGGCCGCGTCCGTGGTGCTGCTGGAGAGCGGGAAGGTCCTGGCCAGCGGGTCACCCGACGGCATCCTGCGCGGCGTACCCGGCGTCGTAGGTACCCTCCCAGCCCAGTCCGCGGCCGGCCGCCCAGGTCCGCTGTCCTGGCGCCGCGGCGCGGGCTGGCGGGTGTGGGCGCCCGACGGCGACCTGCCCGCGGGCGTACAGCGGACCAGCCCCGACTTCGACGACGCGGTGGTGGTCGCCGAGCTGTCCGCCCAGGCAGGACGATGACGCCGGTGGACGCGCTGGCGGAGGCCGCCGAGGTCTCCCGGAACTTCGGCTCGCTGCGCGCCGTGCACGCCACGGACCTCGCCGTGGCAGCCGGAGAGGTGGTGGGTCTGCTCGGCGCGAACGGCGCGGGCAAGACCACCCTGATCCGGCTCCTGCTGGGCCTGCTGCGGCCGAGCGAGGGGAGCGTCCGCCTGTTCGGCGCGCCCCCTTCGGTCGCCGGGCGGCGGCGCGTCGGCTACGTGCCGCAGACCCTGGGCCTGTACCCGGACCTCACCGTCGCCGAGAACTGGAGCTTCTCCGCCTCGGCGTTCGGCGTCAGGGCCGCGCTGCCCGCGAGCATCGCCGGCCACAGAAACGAGCTGGCCGGCGCGCTGCCGCTGGGCACGCAGCGCGAGGTCGCGTTCGCGGTGGCGCTCGCGCACCGGCCGGAACTGCTGGTGCTCGACGAGCCGACCTCCGGCGTCGGGCCGCTCGGCCGGGCCGGCCTGTGGGAGCAGATCCGCCAGGCCGCCGAGCGCGGTGCCGGGGCCCTGGTGACCACCCACAACATGGAGGAGGCGCAGGAATGTGATCGACTTGTGGTGATGGCGGATGGCAGGGTCGTGGCCGGCGGCACGGTTGCGGACATCATCGGCGGCCGGCAGGTGGCCGAGGTTCGCAGTGCGGACTGGGCGCGCGCCTTCACCGTGCTCGACCGGAAGGGCTTCGAGGTCCAGGTGCATGGCCAGGGAGTGCTGCGCGTGACCGGGCAGCCGGCCGACGTGCGCAAGGCGCTGGCCGGCGACGGGATCGAGGCGGCCGTCAGCACGGCCAGCGCCAACCTCGAGGAGGCGTTCGTGGCCATCGTCTCGGGCCCGGCATGACTCGCACCGGCCGCCGACCGGGAACCCCGGACACCCGGGATGAGATCCTGGCCGTCGCCCGGCGGCGGTTCGCCACCCGCGGCTACGACGCGACCTCGCTGCGCGGCATCGCCACCGACGCGAAGGTCGACCCGGCGCTGCTGATCCACTACTTCGGGACCAAGGAGGGCCTGTTCGCGGCCGCTACCGGCCTGCCCACCCGGCTGTCCGACCTGTTCGCGCGACCCGAGGACGCGTCACTGGCCGAGTTCTCCGAGTCCCTGGTCCGGGTCTACCTGCAGTTCGTCGACAGCGACAGGAGCCGGAACGCGATCCTGGCGCTGGTCCGGTCGGCGGTCTCGCATGAGCAGGCCGCGACGATGCTGCGGGAATTCCTGGCAGCGGAGCTGCTCCCGGTCATCGGCAGCTTCACCGACCACGAGAACGCGCCGCTGCGGGCCAGCCTGGTCGCCGCCCAGCTGATCGGCATCGCGATGATGCGGCACGTGGTCCGGCTCGGGCCGGTCGCCAGGGCCAGCCAGGACGAGATCGTCGCCCTGGTCGTCCCGGTGATCGAGCAGTACCTGCGCTAACCGGGCAGCCGGCTCAGCACGGTGTTGTGCACCCGCTGGTAGATCACCGAGGTGCGGAAGCCGACGATCTCGCCGCGCTTGCTGAGCCGGTCCAGCAGGAAGGCGTGCAGGTGGTCGAGATCCTGGACCGCGACGTGCAGCACGAAGTCGTCGCCGCCCGCGAGCACGAACACGCTGATGACCTCGGGGAGCTTGCCGACCGAGTCCTTGAACGTGTCGATAACCGACCGCTTGAGCGGGCGCACCTGGACGGCGATGAGGGCCTGAACCCCGCGGTTCAGCGCCTTCATGTCGACGTCGGCGTGATACCCGCGGATCACGCCGCGCCTGGTCAGCGCGCGCACCCGCTCCAGGCAGGTGGACGGCGCCACGCCGAGCCGTCTGGCCAGTTCCCTGTTCGACTGCCGGGCATCTGTTTGCAGCAGGCGGGTGATCTCCGCATCAAGTTCATCCATGGCCGGATTCCTGGCGTCGATTCCGTTCAGATGATCGGAAATGTAGCGTCCCAGCGTACACACAGCTAGCGTCGAACGCATTGATGCGCCAATCGTCCGTAGGCAGGTGGTAACCCATGGCGGTTCTCGAGCACGAGGAGATCGTGGTGCGGACCGGCCCGCGCTCCGGGCTGCCGGTGATCGTCGCGGTGCACTCGACCGCGCTGGGCCAGGCCGTCGGCGGCTGCCGGATGTGGTGCTACCCGGACTGGCGGCACGGGCTGGACGACGCCCTGCGGCTGTCCGCCTCCATGACGTTCAAGTGCGCGGTGGCCGGTGTCGCTAACGGCGGCGGCAAGACGGTGGTGGCCGTGCCCGGCGGACGTGCGCTCGACGCGGCCACCAGGGCCGGCGCCTTGCGCGACGTGGGCGACGTCGTCGAGTCGCTGGACGGCCGCTACGCCACCGGGCCCGATGCCGGGACGACACCGGAGGACATGGTCGTGGTCAGCGAGCGCACCAGCCACGTGTTCTGCACGCCGCGGGAGCACGGCGGCAGCGGCGACTCCGGTCCGGCCACCGCCGTTGGGGTCATCGCCGCGCTGCGGGCGGTCTGCGCCAGGGTGCACGGCTCCGCCGACCTGGCCGGCCGGCGGCTGACGGTCGTCGGCCTCGGCAGCGTCGGCGGGCATCTCGCCAGGCTGCTGACCGACGCGGGGGCATCGCTGCTGCTCAGCGACATCGACCCGGGCAAGCGGGCGCTGGCCGGCGAGCTCGGCGCCGACTGGGCGGAGCCGGACGACGCCCTCATCGCTCCCGCCGACGTCCTGATCCCCGCGGCCCTGGGCGGCGCGCTGACCAGAGGCATCGTGCCCCGGTTGCGGTGCGCGGCCATCGCCGGGCCCGCCAACAACCAGCTCGCCGAGCCCGCCGTGGCCGGGCTGCTGCATCAGCGCGGCATTCTGTGGGCCCCGGACTACGTGGTCAGCGCGGGCGGGGTCATCTACACAGTGGCCGCCGGGCTGCACGGGGAGGCGCCGGACAAGGCGCTGGCCCGGGTGCGGGGCATCGAGGACACGCTCGGGCAGCTGCTCGACACCGCGCAGCGCACCGGCACCGACCCGGCGAGCGCCGCGCTCGGGCTGGCCCGCCAGCGGCTGGCCGGCTGAGCCGGTCAGCCGCTCTTGTCCTCGATCTCCCAGGCGTGGTCGAGCACATGCCAGGCGGTGCGCCGGATGACGTACCTGACTGGCCACGTGCCGCCGGGCGCCCCGGCGCGCAGCGCCGTGGCCAGGGCCGTGCGCTGCTCGCCCCAGGGCGTGCGCGGCGGCACCCGGATCCCGGCCTTGCGGCAGCTGAGCGACCGCTCGGCCTCGCGGACGTGCTGGGCGATCGCGTCACGGTCACGGCCGCCGCCCCGCGGGCCCTTGCGCAGCACCTCGGGCGCGGCCGCGACGACCGGGTCCAGGTAGTCCCAGCACGCCTCGAGCAGGCCGGTGAGCCGGTCGGCCTCACCCGGCGGCAGCGGCTCGTCGTCCCACGGGCCCGGCACGTCCGGCGCGCCGAAGTCGGTGGTCGCGGTGCCCGTGACCTGGCCCAGCACCCGGATCTCGCCAGGCTCGAACCCGGGCCCGGCGACCGCCGCGTACCGCCCGGCGTAATCAACGAGCGCGTCCACGGCGGCCTGCTCGCCCTTGCCGCGCCGGCACCAGCCCGGCCAGTCAAGCGCGGTGGCGAACACCCATCGCCTGCCCAGCTCCAGGCTCACCCGCACGGCCCGGTCCGCATCCATGATCATCCGACCCTCGCTCGCGATCGCCCACCGGGCGGCCCCCCCGAAGCCGGGGGAGACGCCCGCGCCCCCCGTCGCCACCATCTGCCCATCAGCTTCCACACCGGCCTGAGCTTGAAGCTTAAGGGGATCGAGGAGGCGGAATATGGACACCGATCAGGCCGGAGGACCGGCCACGGATGCGCCCCCGGGCTCCGGGCCGCTGCGGGCGCTCCTCGCCGATCTTCGCGGTACGGTTCTGCCCGACCGCACCGGCAGGAACGGCCCGCTGCCGCCGCTGCTGATCAGCATGACGTTCGTCACCGGTATCGTCGACGCGTTCAGCTACCTGGTCCTCGGGCACGTATTCGTCGCCTACACCACCGGCAACGTCGTGTTCCTCGGCCTCGCCCTTGTCGGCGTCCCCGGGTTCTCGATCGCGGCCTGCCTCGCCGCGATGGCCGCGCCCGTGGCCGGAGCCCTGATCGGCGGCAGGCTCGCGGCACGGTACCGCGGGGACCGCGCCCGGCTGCACAGTTCCGCCGCCGCCGCCGAGGCCGCCTTCTTCGCCGTCGCGGTCATCCTCGCGATCATTGGCGGCGCACCCGGGACCGGATACCGGTACGGGCTCATTGCGGCGTTGGGCATCTGCATGGGAATCCAGAACGCCGCTGCCCGCGCCATAGCGGTGCCCGACCTGAACACCACCGTGCTCACGCTCACCTTCATCGGCATAGCCGCCGACAGCGCACTGGCCGGCGGCTCCGGGTCCAGGGCCGGCCGCCGCGTGGTCCCGATCGCCGCGGTGCTCGGGGGCGCCGTGCTCGGCGCCGTGCTCATCCGGCACGCCCAGGCCTACGAGCCGCTCGTGATCGCCCTGGCCATCATCGCCACCGGCGGCGCGGTAACGCACCTGCTGGGACGATCGGACCCGGCGTGGGCACGCACCCAGCGCTAACGCCCAAGTATGGCCTGGGAGTAAGCCGCGTCGTGATCGTGGCAGATCGGCAGCGGGGATATTGCCGCGCGGCCGGCGGCCGATCGCTCTATCGTTTACGTCAGCAAGCACTGCGCCGATCGTTCAAGGAGGGTAGATGCGCCAGGCGTTCACGTCCACCGAGATGGCCTCTGGGACCTATTCATGGGATGTGGCGCGTGTCGCAGAAAACGCTCAATCTGGGGATCCTGGCGCATGTAGACGCCGGTAAGACGACTCTTACCGAGCGGCTGCTGTACGACTCGGGCGTCATTGACCGGCTCGGCGCCGTCGATGCCGGCACCACCCAGACCGATTCGCTGCCGCTGGAACGGCGGCGCGGGATCACGATCAAATCCGCTGTGGCGTCCTTTTCCATAGCGGACATCGCCGTCAACTTGATCGACACGCCGGGCCATCCGGATTTCATCGCCGAGGTCGACCGCGTGCTGAACGTCCTTGACGGAGTTGTGCTTGTCATCTCGGCGGTCGAGGGCGTGCAGCCGCAGACCCGGATCCTGATGCGGTCGCTGCAGCGCCTGGAGATACCGGCCCTGGTGTTCGTGAACAAGATTGACCGGCCCGGGGCGAGGCCCGAGCGCGTGCTGCGGGACATCGCCAGCCGCCTCAAGGTCACCGCCTTCGGCGTGGACCGCGTGACCGGCGCCGGAACGCACGCTGCGAGCGTGACCGCGCCGGGAGCTCATGACGCCGAGTTCACCGACGGCCTGACCGAGGTGCTGGCCGAGCACAACGACGGATTGCTGGCCAGGTACGTGGAAACCGAGGCTGGCGTTCCGTATGACCAGCTCCGCGCGGAGCTCGCGGAGCAGACCAGGCGCGGTCAGGTGTATCCGGCCTTTTTCGGCTCGGCGATCACGGGAGCGGGCATCGCGCAGCTGATGGCGGGCATCGCTCAGCTGCTGCCGGCCTCGGACGGTGACGCTGACGGGCCGCTTTCCGGCAGCATCTTCAAGATCGAACGCGGCAGCAGCGCGGAGAAGATCGCATACGTGCGCATGTTCTCGGGAACCGTGCACGTTCGCGACCGGCTTCGGTTCGGATCGGGTCTCGACGGCAGGGTGACCGCGGTCGCCGTCTTCGAGCGAGGGCCTGCGGTCCAGCGGCAGGCGGTCAGCGCCGGCCAGATCGGCAAGCTCTGGGGCCTTGCCGAGGCCCGGATCGGCGATCGAATCGGCGAGGCAGGCAACGAAGCTGGCCTTCAGTTCCCGCCGCCGACGCTGGAGTCCGCGGTCGTGCCGTGCGATCCCCGTGACCGGAACCGGCTGCGAGTCGCGCTCGGCCAGCTCGCCGAGCAGGATCCGCTGATCAATGTGCGGCAAGACGACGAGCGGCAGGAGATCTACGTGTCGCTTTACGGCGCCGTCCAGAAGGAGGTAATCCAGGCAACGCTCGCTGACGATTTCAACGTCGCCGTCACGTTCCGCGAGACCACGATGATCTGCATCGAGCGGCCGCTCCGCAGCGGGAGTGCCGTTGAGGTTCTGCAGTCCGACGACCATCCGTATTCGGCGACGGTCGGGCTCCGTATCGAACCCGGGCCGGCCGGCTCCGGCATCAGATTCCAGCTCGACTTCGATCCGCGCCTCATTCCGATTTACATCTACAAGACCGCTCTCCACTTCACCGACGCCATGACGCAGTACGTCCGGCACGCGCTGGAGCGGGGCCTGTACGGATGGCAGGTCACCGACTGCGTCGTCACGATGAACGAATGCAACTACTACATCGGTGACGGCACGACCAAGCGGGTGCTGCCCACCTCGCGGACAACCGCCGCCGACTTCCGCAAGCTGACGCCGCTGGTGCTGATGCAGGCTCTGCGGCGGGCGGGCACGGTGGTCTGCCAGCCGATGGCCCGGGTTCACCTGGAAGTGCCCGCGCCGAGGATGGGCGACGTTCTGTCCGCCCTGGCCAGGCTCGGTGCGGCCAGCCAGATGCCGGTGCTCGATGCCGAGCAATCTGTTGTCACGGCAATGCTGCCCACGGCGCAGGTTCGCGGTCTTCAGGAGCAGCTGCCCGGGCTGACCGGCGGGGAGGGCGTGCTCGAAGCCGGTTTCGGTGGTTATGAGCCGATACCCGGCAGCGGCGCCCGGATGTCACGATCATGAAACCCGCCGGTCGCCATCCAGGCCAGCTAACCGGCCGCGCGCCGGTCGGCGGCCTTGAGCAGTACCTCGAGCTCCTCGACCAGGTAGCCGGCCAGAGCGTCGATGTCCGGGACCAGCTCGCGGCACGCCACGAGCCCGAAGTGCAGCTGACCGAGGTAGCCGACCAGGGTGATGTTCAGCCCCTGACCGTCGGTGATCACCGACACCGGGTAGTGCGCGAGCAGCCTCGCGCCGCACAGGTAGACCGGCACGTTCGGGCCGGGGACGTTCGAGATGCAAAGGTTGAACGGCGGCAGCCGGTGCAGCAGGCCGGTGGCGAACACGACCCGGGCGGCGCGCGCGGTGAGCGCCGGGGGAGCGAAATCGCTGATCTGGTCGACCAATCCCTGCGGGATCGCTGCCTGCTGACTCTTAGCGATCTTCGTGGCGGCATGCACGATCTCCAGCCGCTGGCCCGGGTCGGGGACGTGGGTGGGCAGCGTGGCGAGCATTGCCGACACCTTGTTGCCGAGTGCGCCCTGGCTCGCCGGATCCCGGACCGACACCGGGATCATGGCGACCAGCGGCGCGGCAGGCAGCACGTCGCGGTCCGCCAGCCAGCGCCGCAGCGCACCCGTGCACATCGCCATGACCACGTCGTTGACCGAGACGCCGAAGGCGTTCTTCACGGTCTTGACCTGATCGAGCGGGACGCTGCGGAAGGCCACCCGGCGGTGCGGTGTGATCGGCTTGTTGAACGGTGTCGCAGGGGCGCGTCCGGGCACGGTGGGGATCACCGCCCCGTCGCCGCGGCCCAGCCCCAGCATGCCGCCAAGGAACGCGCCGACCGCCGGGCCCATCGTCGGCAGCAGGCGGACGAACTGGTTGGCCACCTGCACCGTCTGCACCGGCCGCCACGCGATCCGCGCCAGCGCCAGCGCGGCCAGTATTGGCGCCCCCGGGCGTCGCGTCGGCAGGAACGGCTCGGCCGGTGGCAGCTCGCGGCCGCCCGGGGCGAGATCGAGCAGCACGGTGAGCAGCTCGGCACCGGAGGCGCCGTCGATCGCGGAATGGTGGATCTTGGTGTACACCGCGGCCCGGTCCTGGGCCAGCCCAGTGATCAGGTAGATCTCCCAGAGCGGCCGGCTTCGGTCCAGCGGCCGGGCGTGCAGCCGGGCCACCTGCTCGTTGAGCTGGGCGTCCGATCCGGGGCTGGGCAGCGCGATCTCGCGGATGTGGTATTCGATGTCGAAGTCGGCGTCGTCGATCCAGTACGGCTGGTCGAGGCCGAGCGGCACGTCCAGGATCTTGCGGCGCAGCACCGGCACGAGCGGGAGCCGCTCGCCCAGCACCTCGGTCAGCCGGGCCAGGGTGAGCGGCTCCGGCGCCGCGCTGGGATCCAGAATGCAGACCCCGCCCACGTGACCGGTGCTGTTCGCGGTCTCGAAGGCCAGGAACGAGGCGTCAAGCCCGGTGAGCTGCTGCATCTGCCATCACCCCTCAGCGGCCCGGGTAGAGCCGGCGCAGCAGCGGCGGCGGCCGGAACGGGCGCCACTGGCCGGCCGGGACCGCGAGCCGGTCGGCGATCAGCCACAGCGTCGCCGGGTCGGCACCGAACCCGAGGTGCCCGCAGCGGACCTCGACGTTCTCGTGATGCGCCGATTCCGGCTCGACGCAGGCCCGCCAGGACACGATGCCGTCACGCCGCGAGTACACGGCCGTGGACGGGACACCGATCGGGCTGGCGACCTGCTCGCGCGTGGGTATCCGGGCGCCGTCCGCGTGCAGATGACGGCGCCGTCGGTAGGCGCCGTCGGCCCGGCTCTGCCGCGGGTCAATCAGCGCGAACGGGCTGCCGAGCGTAATCACCTCGCGAACCTGCCCGGGATGCTGGCGCGCCAGCTCCCTGGCGTAGATCCCGCCCAGGCTCCAGCCCACCACCGACACCGGGCCGCCGGTGCGCCCGGCGAGGGCCGCCAGCGCCCGGGGGAGCCCGTCCAGCACGGCTTCGGTCGGGCCCACATTGCGCCCCAGGTCCCAGCCGCGCACCTGGTAGCCGAGCCAGCGCAGGAACCGGCGGAGCAGGGCCGTGCTCACATCCGTGGCCAGCAGGCCCGGCACGACCAGCACGCCGTGCCCGTCGCCCCGCGGCGCTCTCGCCAGCCACGGGGCGGCCAGCGGCAGGACCGCGAGGCCGGCGAGTCCCCGCGCGGGCTCGGTGAAGTAGAGCCCGGCCGGCGGTCCCGACACCGGGCCCGCGGTGCCACCGGGCCCTGCTTCTTCCCCGACGACGTACATGGCTGCCCACTCCCGCCGCACTGCCGCTGCGGCCATAGCCAAGCCGCTGATACTCACATAATGACGGCAAGGCGTCATTCGCGACAGGCTCCGACGTGGCACGGCGCGGTGGTTGATCTCACGAGGTCCGGCGCTGGCCGGCCCGCTGCGCGGGGTCGTCGGGGTCCCGGCGCAGCGGGGAGGCCTGAGTTTCGTCGGCGCGCAGCTGGCGCAGCAGCTGTCGGCTCTCGGCGATGCGCTCGGACTGCTGCGCGACCGTGTCCGGCTGGTGCTGGATGAGATCAAGCACGAGAGCGTCGATAGCGGCCGTGACGGCCGTGAAGGACGGCAGCGGTTTGTTCACCGGTATCGGCAGGACATGGTTCGCGTATCTGGCGGCCGGCGATAGCTCGGGGTCGGTCACGAGAAGGATCTGGCTCCGTCTGCCCCGCGCGTAACGCGCCGCGAACAGCGCCTCGAGCTCGTACTCGCGGAAATCGAAGATCACCAGGCCGTGCCCCCGCCCGACCTCGACAATCTCCTCCGCGATCGGGATCGAGCTGGTGTTCAGGAGCGACACCCTGGGCCTCAGCAGATGAAGGTGAGCGTGGAGGTAGTAGGCCAGCGAATGGGAGAACCGGCCACCGTAAATCCAGAGCACCGGCAACGTGAGGACCTGCCTGATCGAGCCGAGGGTGCCCGCTGACAAGCGGGAGAACGCATCGTCGAGATTCTGGCGTTCGGTCTCGACCAGCGGGCCCGGAAGGCTGGTGCCAGCGCCGGGTGCTTCGTAGAAGCGAGCCGAGCTCAACCGGAAGCGGACCTCTTCCCGCAGCGCCGAGTGGAAGGCCGGGAGCGTGTCGAAGCCCAGCCGGGCGACGCACCGCAGCACGGTCGCCGGGCTGGTGCCCGATGCCTGACCGATCGCCGCGGCGCTGCGCAATGCCAGGTCGGGATAGTTCTCCAGGAGCGCTTCCGCGACCTTGGTCTCGCTCGGGCTGAGATCCTCGATCCTCGCGAGTATGCGAGCGGGGATCGAGGTGCCTGCGTGCCCGGATTCCGGGTCAGCGCTCATCGCGATCGCGTGCCCCGCGCTGCCGGAGACCGGTCACGCCACAGAGCCGGCCGGGAGGCCGTGCAGGCGCAATGCATTGCCGCCGAGCACGCCGCCAATGACGGCCTGGGCCTGGCTGTCGGTGTACCAACCATCCGAAACGGCTTTCCTCAGCACCCGCGCGAGGGCTTCCTTGGCGACGTGAGCGCCCAGCCAGATTAGTTCAGGCTCCGTGGCCTCGTCAGTTCCGTGCAAGACCTTGGCGGGAGAGACCATGCCCAGGATGAGCTCCAGCCGCCGGTCAAGCGCGAGGCTGCTCCACGGCGTTGTCACGGACGTCTCCAGGTACACGTTCGGGAACGCCGAGCCCAGATATGCCGCGTCCTCCAGCCAGGGCCAGCCCGCATGCACCAGCACGATGGGCTGGTCGCGATGCCTGCCGAGCAGGCCGAACAGCAGCGTAGGGCGAGCCTGGTCCAGTGCCATGCTGGGGTCGCCTGCTCCGGAGTGGATGTGCACCGGGCTGCCGACCTGCTTGCATACCGCCAGCAGCCGCTCGAGCAGGGAATCGCGCACCGGCTTGGCCGAAGGGCGGTCCGCCGCGAAACCAGTGCGCCGCCAGTCCAGGAAGGCCGCCGCGGTCTCCTGGCGCGACCACGTCTGGACGTTCAGGCCGGTCCGGTACGCGATCACCGACTTGAATGCGACCGCTCCGCCGCGCGCGGCGCTGCCCACCCAGCCGGTGAAGGCGTCAGCCAGGTCGCCGTACGAGGAGGCGCCGCGCATCAGCTGCTCGATCGCCACGTCGGAGCGGGCAACGTGGTGCACGGCGATACCTATCTCGCGGCTGAATTCGTGGGGGTCCACCCGAGGCTGGGGGTACCCGTCATCGACGAACAGGCCGGTCACGTTCGCGTCCTGCCACAGGCCGGTTAGGTAGCTGCCCGGATCGGCTGCCAGACGATGCTCGCGCGCCGCGCTCACCGCCTGCGGCGTCGGCTCGCAGTCCAGGTGCCGCGCAAGCCGCGAGATCGCGGTGCTGACCAGCGGGTCAAGCTCGGTCATGGCCGCCAGGATGCGGTCGCAGTCCTGTGCCTCCTGCCCCGAGGATGAGAGGAACATTCCGGTGATGCTGAGGCGCTGCGGAAAGGCCTGCGGCGGGCGTGCCCGGAGCTGGGCCAGATGCCAGCCATGGCAGTGCGCGTCAACGACCGGCGCGCTGCGCACGTCGAATTCCACCAAGGCGCTCTCTCCTTCGATCCGACATCGCCCGGCGGCTCAGCCGGCCGGCTCGCTGTCCCGCTGCGGAACTGCCTCCGGGATCTGCATCCCCTCGCTGGCGGCAAGCTGGCGCCCGATCCGGCCGGCCAGCCCCGGCGTCACCACGACCACGATCAGGCTGGCGATGACCCAGGCCGCCACCACGTAAGGGAAGGCGTTGTACGGCGGGCTGGGCACCGGGTAGACGTTCGAGTACAGGGTGTACCCGAGCATCGCGACAGCGCCGATGGGGAAGATGGCCTGCCACCGCGGGGTCTTCAGCCGGCCGAGGAAGAGCAGCCGGAACGCTCCGGCGGACGTCACGATGTAGGCGATGAGCAGGCTCAGCGTGCCCAGGGTGGCGGTCCAGAAGTAGACGTCGAACATTCCCGCACCGCACAGCGCCATGACGATGACGGAACCGAGGGCGACGACGACGACCGCGGTGAGCGCCGTGGTGGGCGCGCCGGTCCGCGGTGAGGCGTTCCCGAGCCTGCGGGTGAGGAATCCGTCCCGGCCGAAGGCGAACAGCAGCCGGGAGCCGGCGGTGGTGGCGCCGATCGCCCCGGCAAACGAGCTGAACGTGATGCCCAGGTTGATGAGGTCGGACATCGGCGAGCCGATGTAGGTCGCGGCCAGCTGCCCGAGCGGAGACGACGAGTGGGTGAGGGCCCGGATCCCGGCCGCGCCGGTGCCGAACCCGACGGTCTGGGCGTAGATGCAGACGAGATAGAACAAGCTGGCGAGGGCGACGCTGATGCCGATCGCGCGCGGGATGTCGCGATGTGGCCTATTGGTTTCCTCGCCCAGGGACGCGGCACCCTCGAACCCCGCGAACGACAGGAACGCGAAGACCGTGGCCAGGCCGAAGCTGCCGAACGACACACCGTGCGGCAAGGTGAAGGTCTGCAGCGTCAGCTGCTGGTGAGCGGGAGCGTTGCCGAAGGCTATCCGGCCGATGATCGCCGCTATCAGAATCACGATCAAGGTGACCGAAAGACCTTCCATGCCGAGCAGCGACCGCATGATGACCCGGACATCGGTATACGTCATGATGAAGGTCGCGACACCAAATACGACCGCTATCGGGAACCACGTCGCTCCCGGCCAGATCCCGGTGCCGCTCAGGAATGCCGCGCCAAAGATGCCGCATCCGGTGATGGTCAGCGCGGAATAGGCGAGGTAGGTGCCGAAAAGCGACCAGCCGCAGGTGAAACCGACCCGCGGCCCCAGCGTTGCGCCGGCAAAGGCGTAGACAGAGCCTGCGTGGCTGAAATGCCTGGTCAGCTGCATGAAACCGTAGGCAACGAAGCCGATCGCGACGATGGATACGGCGTAGACAAGCGGTGCGGCGCGCCCGGCCAGGACCGCTGGCTCGATCGCGCCCGTGCTCATGGCGGCCGTCGGCGTCATGATTGCAATGGAGAGGGCTATTGCCTCCCGGAACCGCAGCTCTCTTCGCAGCCCGGTTCCGCCATGCCGTTCCTTGTCAGCTTGCATGAGGGCAGCTTTCGTTCAATAGCGGTATCGATAGAGGGCTATCAGGCGGTCTGCCGGAAGGGATGAGAGCCTGCTGAGCTCGTCCTTCCTTACGGCCAGGAAATAATCGCGAAGAACATTGCCGAGCAGGCCGCGGGCAAAGCTCGAGCTTTCCATCGCCTGAATTGCGTCGGCCAGCGAACTGGGCAGGCGCGTGATGTCCGAAGCCGTCCGGGTGGGTTCCGGCAGCAGAGCCGGATCGGTCTGGACCGCCGGGGGAAGCGCAAGGTTCTCCGCCAGGCCGGCCAGCGCCGAGCCGATCAGCGAGCCGGCGGCCAGATACGGGTTGGCGGCGCCGTCGATCGGCTTGACTTCCACGTTCGTGCCGGCGCCGCGGCCGGTGTCCGAGCCACGGACCACCCTCAGGGCCGCCTCCCGGTTGCCGAATCCCCAGCACGCGAACGCGCTGGCCCAGTGACTCGGCTGCAGCCGCCGGTAACTGAGGATGCTCGGCGCCAGGATGGCCAGCACCTCGGGCAGATGCCTGAGCATCCCGGCGGCGAGGCAGTCGCCGGGACGCCCTAGCTGCTCGGTCCCGGGAACCGGAGCCAGCACGTTGGCCCCATCGCGCCAGGCGCTCCAGTGCAGGTGCGCCCCATTGGCCAGCCCTTCCTCCGCCGGGATCGGCGCAAACGAGACCCGCAGGCCGTGCGCCCGGGCGACGCGTCGGATCGTCAACCGGAGCAGCAGGTACGCGTCCACCGCTTCGAGGGCAGTGCGCGGCTCAATCGTGATCTCGCACTGACCCGGGGAGTATTCGGCATGGAACTGCTCGGCGCGCAGACCCTGTTCGGTCAGTGCCTGGAACAGGTCAGCGATCAGCCCTTCGAGTTCGAAGATCACGGCTGAGCCGTAGCCAGGGCCATTGTGCGCGACCTCGTCCCCGGCGGCGAACAGCGTGAACTCCACCTCAAACGCCATGACAAACGTGATCCCGAGCTGACTCGCCCGCTGAAGCTGGGATTTGAGGAATGACCGCGGGCAGGTGCCGAGCGGTGCCAGGTCGGCGCCGCACTGATCGGCGGGCGCCCAGACCATCCCCGGTGACCGCCAGAGCGGGACCAGGGCCGCGGTGTCCGGCACCAGCCGTGATTCAAGGAGGGCGGGCTGCAGATCGCCGACCTCGGCCACGTGGTCGTCGACGCCGAAGAACGCGAAGACCGGCGCGCCGACGCCGTGCTCGACAGCATCCCTGAGGCGGCTCAGCGGCACGACCTTGCTCCTGCTGACGGAAGCGAGGTCGGTGACCTCGATGCAGAGAAGTCCGCTGCCACCGGTCTGCCGGTCGGACGCTGCCGAGGTCATCACCGGGCCAGCCGCTCTGGAGGCGCTGCCGCGAGGACATCGGGACGAGTTCCCCCTGACTGATTCATGGAGTCCTCCATCCCCGCTCGCGGCTGTGATCTATCTTCGCCAGATCTGGCGCTAATCGTCAATATCGAAACGAATGAAACAAGCGGCGGGTTGGTCCGGTGCGAGGGGAGCGGCGGGCGGGCCCAAGGGGGTCCGCAGGTGCGTCGGGGTACGGGACCGCGCGAGGCGAAAGCCGGTGCGGGCTTCGCCGCAGGTCAGCCGGAGCAGGCGATCATCACTGGCCGGACGAGGCGTGCCTGCCCAGCGGCTTTTCGAACCAGTGGTGGGCGTAGGGCTCGTCGTTGAACGCGGGGACCTCGCGGTAGCCGGCCGACCGGTACAGCGCGATGGCCTCGGTCAGGGCACGGTTGGTCTCCAGCCGGACGGCGCCGACTCCGCTCGCCGCGGCGCGGGACTCCAGGCTGGCCAGGAGCCGGCGGCCGAGCCCCAGCCCGCGGGCCGCGGGGGCCACCCACATCCGCTTGATCTCGGCGGGCGCGCCGTCGTGGAACTTCAGCGCGCCGCACCCGACCGGCTCGCCGTGCAGCGTTGCGACCAGCAGCAGACCCGCGGGCGGGGTCAGCTCGTCGTCATCGGCGGAGATGCTCAGCGCCGGGTCGAACCCGCCGTCGAAGCGCCGGGACAGCTCACCGAAATAGGCCTGCAGGCAGAACCTGCCCTCCGGCCGCCTCGGATCGCACCCGGCGATCCGGACCGCCGAGGCCGCCAGCAGCAGCTCGACTTCCCCCATCGCCGTGACCAGGCGGGACCGCTGCCGCGCGGTGAGCGGCCGCAGGATCGCGTCAGCCGCGTCATCCGAGAGCCGGTCAAGCTCCGCGCGCTCGGCCAGGCCGCGGCTGGTCAGACGGGCGATGCGCACCCGTCTGTCGGCCTCGCTCGGCTGCACGGCCACCAGGCCGTCGGCCTCCAGCGACCGCAGCAGCCGGCTCAGGTAGCCCGAGTCGAGGTCGAGCCGCGACCGCAGGGCGCGGATGTCGCTGCCCTCCGGCCCGATCTCCCACAGCACCCGTGCCTGGCCGAGCGGGCGGCCGCGGGCCAGGAACGCGTCGTCGAGCGCGCCGGCCCGCTGGGTCACGGCCCGGTTGAAGCTCCGCACCCGGCCGACCATGTCCCGCTCCATTCTCTGACTCTAGTCAGACAACCGTGCCAGAGTCGGCCTGCCGGGAAGGCTGAGCTGTAGCGTTGCGTTCAGGGCTCTTGGATGATTCACGCATCGGCTTAAGCGGAGGTTGGTCATGGCGCTGCCCTACGATTCCGCATCGAAGTTCCAGGAGTACGCGCGGCCGGAGGTGCTGGTCAGCACCGATTGGCTGGCCCAGCACCTGGACGATCCCAGCCTTGTCGTCGCCGAGTCCGACGAGGACGTGCTGCTCTACGAGACCGGCCACATCCCCGGAGCGGTCAAGCTCGACTGGCACACCGAGCTCAACGACCCGGTGACCCGTGACTACGTCCATGGCGTGGACTTCGCGCGGCTGATGGCGGAGAAGGGGATCAGCCGGGATACCACGCTGGTGCTGTACGGCGACCGCAACAACTGGTGGGCGGCGTATGCGCTGTGGGTGTGCACCCTGTTCGGCCACCCGGACCTGCGCCTGCTCGACGGCGGCCGGGCCAAGTGGACCGCCGAGGGCCGGCCGCTGAGCACCGAGGTCCCGCAGCGGTCCCGCGGCGACTACCCGGTGGTCGAGCGCGACGACGCCGGCGTGCGGGCGTTCCGTGACCAGGTCGTGGCGCACCTCGGCTTGCCCCTGATCGACGTGCGCTCTCCCGGGGAGTACACCGGCGAACTGCTGCACATGCCCGACTACCCGCAGGAGGGCGCGGTGCGGGGCGGCCACATCCCCGGCGCCAGGAACATTCCGTGGGCCCGTGCGGCGGCCGAAGACGCGACGTTCCGTTCCCGCAAGGAACTCGAGGCGATCTACCAGGATGAGGCGGGCCTGCGCCCCGACGACGACGTCGTGGTCTACTGCCGGATCGGAGAGCGTTCCAGCCACACCTGGTTCGTGCTGCACCACCTGCTGGGCTACCCGCACGTGCGCAACTACGACGGGTCGTGGACCGAGTGGGGAAACTCGGTCCGGGTGCCGATCCGGAGGGGAGAGGAACCGTGACCGCGGACGCCGGCACGCTGCACCCCCGGCTGCAGGAGATCGCCGAGGACTTCACGGCGATGCCGGACTCGCAGCGGCTGCAGCTGCTGCTCGAGTTCTCCCAGGACCTGCCGGCGCTCCCGGCGCGGTACGCGGACCACCATGACCTGCTCGAGCAGGTGCCCGAGTGCCAATCGCCGCTGTTTCTGGCCGTCGAGGTGGACGCCGACGAGGTCGTTCACCTGTTCTTTGACGCGCCCAGGGAGGCGCCGACGACCCGGGGCTTCGCCGGCATCCTGCACGCCGGGCTCGACGGGCTCGCCGCGGAGGAGGTGCTGGACACGCCGGGCGAGTTCCCGAGCCGGCTCGGGCTCCAGGACCTGGTGAGCCCGCTGCGGCTGCGCGGCATGGCCGCGATGCTGGCCCGGATCAAGCGCCAGGTGCGGGAGAAGAGGGGCTGAGACCCCGCTGGTCACGGCGCAGCGGGTGGTCCGCTGGAACCTCGACCAGGACGATCCGGACGCCGTCCGGGTCCTCGATCCACATCTCAATAAGGCCCCAGAACTCGGTCACCGGCTCGCGAAGGACGCGGACGCCGGCCGCGGCGAGCCGCTCGTGCTCGGCGTGCACGTCCCGCACCTGGAGCCAGAGCATCATCGACTGCCCCGGCGGGCCCGCGGCGTGCCCGGACACCTCCAGGAACCCGGAGCCGAGAAAGAACACCGTGCCGGGATCGGCCGGGGACCCGAACTCCCTGGCGACCGCCAGGCCCAGCACGTCCCGGTAGAAGCGGCGGCTGCGGGCGAGGTCCGTGGGGCGCAGCAGAACCCGGCTGCTCAACACGTCCATGCCCACCATCCTCGCAGTTTGATCGGACCTCTTTGCCAGACCGATGCCGCCGGGCAAGGGGCCGTTCATTTCCGACCTTTACGGTCAGCAGCCATGGAAACCCCTTACGGTGAAATACCGGAGAAGCTCGTCAAAGACATGACCGTGCAGGAAATGCACGACTACCTGAAGGCGCGGTACCGCCGGCGGTCCGTGCTGAAGGGTGCCGGCGTCCTTGGCCTCGCCGCTGCCGCGGGTCCGCTGTTCTGGCGCCAGTCCTCGGCCTCCGCTTCCACCGCGTCGGCGCCGCAATGGATCGCCTACGGCCCCGACCCCACCAGGCAGATGTACGTCTCGTGGTCGGCGGGTGCCGCCGGCGGCCCGGCGGCTGCCGTTCCGAATCCGCAGGTCCGCTGGGGCCTTGACGGCGGCTACGGCAGGATCGAGCACGCCGCGTTCTCCGGCCAGGTGCCGGTTCCCGCGATCAGCGGCGAGCCGGCCGAGGACACCGTGTACAACAATGCGCTGCTGTCCGGCCTGTTCCCGAACACGACCTACCACTACTCGGTGAGCAACGACGGGGTGAACTGGAGCCCGGACGTCACCTTCACCACCGCCGCCCCCGGCCCGAGCGACTTCCGCTTCACCATGGTCGGCGACGAGGCGACCAGCGACGAGAGCAGCCTGCCGATAGCGCAGGTCATCGCCGCGCTGCGGCCGAGGTTCAACGTGGTGGTCGGCGACCTCAGCTACGCCGGCGACGGCTCCGGCTACTACACCAACGGCGTGCCGACCGGCGTCAGCGACTTCAGCCCGGCCAACTGGGACGCCTACCTGGGCATCGTCGGCCCGGTCGCCGCGCAGTCGATCCCGTGGCAGGTCGGGGTCGGCAACCACGAGATGGAACCGCTCGCCAACTTCGGCTACGTCGGGTTCACCACCAGGTTCCCGCAGGCGTACGCCCCGCAGTCGGTCACCGGCTCCCCGGTGGTCAAGGCGTTCAGCTACGGCAACGTGGCCGTCATCCAGCTTGACGGCAACGACCTGTCGGCCGAGCTGTCCGACAACAACGGCTACACCGAGGGCAAGCAGACGGCCTGGCTGACCGAGCAGCTCGCGCGCTTCCGGGCACCGTTCTCGGGGATCGACTTCATCATCGTCGGCTTCCACAACTGCGTGTTCAGCAGCAACACCACGCACGGCTCGGACGGCGGGATCCGCGACGTGTGGCAGAGCCTGTTCGACCGTTACCAGGTCGACCTGGTGGTCAGCGGCCACGTCCACGCCTACGAGCGCAGCTACCCGATCCGCGGCGGCGACGTCACCAAGGCGGTGCCATCCGGCGGCACCGTCAACCCGGCCTCCGACGGCACCACGTACATCTGCGCGGGCGGCGGCGGCCAGGACCTGTACACCGGCTGGTACGGGCCGGTCGGCGGCGGCGACCCGGCCAACGCGTCCGGCCCGCCGCTGATCTGGGAGTGGACCGGCACCGACACCGCCGACGGCGGCACCGGCACCGCCGTGGACGTCACCGACCCGGTGCTCGACTACTCCGCCTACCGCCACGCTAACTGGAGCTTCATCGTCCTGGACGTCCAGGCCCCGCGGTACCCCGGCGGCGAGACCAGCATCCTGGTCCGGGCCATCGACCCGACCCAGACCAGCAGCGGGATCACCAGCATCGCCAGCCCGACCGTGATGGACAGCGTCACGCTGGTGCGCCGCAGCGGCTTCGCCGGCTAGCGCTTGTAGCCGGCGGCCGATTCGACCAGCGCTCCGGTGGCGAGGAGCAACTCCTCGCCACCGGAGGGCCCGATCAGCTGCAGGCTGGCGGGAAGCCGGTGCGCGCTGGGCACCGGCAGCGCCAGGGCCGGCAGGCCAGCCAGGTTGACCGGCGCGGCGAACTGCGGGAAGTCGTGCTGCTCGGCTTCGGTGAGCGGCGGCGGAAAGAACGGCACGGTCGGCAGCGCGATCACGTCTACCCGGCCGAGGATCCCGGCCAGCAGCGCCGTCCAGCGGAGCTGGCAGGCGCGGGCCGCGCTGCGCTGGTCCGCGGTGACTCTCGCGCCGGTCTCCAGCAACGCCCGGACCGGGTCGCTGACGCCGTCTTGTGCGGCCATCAGCCGCGCGTGCAGCTCGGCGGCCTCGCTGCCGGTCAGCACGTAGGTCTGCGCCAGCGCGTCCGCCCAGTCCACCGGGTCAAGCTCGACGGTCTCCAGGCCGCTCGCCCGGAGCGCGGCGTCGACGGCCGCGTCGACGCGAGGGTCGAGTTCGTCGGACGGCGGGCGCAGCCGGCCAACGCGGGTTGCCGGGCTGTGCGTGACCGCGAAGCCGGGTTCGAGCAGCGCCATGCCGGCCGTGAGGCCGGCCACGTCCGCGGCGATCGGGCCGACGGTGTCCAGGCTCGGCGCCAGCGGCCACACGCCGTCGACGCTGATCCGGCCGAACGTGGTCTTCAGCGCGGACACTCCGCAGAACGCCGCAGGGACCCGCACCGAGCAGCCGGTGTCCGTGCCGTAGCCGATGTCCGCCGAGCCTTCGGCCACCGCGACCGCGGACCCGCTCGACGAGCCCCCGGGCAGCAGCGCCGGATCGAGCGGGTTGACCGGGGTGCCGAACCATTGGTTGACGCCGGAGGCGCCGAACGCCAGCTCATGCATGTTGGCCTTGCCGACGATGGCCGCGTCGGCGGCCCGCGTCCCGGCCATGCACGCCGCGTCGCGCGCGGCGGGCTCGGCCGTCGCGGCGACCGCCCTGCATCCCGCGGTCGTCGGCACTCCCGCGATGTCGATGACATCCTTGACCGCGATGCGCGGCCCGCTGCCCGGCTGGTCGAGTCGTCGGATATAGGTAGTCACCGGCTCATTCTGGCCAGAACGCGTGCGGGCCGCCAGGGGCGACGAGCGCGATCCAGTCCTGGCAGGCGGGCAGATAAGGACGGCGAGCCTAGCGGCGGTCGAGCCGGTGCTCGACCATGTCATGCATGCCGTCGCCGAGAAGGTTGACGGCGAGCACGATGAGCACGATCGCGAACGCTGGTGGCCAGAGTTGCCACCAGTAGCCGTTGAACAGGTTGTCGATGCCGGTGGTGAGGAGGTCGCCCCAGCTGGTGGCGGGAGGCGGCACGCTCAGCCCGAGGAACGCCACCGCGGCGTAGATGAGGATCGCGTCCGCCATGCTCAGCGTGGCGGTGACGACCACGGTGCCGATGACGTTGGGCAGCAGGTGGCGGAAGACCACATGGACGTGCCGTGCGCCCATTTGCCGGCTTACGTCGACGTAGTCGCGGGTACGCAGGCTGAGGACCTCGCCCCGAACCAGCCGTGCGGTGGACTGCCAGCTTGCCGCGGTGATCGCCAGGATGATGATGACCAGGGTCGGCGTGGTTATCGAGGCCAGCAGCACGACGAAGAACAGGAACGGGATAGCGAGCAGCGCGTCAACTATGCGCATCAGGAAGGCGTCAACGATTCCGCCGATGTAGCCGGAGATCGCGCCCCAGATCATGCCGAACGCGGTGCCGAGGATGGCCACCGCGAAGCCGACCTCGAGCGTGCTCTGGCCGCCGACCATCAGCTGGCCAAGTTCGTCCCGGCCCTCGGGGGTCGTGCCCAGCGGGCGTCCGGCTGCCGGCGGCAGGTTGGCCAGTATCAGGTTGGTGCTCGTTTCGTTGCTGTGGTAGACGAGCGGGCCGACGAAGCAGAACAGGGTCAGGACGATCGCGGTTACCAGGCCGGCCACCGCGAGCTTGTTCTGCCGGGCGGTGCTGATCGCGCCGCCGAGCCGCCGGACCGACCGGTGCCCGGCCCGGCCGGCCAGCGTCTCGGGCCCGACCCCGGTGCTCGGCGCCGCCATGCCGGCGGGCAGTTCAGGCATAGCGCACCCGGGGATCGATGATCGCGTACCCGATGTCGGCCAGCAGCGAGCCCACCACGACCGAGGCGGTAACCACCAGTACGACGCCGAGCAGCACTGGGTAGTCGCGGGACTGCGATGCGTTCCAGAACAGCAGGCCGATTCCGGGGAAGTTGAACAGCTCCTCGATGATCAGGGCTCCCGAGAACACATAAGGCAGGGTGAGGCCGATGTTTGTGATGGTGCTGCTGAGTGAGTTGCGCAGCACATGCTTGACCAGCACCCGGCGCGGTGAGTTGCCCTTGGCGCGAGCGGTCCTGACGTAGTCCTCGAGCATGTTGTCGATCACCGATGACCGCATGTACCGGCTGTAGTAACTCACGTTGCCGAGCGTCAGCGCGGCTATCGGAAGTACCAGCACGCTGACGTCGGTCGGCAGGCTGGCTCCGAACGAGGTCGCGGTGGATGGCAGGACGGGCAGGTCGAGGCTCAGCAGGATGATGAGGATCACGCCGAGCAGGAAGTCCGGCATCGCGTACAGGACGAGCATGGACGCGCTCAGCGCGTGGTCGTCAGGCTTGTTCCGCCGGTAGCCCTGCCAGAGTCCCATTGGCACCCCGATCGCGACCGTGAGGACCGAGGAGATCCCGACGAGTAGCAAGGTGCGTGGCAGGTAGTGCGCGAGCAGCCCGGCAACTGGCTGGTTCAGCTTGTAGGAGAAGCCGAAGTTGCCCTCCAGCAGGTGCAGCAGCCAGATGCCAAACTGCACCGGGAGCGGCTTGAGCAGCCCCTCGGTGCGCTCCAGCTGGTCCACCGAGTAGGTCGAGGCCCGCGGCCCGAGTTGCGCACGGACCAGCCCGCCCGGCAGCGCGTGCAGGATCACGAACACGACCACCGAAACGATCAGCATGACCAGGACGGCCTGGGCGAATCGGCGGATCAGGTAGCTGATCACGGCGACCTGCTCACTTGCCCCATGCGGCAGGCACAGATGGCGGCCTGATCATTTGGTGTAATACCAGTTCTCTGGCATCTCGTTGGCAAACACCTGCTGTGGCTGCCAGCCGTGCAGGGTGTCTCTTACCACCGAGATCTGATTGTCGACCGTCGGGAACCACAGCGCGGCGATGTTCCTGGACAGGTAGTTCTCCTCGGCGTACAGGTAACTCAGGCCGGTATTGCGGGTGGCCGCGACGATGAGCTGGTCCGCCTCCGGCGAGGAATACCCGCCCGTCCAGTAGTCAGCGCCGGTCTGGAAGATCCCGTCGGCGGATGGGTAAACATCGCCCTGCCCGTAGTTCCACATCCAGTCCGCGTAAATCAGGATCCCGTAGTCGCACGGGCCCGGTGGGCAGATCCCGCCGATGGAGAACATGGTGGTCTCGGTCTGCGGGTCCAACGTAACCTGCACGCCCGCGCTCTTCGCCGCGGTCTGGTAGGCCTCCACCTCCGCCTCCAGGCTCGGCTCCCCGGTCGAGTACATCAGTTTGAAGGAAAGCACCCGGCCCGCCGCGATGCCCGCACCGCATTCTGCGGCACCTGTGCCCGCGTGCTGGCATACCAGGTAGCCGTTCGCTCCCGGCGCCCAGCCATGCGCCTCGAGGAGGCGGCGCGCCGCGGTTACCGAGTACGGGTCCGGGTCGGTCTTCTGCTCCGCGCTGACGTACGGCGAGCCCGGGAGGTTCGGCACAGGGCCGTAGGTGTACTGGCCGTACCCGTGGAACAGGGTTGTCAGGTAAAGCGGCTGGTCTACCAGATGCTGCAGCGCCTGGCGGACGTACAGCTGACGGACGAGCGGGCCGTAAACAGGGCTCGTGTAGCCGAGTTCTGCCCATTGCGAGTACTCCGGCGCCCATGGCGCGATCGTGAATCCGTGGCTCTCCAGGTATCCCCTCAGCCCGTAGTCGTCGAGAGGCAGGTAACCGTAGTCCAGGATGCCGGACCGCAGCGCGTCCACTTCGGCGGTCTCATCGGGTTCGCTTTCGATCACGACCTTGGCCAGGCGTGCCTTCACCGGACCGGTGTACTTGGGGTTGGGCTGCAGCGTGGTCTCGAAGGTGACCTGGTTGTACCCGGTGAGCCGCCACGGACCGTCCACGGTTTGCCAGAGCGGGTTAGTCGCGTAGGTGGACACCTTCTCCGCCTGCCCGTACAAGAAGGCCCATACCTGCTTGGCCCCGGCCGGGGTCAGGTCATAGTCGCCGACCTTGCCGGTCAGGCTGGTCCGGTCCCATGCCTGCTGCGGCAGCGGGAAGATCCAGGAGAGCTGGTTGTCGTCGTACCACTGCTGGCTATAGGACTGGTTCAAGTGCAAGACGACCTCGGTGGGGCTCGGGTAGCTTGCGCTGCGGATGTTGTCCGGCAGCTCGCCCGGCACGTACCACGCGTCCTCGGACTTGCCTGCCCGCACCAGGTTCAGGAAGAACTCCACATCCCGGGACGTCACCGGCTGCCCGTCCGACCACAGGTAGTGCTTCAGGTGGATTGTCACCGTCTGGTTGTGATCCGACCAGACCGGCGGGTAGGCCAGGCTGAGCTGATTGTCGATCGTCGGGCTGGTGCCATCGCCCGCGAAGTACAGCGGCCGGTACAGCGCCTCCTCGACGTTGAGATCCCACGGTTCGTTGTTGACCTGATTCTCGATCGGGAAGATCCAGCTGAATTCCTGGCCCACGGCCAGCGCGAACGTAGCGGTCCCTCCCTTGACCGGTGGGCCCGACGTCGAGCTGCCGCTCGTGAGGCCGCCGGTGCATCCGGCCACTAGCAGGCAGAATGCGCCGGCCGCGGCCAACAGCGCGCGAGCCCGCGCGGATCGTCTCGGAGTCATCGTTCCTCCTCGCGACGCCTGAACTATCCGGCCGCCGGGCAGCGGCCGTTATCTGTCGTGATGGGTGTCCGCGCCGCGCCGCTCGTAGGCAAGCTGGCCGCGGACCCAGGTCTGCTGGACCGATGCGGTGCCGATCTCACCGGCCGGGAGCACGGACAAGTCGGCGTCGACGATGGCGAAGTCCGCATCGAGGCCGACGCGGATCGCGCCTACCCTCTGCTCAAGTCCGTTGACCCTGGCGCTGCCCGAGGTATAGGCGGCCAGGGCCGGTTCCAGGCCGATGCGTTGTGCGGGCAGGAACGGGTCGCCAGTGCCGGGCGCGGCGGCCGGGAGACTTCGGTTGACGGCCACATGAACTCCGCACAGCGGGTCTGGGCTGCTGACCGGCCAGTCGCTGCCCGCACACAGGGCAGCACCGGCCTCGAGCAGCGAGCGGAACGGGTACTGCCAGCCGGCCCTGCGCTCGCCAAGGAAAGGGATGGTGAGATCGTCCATCTGCGGCTCGTGCGTGGCCCATAGCGGCTGGATGTTGGCGGTCGCCTCGAGCGCCGCAAAGCGCGGGATGTCCTGCGGATGCACGACCTGCAGGTGGGCAAGGTGATGCCGCGCCCTCGGCTTGCCGTTGTGCCGCCGGGCAGCCTCGAGCGCGTCCAGCGCGTGACGGACCGCTCGGTCGCCGAGGGAGTGGAAATGCACCTGGAAACCCTCCCGGTCCAGAGCGGTCACGAAGGAGGGCAGCTCGGCCGGATCGATGAAATCAAGCCCGTCCTGGCTGGTCTGGCACCCGTCGCCGTCCAGGTACGGCTCGAGCATCGCGGCCGTGTGATTTTCCGCCACGCCGTCGAGCATCATCTTGACGCTGGTTGCGCGGAAGCCGCCGGCCTGCCCAGCGCTCCGCCGGTACAGCAACTCAGGCAGCTGTTCCAGCCCCTGATGCCGGTCCCACCACAGCGCGCCCACCACGTTCGCCCGCAGCGTCCCTGCCTGCACGCCGCGCAGGTAAGCCGCAGCCGGGTCGGCCTCGTCCGGATTGCGGCCGATGATCGCGTCCTGCCAGCCGGTGATCCCCAGTGCCAGCAGGTACTCCTGGGCAGCGAGCAGGCCCAGGTAGTATTCCTGCTCGGTCGCGGCCGGCAGCAGCCGCGACACCAGGGAGGCCGCGCCCTCCTGCAGCATGCCAACCGGCTCTCCGTCAGCATCCCGCTCGATCCGGCCGTCCGGAGGGTCCGGTGTGCGAGCATCGATCCCGGCAAGCGTCAGCGCCTTGCTGTTCACCCACGCCCCGTGCCCGTCCCGGTTCGGCAGGAACACCGGACGGTCGGCGACCACCTCGTCCAGCTGGTACCGGGTCGGAATGCCGCCGGGAAACGCGGCCATCGCCCAGCCGCCACCGATGATCCACTCCTCATCTGGGTGATCCCTGGCGTAGGCGGCAATGATGTCGATGTAGTCGGCCGCGCGCTCGGCCGCATGGAGATCGCAGCGCCGTAGCTGGTAGCCGGCGAAGACGGGGTGCGCGTGCGCGTCGATGAAGCCCGGCAGCAGCGTGCCGCCGTCGAGGTCCACGGGCTCCGCGGCACCCGTGCGGGCCGCCGGGCCGACCTCGGCGATCCGGCCGTCGCGGATCCGCACGCAGCTTCCCGCGGGCAGGAATCGGCTGCCATCGAACACCGACCCATTGCGGAACAGGACTTCCTCGGCACCGGACTGCACACGGCCTCCTTTTCAGAGTCCTAAAGCAGGCGGCCTTGCCGAACCGTACGACTGGGCAAAAGTCTTTGTCAATGGCTATGACAAAGCCTCGGATAGACTCCTAGTGCGCCCAGCGGCGGCGCGGGGACCCGGCTGGGGGGGACGAAACGATGGCAACGAGGGTCACTAAGCGAGCACCGCGCACCCGCCTGCCGCGCGGCAGCCTGACCCGCGAGAAGATCGTCACCGAGAGCCTGCGGTTGCTCGACGCTGAGGGAATCGCCGGGTTCAGCCTGCCGAAGCTCGGCCGCGCCCTCGGAACTGACCCAACTGCCGTCTACCGTCATTTCGCCAGCAAGGACGCCCTCGTGCTGGCGATCGCCGACCGGCTCATTGAGGAGTCATCGGCCGGCCTGGTGCCGGGCGACTGCTGGGTGGACACCCTGACCGAGAACACGCGCCGGCTGCGCAACACATACCTGGCGCACCCGGCGGCCGCCTCCCTGTCGGCCTACCGGACCACCCAGGGGCCCGCCGAGATGCGCATTGTCGACATCATTATCGGCGCCGTGCTTCAGGCCGGGTTCGAAGGCGGGGAAGCCGCAAAGGTCTACCGCGCGATGGGCGACTTCGCGCTGTCCTGGGCTGGCTGCGAGGCCGCATTCCTGGCCTTGGACGAGCGGCTGCAAAAGAGCGACATGGGGGCGTGGACCAGCGCCTACCTCGGCGTTGACCGCGCGGACTATCCGCATATCTGGCAAGTCCGCACGGAGCTGCCGGAAGTCGACGACGACGAGATCTTCGAGACCATCCTCGCGTTCGTCATCGGCGGCCTGCAGCAGCGCGCGCCACGCCCATGCCGCTGCGCCGCGCACGCCAAACAAGGGACAGCGGCATCCGGAGCGTGATACCCGGTTCCGCTAGCGGATGCCGGTGGTTGAGGTTGACAGCGACCGCGGGTCGCGGTGCCGCCAGCCGCCGCGGGCCGCGAGCGCGAGGAACCGGTCGACCGTGGCGTTGAACAGGCAGGGGTCCTCGAGATTCGCCGTGTGACCGGTCTGCGGCAGGACGGCGAGCCCGGAACTCGGGATCGTGCGCTTGAGCATGAGCGCGGGCTCCAGGCAGCCCTCGTCCTCGTCGCCGACCAGGATCAGCACCGGCGCCGTGATCGCGGCGAGCTCGTCGCGCAGCGCGTACAGCGAGGGCCGGGCGGCCTGCACGCCGCGCATGGTCAGCGCCGAGCCCACCGCGGAGTGCTCGGCCAGCGCCGCGGCGAACTCGGCCCAGCCACGCGGGTTCTTGTTCTGGAACTGCACCCGGGCCGGCCCCAGCGCGTAACGCCGGGCGACCTGCGACGCGCCCTCGGCCTCGAACGCGGCCGCGATCGCCTCGCTTTCCGCCCGGAACGCTTCGCGCCGGTCGGGATGCGCGCCGTAACCGGCCCCGGCGACCACCGCCGACCTGACCCGGTCCGGGTGGCGCATCAGCAGGTGCAGCGTGGCGAACCCGCCCATGGACAGGCCCACGACATGAGCCCGCTGCACGCCGACGGCGTCCAGCACCGCGACCGCGTCGGCGACCGCGCGATCCTGGCTGTACCCGCCAGGATCGGTGGGGACGTCCGACGGCGGGTAGCCGCGCGCCGCGTAGGTGATGCAGCGGTAGGCGGCCGAGAAGTGCCGGACCTGCGGCTCCCAGCTGCGGTGATCGCCGGCGAACTCGTGGATGAACAGCAGCGGCTCGCCGGTCCCGGTGATCTCGGTGTGCAGGGCAACGCCGTCGTCGGTCTGGATCGCGGGCATGGCTGGCCTTCCGGTCGATGGGATGACGGCGGGCCCGGCGATCAGGACCCGGTGACGCGCTCGGCGCCCATGATGTGCTGGTAGGTCAGCGCGCTGGCGGCGTCGGCATCCCCGGCGCGCAGTGCGTCCAGGATCGCGTCGTGCTGGCGCGCCGACTCGGCGTGCGTGCGCACGACCTGGGGGCCGCCGTGCAGCGACGCCCACAGCAGCCGCATCAGCGACATCAGCAGCGGGCTGCGCGAGTACTGGTACAGCGTGAAGTGGAACTCCCGGTTGAGCTCGGCGTAACGCGGGTCGTCCTCGGCCATCGCCCGCATCCGCTGGTTCAGCTGCTCCAGCTCGGCCAGCCCGGCCTCGTCGATCTTGCGGGCGGCGAGCGAAGCGCCGAGCGACTCGAGCGCCGCGCGGATCTGGAAGTTCTCCTCGACCGGGCCGGCGTCGGCCATCACGACGGTGAACCCGCGGTGGGTATCCCCGATGACCAGCCCCTCGGACTCCAGCCGGCGCATGGCCTCGCGCACCGGCGTCTGGCTGACCCCGAAGCGCTGCGCGAGGTCACGCTGGCGCAGCTGCTGCCCCGCGGTGAGCTCGCCGGTGATGATCAGTTCGCGGATCAGCGCCGCCACCATGTCGGTCTTGCTGACGTAGCTCACGGTGCCCTGGCCGATCGTTGCCAGCGCGGCGGCATTCGGGACTGTCATGGCCGAGCACCTTCCGTTATCGTGGCCGGCCCGCCGGCCGTCGCGCCCGTCGCGATGCCGGAGGCGATGAGGGCCTGCACCCGGGCCGCGGTGAGCGGCAGCCTGCCGACGGACCCGGCCAGGCCGAGTGCGTCCCTGACGGCGCTGGCCAGCACCGCGCCAGCGGCGCTGATCCCGCCCTCGCCGGCGCCGCGCACGCCCAGCGGGTTGCCCGGCGCTGGTGACTGCTGCGTGACCAGAACGTCGATCGGCGGGACCTCGGCCGCGGTCGGCATCCGGTAGTCGATGAACGTCGTCGCCTGCGGCTGGCCGGCCTCGTCGTAGCCGAACTCCTCGAGCAGCGCGCCGCCGATGCCCTGCGCGGCGCCGCCGCGCAGCTGCCCCTCGACCAGCGTCGGGTTGACCGCACGGCCCACCTCGTAGGCGACCAGGTACCGCAGCACCCGCACCATGCCGGTGCCGGCGTCGACCTCGACGACCGCGATGTGCACCCCGTACGGATAGGTCATGTGCGCGACGTCGAACCTGCGGCGCGCGGCGAGTCCGGCGGGCTCGCCAGGCCGCAGGTACCCGCTGTCCGGCTCCGCCGCCGTGGCCACCTCGGCGAGGCTGACCGAGGCGGCGGGATCGCCGCGCACGCCGACCGCGCCGCCGGAGACCGTCAGGTCGTCCTCGGCCACCTCCAGCATCCGCGCGGCCAGCTCGGTGACCCGCTGGCGCACCGCCTGTGCGGCAGCGTGCACCGCGTTGCCCGCGACGACCGTGGTGCGGGACGCCCAGGAGCCCATGCCGAACGGCTGCAGGTCGGTGTCGCCGCAGACCACGCTGACCGCGCCGGGGTCGACGCCGAGCGCGTCCGCGGCGATCTGCCCGAGCACGGTCTCCACGCCCTGGCCCAGCGAGGTCCCGCCGGACAGCACCCGGACCCCGCCGCCGGTACTCACCTGAACGTCCGCGGTCTCCTGCGGGCCCAGCCCGCTCTTCTCCAGGAACATGGCCACGCCGAGCCCGCGCAGCCGCCCGTCCCGCCGTCCGGCGTCGACCGAGCCGTGGTAACCCAGCCGCGCGGCCTCGCCGACCGCCGCATCCAGCAGCCCGGGATAGTCGCCCGCGTCGAGCACCAGGTCGGTGCCGAGCGTCGTGATCGGCCGGCGGTGCGGCAGCTCGCCGGGGCGCAGCAGGTTGCGGCGGCGCAGCTCGACCCGGTCCATCCCCAGCTCGGCCGCTGCCACGTCGAGCAGCTGCTCGCGGGCGGCGGTCCCCTCGAACCGGCCGGGCGCCCGGTAGGTGCCGCACGGGGTCTTGTTGGTGAGCACGACGCGGATCCGGCCGCGGTAGGCCGGCA
This sequence comes from Streptosporangiaceae bacterium, assembly GCA_030041195.1. Next base: position 1,600 of record JASHOI010000442.1, on the reverse strand, counting down.
CCCGGTACGGTCCCGGCAGCATCGCCACGGTCAGCTCCGGGACGGTGATCCCGTGCGTGCGGCAATACGCGCCGTTGTCGTGCAGCACATCGTCGCGCAGCGCCACGATCGTGCCGTCGGCGTCGAACGCGGCCGCGATCCGGTGTGACTGCTGCCGGGAGTGGTTCACCGCCACCAGGTGCTCGGCCCGGTCCTCGGCCCACTTCACCGGCCGGCCCAGGGACCGGGCCAGCCAGGGCACGAGGAAGTCCTCCGGATAGAACTCACCGCGCACCCCAAAGCCGCCGCCGGCGTCGACCGCGGGCACGTGGATCAGGGTCTCGTCGACGCCCAGCAGCGAGGCCAGCACGCCGCGGTTGAACGCCGGCACCTTGGTCATGCCGAAGATCGACAGCGAGCCGCTGTGCGGGTCCACGTCGGCCAGCAGCGCCCGCGGCTCCAGCGGCACCGCGGTGTGCCTGCCGATCTCGATCTCGGTCTCGACGACCCGGGCCGCCCGCGCGAACGCGGCGTCGACGTCGCCGTAGCCCAGGATGAAGTCCGCGGCGACGTTTCCGGCCGGGAACAGCCGCGGCGACCCCGGCGCCGCCGCAACGGCGGCATCTAGCACGGCCGGCTCCTCGTCGATGTCGACGTCGATGAGCTCGGCGGCGTCCTCGGCGGCGTACGGGTCCTCGGCGACCACGACCGCGATCGGCTCGCCCACGTAGCGCACCACGTCGCCGGCGAGCACCGGCTGCAGGAAGCCGCCCAGGTCGATGCCCTGCAGCGGCAGCCGGACCGGGATGACCAGGCCCGGCGGCAGGTCGGCGGCGGTCACCACCGCCACCACGCCGGGGGCGCACGTGGCTTCCCCGACGTCGACCGACAAGAGCCGGCCGTGCGCGATGGGCGAGCGGACGACCCGGGCCCAGCACTGCCCGCTGGCGCTGAAGTCGTCGCCGAACCGGCCGAGGCCGCGCAGCAGCCGCGGGTCCTCCTTGCGCGCCGCGCGCGTCCCGATGGTTGTCATTGCCCGCCCCCCGCGCCCGGCCCGCCCCCTGCGCTGCGGTACCGGGCCCGCGCTGTCGCCAGCACCGCGTCCACGATGCCCTGGTAGCCGGTGCACCGGCACAGGTTCGAGGCTGCGAGCTCGCGGATCTCGGCCTCGGTCGGCTCGCCGGCCCCGGCCGCCTGCCGATCGGCCAGGTAGGCCTCGGCCAGCATCAGGAAGCCCGGCGTGCAGAACCCGCACTGCAGCCCGTGGTGGTCGCTGAACGCCTGCTGCAGATCGGACAGTTCCTCGCCGTTGGCCAGGCCCTCGACGGTACGCACGTCGCACCCGTCCGCCTGCACACCGAACACCAGGCAGGACCGGACCGGCACGGAGTCCACGAGCACCGTGCACGCCCCGCAGATGCCGTGCTCACAGCCCAGGTGCGTGCCGGTGTACCCGAGGTCGTGGCGCAGCATGTCCGCCAGCGTGCGGCGGGTCTCGACGGCCAGCTCGTGCTCGGCGCCGTTGACCCGGACCCGGATCTGCCTGATGTCCTTCACGCCGCCCCCTCGGTATTTTCCCCACCCGACCCACCCCGCCCGCCCGGCCCGCCCCGCCCGCCCG
>JASHOI010000441.1 GCA_030041195.1 Streptosporangiaceae bacterium | reverse complement strand
CCCCGGCTGCTGCTGTCGCACCTGATCCGCCGGGGGCTGGGGCTGACCGGCACGCACATGGGCTGCGACACCACCAACTGCGGCGCGTGCACGGTCCAGGTGGACGGCAAGCCGGTCAAGTCGTGCACGATGCTGGCGGTCCAGGTCGACGGGCGCGAGATCACGACGGTCGAAGGCCTGGCCATGGAGGGGGCAGGAGGCCCGGGTGGAGGGCTGCACCCGCTGCAGGAGGGGTTCAAGGAGGAGCACGGGCTGCAGTGCGGGTTCTGCACACCGGGCATGATGATGGCCGCCAAGGCCCTGCTGGACCGGAACCCGGACCCGACCGAGGAAGACGTGCGCTGGGCCCTGTCCGGCAACCTCTGCCGCTGCACCGGCTACCAGAACATCGTCAAGTCGGTGCTCTGGGCCGCCGCCAAGCTCAGGTCCGAGTCCGCGGGCTGACCAGGCCGATCGACACGGGAGACAGCAGTGACACAAGCGCTGGACGAAATCAAGATCGGCGGCCTGGGCGCCAGCAGGAAGCGGGTCGAGGACGACCGCTTCATCCGCGGCAAGGGCAACTACACCGACGACATCACGCTGCCGGGCATGCTGCACATGGAGATCCTGCGCAGCCCGCTCGCGCACGCGCGGATCAAGTCGATCGACGCCAGCAAGGCGTGGGACATCCCCGGCGTGCACCTGGTGCTCACCGGCGAGATGATGGCGACCCGGAACCTGGCCTGGATGCCGACGCTGTCCTACGACACGCAGGCCGTGCTGGCCACCGACAAGGTGCGCTTCCAGGGTCAGGAAGTGGCCTGCGTCATCGCCGACGACCCGTACATCGCCAAGGACGCCTGCGAGGCCATCGAGGTCGACTACGAGCCGCTGCCGGTCATCGTCAACCCGACGCAGTCCCTCGCCGACGGCGCGCCGGTGATCCGCGACGACAAGGAGAACCAGGCCGACAACGTCATCTACACCTGGGAGGTCGGCGACGCCGCCGGCACCGACCGCGCGTTCGAGCAAGCCGACGTCGTCTCCCGGCTGCAGCTGCACTACCCGCGTTCGCACCCCAGCCCGATCGAGTGCTGCGGGTCGATCGCCGATTTCAACCGCGCCACGTCGAAGCTCACCGTGTACATGACCACGCAGGCGCCGCACATCATCCGCGCCGCGGTCGCGCTCGTTGCCGAGCTGCCCGAGCACATGATCCGGATCATCTCGCCGGACATCGGCGGCGGGTTCGGCAACAAGGTGCCGGTCTACCCCGGGTACGTCTGCTCGATCCTGGCGTCGATCCTGCTCGAGCGCCCGGTGAAGTGGATCGAGGACAAGACCGGCAACCTGATCTCCACCGGGTTCGCCCGCGACATCTACCTCGACGGCGAGATGGCGCTGCGCAGCGACGGCAAGATCCTCGGGGTCCGGATGCGCTGCGACGCCGACCACGGCGCGTTCTTCTCCGACGCCCAGCCGAGCAAGTTCAAGATCGGGCTGCTGCACTCGGCGTTCGCCGCCTACGACATCCCGGTCGCGCACCTGCGGGCCCGCGGCACCTACACCAACAAGGCACCGGGCGGGGTCGCGTACCGCTGCTCGTTCCGGGTGACCGAGGCCATGTTCTTCCAGGAGCGGATGGTCCAGGCCGCCGCCGACGACCTCGGCATGGACCAGGCCGCGTTCCGCCGGATGAACTTCGTCGCCGACGAGGACTTCCCGCACCGCACCCCTCTCGGCTTCCTCACCGACTCCGGCCAGTACGCGAAGTGCCTCGACGTCGGGCTGAAGGCGGTCGGCTACGAGGATTTCCGCAAGCGGCAGGAGGAGGCGCGCGCGAAGGGCCGGCTGCTCGGCCTGGGCATCTCCACGATGACCGAGCCGCTGGGGGCGGGCAACAGCCGCGAGTACGACATCCTCGGCATCAAGATGTTCGACTCGGCCGAGCTCAAGGTGCACATGACCGGCAAGGCGATCGTGCGAACCGGCGCCCGGACCCAGGGCCAGGGCCACGAGACCACGTGGGCGCAGATCGTCGCCCACGAGCTCGGCATCCCGGCCGAGGACATCGTCGTCGAGGAAGGCGACACCGACACCGCGCCGTTCGGCATGGGCACCTACGCGTCGCGGTCCACGCCGGTGGCCGGAGCCGCGGTCGCGATGGTGTCCCGCAAGATCCGCGCCAAGGCCCGCAAGCTGGCCGCGCACCTTCTCGAGGTCTCCGAGGAGGACATCGAGTGGGAGCTCGGCCGGTTCTACGTGCGCAGCGCGCCGGACCGCGGGGTGACGATCCAGGAGTGCGCGATGGCCGCGTACAGCAACATGCCCGACGGCATGGAACCGGGCCTGGAGAACACCGCCTACTACGACCCGCCGAACCTGACCTGGCCGTTCGCCGTCTACATCGTGACGGTCGAGGTCGACCCGGCGACCGGCGTCTGGGACGTGCTGACCACGGTGGCGGTCGACGACTGCGGGGTACGGATCAACCCGATGATCGTCGAAGGCCAGATCATGGGCGGGCTGACCGAGGCGTACGCGATGGCGAACATGCAGTTCATCACCTTCGACGCCGAGGGCAACTGCGTCGGCTCGAACTACATGGACTACCTGCTGCCGACCGCCTGGGAGACGCCAGGCTTCGAGCTGCACAGCGAGGTGGTCACCCCGTGCCCGCACCACCCGATCGGCGCGAAGGGCATCGGCGAGTGCGCCGCGGTCGGCGGCCCGGCGGCGTTCGTCAACGCGGTGATCGACGCGCTGTCCGGCACCGGGGTCCGCAACATCGACATGCCGCTGCTACCAGACCGGGTGTGGGAGGCGATCACGTACCGCCGTGACGTCTCCGGCGCGCCGCCGGTCCGGTCCGACGACTGACCCGGGGGGGCAGATGGAAGGTTGGGGTGTCCTGGCGCAGGCCGGGGAGCTGAGCAAGCGCGGTGAGGCGTTTGCGCTCGCGACCGTGGTCTGGCGCCAGGGCCCCTCATCCGGCCAGCAGGGCTCGCGCGCGGTCATCACCGAGGCCGGCGACCTGCACGGATGGATCGGCGGAGCCTGCGCGGAGCCCGTGGTGATCCGCGAGGCGCAGCGCGTGATCGCGGATGGCGAGGCCCGGCTGCTGCTGCTCGGCACCCCGGAACAGTTCGGCGAGGCCGTGCCGGAGGGCATGACCGTGGTGCCGATCGCCTGCCAGAGCGAGGGCGCGCTCGAGGTGTACATCGAGCCGGTGCTGCCCGCGCCGCACCTCGTGGTCGTGGGCCGCTCGCCGATGGCGCACACGCTCACCGACCTCGCCCGCGCCCTCGGCTGGCGCGTCGCGCTCATCGACGGCCCCGACTTCACCGCGGCCGACGCCGACGAGCGCTCGATGGTCGTGGTGGCCACCCAGGGCCACTATGACGAGGAGGCGGTGGAGCAGGCGGTCGCGGCCAGGCCCGCCTACCTGGGCCTGGTGGGCTCGCAGCGCCGCGGAGCCGCGCTGCTCGGCTACCTGGCCGAGCGCGGCGTGCCGAAGGACCGGCTGGACAAGGTCCGCGTGCCGGCCGGCCTTGACCTGGGCCGGACCACGCACGAGGAGATCGCCGTCGCGATCCTCGCCGAGCTGGTCCAGCTCCGCGCGTCCGGCGCGCTGCCGCGGCAGCGGCAGGCGGCCAAGCCCGCCGCACAGGCCGTCGACCCGGTCTGCGGGATGACCGTGACGGCTGATGCGTCCGGCCGGCCGCTGGAGCACGAAGGCGTCACCTATTACTTCTGCTCGGCCGGATGCCGCGGGGCGTTCGGGAAGGACCCCGCCGCCTACGTGAAGAGAGAGACCCGATGCTGATCAAGAACGAGTTCGAGGTCGCCGAGCCGGTCGACAAGGTCTGGCACTTCTTCGACAACATTCCCCAGGTCGCGGCCTGCCTGCCGGGCGCGGAGCTGACCGAGGACCTTGGCGATGACAAGTACAAGGGCCGGGTGGCCGTCCGGATGGGCCCGGTCCGGCTGCAGTTCGGTGGCACCGCCGAGATCACCGAACGCGACGAGGCGGCCAAGCGCGTGGTCGTGCACGCCGCCGGCGCCGAGGAGAAGGGACGCGGCCAGGCCAGCATGGTGATCACCGCGACGCTGGCCCAGGCCGGGCGCGGCACCAAGGTCGGCGTCGCGCAGGACCTGCAGCTCTCCGGCGCCGCGGCCCAGTACGGCCGGGGCATGATCTCCGACGTCACGGCCGTGCTGATGCGGGACTTCTCCGCGAACATGCAAGACCGGATCGAGCGCCTGGACCGGGGCGAGTCGGCGGAGCAGATCGCCGCCGCCGGCGTCACGCCGGCCGGCGGCCTCACCCTCGGGCTGCGCGCCGCGATGATGGCGCTGAAGCGGGTATTCCGCAGGTTCTTCATGCCGTACCAGCCCGCGAGCTGACGCAAGAGGAGGAGAGCGAGCGATGGTTTTGTGGTGGATCGGCAACGTCATCCTGCTGGTAGTGATCGTGCCCGTGGTCATCTTCCTGCTCAACCGGGTGCTCGCCGCACTCGAGCGGATCCGGGGAGCCACCGACGCGATCCTGTCCGGCGGCGTCGCCCTGGTCGGTGAGCTCGACGGCGTGCCCGAGGCGCTGGCCACAACCGACGCCACCGTCCACGAAGTCTCCGTCGGCGCGGTCCGGTACGCGGGCTCCGTCGCCAAGCTGCTCGGCTGAAGGGAGCGGGGTCATGCCGGCTGCCGCCTGGTTCACACTGATCGTCTCCGCGTTGATCATCGCGATCACCGCGGTCGGCCTGCTGCGGGTGATCTTCCACCTGCGGGCCATTCGCGCGACACTCGTCGCCACCACCGGAGGGGTGCAGGCCGTCGCGCAGCTGACCAGCACCGTGCCCGACCGGCTGACCTCGGTCAACGCAAGCCTCAAGCCGGTCCGCGACTTCTGCGAAGGGGTCTGAGGTGAGCACCGGCTGGGTAGTGGGCTGGGTCATCGGGATCGTGATCGTGCTGGTCGTGGTGGCCCTGGTGGTGCCGATCCTGCTGCTGGCCCGCTCGATCGGCAACGAGGCCCCGAAGATCAACTACGAGCTGGAGAAGGCCGTGCACAACACCGCGCCGCTCGGCGCGCTGCGCACGACCATCGACTACGCCGTGACCATCATCGGCGGGCTGCAGCGCGGCCGCGCCCGGCTGGGAGGCTGACCGTGAAGACCCTGGCCATGTCCTCGGCCGAGCACACCGACTGGCTGGTCGCGAACATCGTCGGCCTGGTCGTGGTGGTCGCCGTGGCCGCCCTGCTGACGATCCTGGTCCTGCTCGTCAAGATCATCGACCGCCGCGTCGTCACCGTGCGGGACACGCTCAAGGCCGCCGCGGCCAACACCGCGGACACCGCGCTGATCCCGCAGGTCGCCGGCGGCGTGGAGTTGGTTCTCGCCGAGGGCCTGCAGCACCACCTGTTCCTCGGCCGGGTACTAGGGAAGGTGAAGTCGTGACCGGGCTCGTCGTTTTCACCGTCATCGACATCGTCCTGCTGATCGCGGGCCTGGCCGTCTACCTGTACTGGGTCGGAACGCTGCTCACCCGCATCGCGGGGAACCTCGAGGAGTGCTCGGAGACCGTGCAGACGATCGTCGGCCACGCCAAGCTGATCGGGCCCGGCGTGGGGCACATCAACGAGACCGGCGGCGTGGTCGCCGGGGCGCTGCCGCTGCTCTACGGCATGGCCGAGGAGATCGTCACCGACGTGACCCCGCGGCCCGAGGCGCCCGCGGAGCCCGAGCCAGCCCGCCCGGCCTCCGGCACCCGCCGCTCCCGCCTGCACGACGCGGTCGGCTTCGTCCCGCAAGCCTGAGAACACGGGGGTACCCGCGGTATCGATGTACCTTTGGGCCGCTTCTATTGAGCCCATCGGTACATCGACGAGTAAGCGAGCGGGATCTTCGCTCACGCCTCGGCGCGGCCGCCGAGGTGGCGGGCCAGGAATCGCTCGGCGGCCGCGTAGAACCGCAGCTGGTTCTCTGGCTTGGCGAAACCGTGGCCCTCGTCGGGGAACAGCAGGTACTCGTGGTCGATGCCGGCCTCCCGCAGCGCCGCCACGATCTGCTCGGACTCGGCCTGCTTGACCCGCGGGTCGTTCGCGCCCTGGGCGATGAGCAGCGGGATCCGGATGTCGCTGACCCGCGACAGCGGCGACCGGGACCACAGGAAGTCGGCGTCCTTTTCCGGGTCGCCCACCCGCCGGTGGAACCGCGCGACCTCCGGTGCCCAGTACGGCGGGATGGTCTCGATCAGCGTCTTCAGGTTGGACGGGCCGCACGTGTCGACGGCGCAGCAGAACACCCCGGGGGTGAAGGCCGCGCCGACCAGGGCCGCGTAACCGCCGTAGGAGCCGCCGTAGATGGCGACCCGCGCCGGGTCGGCCCAGCCCTGGCCGGTGACGAACGCGACGGCGTCGACCAGGTCGTCGTGCATCTTCCCGCCCCACTCGCGGTCGGCCGCGTTGACGAACGCCTTGCCGTACCCTCTCGAGCCGCGGTAGTTGACCTGGACGCACAGGTAACCGCGGTTGGCCAGCCATTGCGCCCGCTGGTCGAAGCCCCAGGTGTCGCGCGCCCACGGGCCGCCGTGCACGTACAGCACGGCCGGCAAACCGCTGCGGCCGGCCCCGGGGGGAAACGTCAGGTAGCCGTGGATCGTCAGGCCATCCCGGGCCGGAAACGAAAACGGCTCCATCGGGGCGAGCCGGTAGCGGGCCAGCTCCGGCCGGTTGGTGAACAGCAGCCGCCCGGTCTTGCTGGCCCGGTCGTAGATGAAGTACGGAACCGGCCCGGAGTCGTTCGTGAACGCGACCAGCCAGGTGGAGTCGGCGTCGTCAGTGCCGGCGAAAACCGGGTCACCTGGGTGCAGCGTCCGGATCGCGGTCAGGTCGTCAGCCGCCGAAGGGTCGACGACGAGGTACTCCGACCGGTCCTTCAGGAAGACCACGACCTGAGGCTGCCGGTCGTGCCGCCGCAGCCGGACGCGCATGACGTCGGCCTCGGGATCCCCGGCCAGCACCTCGGTGGCACCGGTTGCCACGTCGATGCGGACCAGCCTGCTGGTCTCGCCGCCCACCGAGCTGACCGCGAGCAGCGAGCTCCCGTCCTCGCTGAACGCGAGCAGCCGGGAGCCGGCCGCGTCGTCACCGGGGACCGTGAGCAGCGGCCGCCACGGCGCGTCGCCGCTGTCCCTGACCAGGAAGACGCGGCCGCCGTCCGGCCGCGGCCTGGCCGCCGCCCTGACCACGAGCTGCTGGTCGGCGACCCACCCCACCAGGCCAGGGTTCTTGACCTCTAAGGTGAGCTCGCCGGTGACCAGGTCAACCCGGTACACGTCGTGCAGCTTGGGGTTATCGCGGTTCAGCCCGATCAGGATCTCGGTGGGGAATTTCTGGTCCACGGCCACGATCCCGGCCCGTACCCCGTCGAACGGCGTGAGGTCGCGATGCTGCATGGTCTCGAGGTCGACGTCGTGCAGGTGCCAGTTCTCGTCGCCGCCGCTGTCCTGCACGTACATGAGGCGGCGGCCGTCGTGGGCCCAGCCGAACGTCCGGACGCCGCGGTCGGTGTCCTCGGTGACCGCGCGGGCGGCGGCGCGGTCGATCCCGTCCGCCACGGTCACGGGCGCGACCCAGACGTTCAGCACGCCGCGGAGCGGAGCGATCCAGGCCAGCCGGGTGCCGTCCGGGGACAGCCGCGGCCTGGCGTCTTCGGGATTCCCGAACAGCACCCGCCGGGGAATCAGCTCGACCTCTCCGGTCATGTCTGTCCTTCCACGTCAGCCGGGCTCCCGGCCGCCCTCTCGTCCACCGCGAACCCGGCCGTGAACCCGGCCGTGATCGCGGCCAGGCCCGCCCGCAGGTCAACCGCCGAGGTGATCTTCGCCAGGATCCCTGCCTGCGCCCGGTACAGCAGCCCATCCAGCTCGGCGGCGCTGGCGCGGGCGACCGTGCCTTCCCGGCCCCGCTCGCGTGTGCCGTTCATCCTGTGTCCTTCCCTGTCGTGCCCAGCCGCCGGGCGAGGTTCCGGCGGGCCCGGGCCAGGCTCTGCCGCACAGCGGCCGGGTCGGTGCCGAGCCGCTCGGCGGTCTCGGCCGGGCTGAACCCGTCGAAGTGCCAGGCCATCGCTTCCCGCTGCCGCCGCGGCAGCCCGGCCAGGGCCTCGAGGACGGCCTGCTCTTCCCCCGCGAACTCGATCTTGCCGATGACCTGGCCGGGGACGGCCCCGTCCAGGGTTCCGGCATCGGCCAGAACCTCCCGCCCCCGCGACGCTGAGCGCAGGTACTCCCTGGTGGCTACCGTGCGCAGCCACGCGTGCGGATGCTGGATCGTTCCCCAGGCCTGATACGCCTGGGCGAAGGCGGCCTGGGCCGCGTCGACGGCCTCCTGCTCGCCAGCCCCCTGGTTCATCACGTGCCGCACCAGGGCCGGCATCTCGGCCCGGTAGCACACAGCGAACTCCGCATCCGACACGGCCGCCCCGATCCTGCTGCTGAGCTGACATCTACTAAGTGCGATTCCAGCAGGCGGGCGTGACGCCCCGGGCCAAAGAATCCGCAGCGGCCGCCCGCCGCGTCAGTTCCGGCTGGCTAGGTCCGGCCGCGGTCCGCCTGGGCGGCGTCATGGCGTTCCCAGGTTAGGTCACGGACGTTCCGTCGCCAGGTGGGCATCAGCGCTGCCTGCGCCAGGTACCCGCCGATGGCCACGACAACCCACACCCCGAGCGCGCTGAGCAAGGAGACGGCAAGCGGCAGTTCCTTGATGGTCGCGGCCGCGACCACGGCGAACCCGACCAGGGCGACGGTGCCTGGCACGGCACCCTGGATCTCGGTCACCGCCGACCGCCGGCCTTCCCGCTTCTCGATGATCGTGAGGGTGGCCGGCAGGACCGCGGGGGCGCCCAGCATCACGCCGCCGGCACGTTTCCCGGCCGCCAGCGCGACCAGCCCGGCCACGATCGATATGTTGGCGCCGAAAATGAACCGCAGGACGACAGCGCGGGGGCGGATCTGCCGCAGCGCGCCGAAGTGAATGGCGAACAGCCGCCCATGGTCCGGGTCGGGGCCGTCTCCGGGCTCGTGCTGGCGGGCCCGGCCCCCCGCTGGCAGGCTCAGACCGGAGCCGGTACCCGCTGGACCTATCACCGGAACCGCAATCGCCGCGCCGACCACGGCCCAGACAGCCCACAAGACGGCCGACCCGCGGAGCGCGCCCCAGCGGCGCACCGCCGGTATCGCGGCCAGGCAGGCCACGACGAACGCGGCCGCGCCGACCATCATCCCGTCCGCGGAACTCCGGGCGGTGGCATCTCCCTCGATCAGCGCGATCACGAGCAGATTGGCCAGCGCCACCGCGGGGGAAGCGCCAAACACGCCGGCGAACCGCTTCGGCTGCAGCATCTCCCCGAGAACCGCGAACGCGGTCACGAACAGCCCACCGTCGACCGCCTGGATGCCGATGAGCAGCCAATCAGGCACCGACCGTTCCCCTCCGCGTTGCAGGTAGTTCGTAGCAACGTAACCTACGGCCACGCCGCCAGACGCGCCGCCGCCGACCGCACGCCAGGATCACCAGGGGCTGTGCGTAAAAGGCGGTCTCAGGCCTGCGCCGGGCCCCGCCGAGATACCGGTCCGGTGGTCGGGGCGGAGTACTCGCCGATCCACTCGTCCTTCCAGGACGGGTCGTACTGCTGGTCGTTGCAGCTCGGGCGGTAGATCGCGGTGAGCTCGCGGGCGATCTGCTCGCGGTGCGGCCGGGTCCCGCCGGGGACCTCGTACGTGCAGACGTAGACCTTCCACTTCGATCCGGCGCGACGCACCCAGGATGCGGCGCGGGGATGCTGGAACGGGAAGTGCTCGGCGGACAGGTCGTCGCTGTGGCCCACGTAGATGACCGCGTACTTCTCCGGCTTGGCCTCGGGTTCGGGCTTGCACAAGATCGCGTACACCGCCGCCGCGCGCGGTGGGGTCCAGCCGCCGAGCAGCCGCGGCCCCTCGAACGGGTAGCCGGCCAGCGAGCCGAGGCGGATCATCGCAGGTCGTCTTCTTCCTCGCTGATCGCCTCGGCCCGCACCACCGGTGCCGGAGGCAGCCCCGCCGTCGCGGCGGCCCGCGCGAACTCCGCGGTCGCCTTCTCGATCGCCTCGTCGCGGCTCGGCGCGTCGACGACGAGCTTGGCGCCGTACCTGTTGGTGCCGATCCCGGTGGCGATGCCGTCGCTGGCCGCGACCGCGTCGGCGAGCTCGACGACCTCCTCGCGGGACAGCACCCGGTCGCCTTGGGCTTCGATGCCCACGCTCCATCTCACCGGCGGCTCCTAACTCCTAGCTCAGCGTCGGCAGCAGCGTCGCGAACTCTTCCAGGCTGCTCAGATCATGCCCGGACAGGGTCAGGTCGATGTGCGGCGCTGCCACCATCATGCCAAGCGTGCTGGGGCGGAAATTCCGGTTGTCGCCCTTGTGCGGGTTCATCCACACCACCCGGTGGCTGAGCCTGGCGAGCCGTTCCATGGCCCCGGCGAGGACCTCGGGGTCGCCACGGTCGAGGCCGTCGGAGCAGATCACCACGATCCCGCCGCGGCACACGCCGCGCCGCCCCCATTCCCTGACGAACGCGTCCAGCGAGGCGCCGATCCTGGTCCCGCCCTCCCAGTCGAACACGGTCCGCGCGGCGAGCTCGAGCGCGTCGTCCGGGCGCCGGTGATCGAGGGCCCTGGTCACCCGGGTGAGCCTGGTACCGAAGCAGAACACCTCGACCCGGTCCGCGGCGCGCTTCGCCGAATAGGCGAACTGCAGCAGGTTGCGCGAGTAGTCGGCCATCGAGCCGGAGACGTCCAGGATCAGGATCAGCGGCCGCAGCCGCACCCGGCGCCGCCGCCAGAACAGCTCGGCGGGCTCGCCGTGCATGCGAAGCGACTCCCGCACCGTGCGGCGCAGGTCGGGCGAGCGCCCCGACGGCGCCTTCGTGGTGCGCCGGGTCCGCCGTTTCGGCGGCGTCAGCCGGATCCTGGCCATGATCCGCCGCAGCGCGGCGAGCTCGTCGGGGGTGCAGGCCGAGAACGACTTGTGCCGGAGCGCCTCGGCGTCGGACGCCATCAGCCCCAGCGTCGCCTGCTCGTCCTCCTGCCCCGCCGCCGGAGGGTCGGTGGCCGGGACCTCGAGCACGGCCTGGGACTCGGCGCTCACCTGCGCCCTCAGCGTCAGCATCTCCCGGACCGGGTCGGCGCCGCCGAGGAAGTACCGCCGGAACACCTCGTCGTACACCGGGATGCTCTCCCGCCTGGTCACCAGCGTGGTGCGGCCCGCCCAGTACAGGTCGACCAGGTCGGACGGGTCCAGCAAGCCCGCCGCGGAGCAGAAGCTGAGGATGTCACCGGAGCCCACCGTCAGCCCGGCCGAGCGCAGCTCGCGAGAGAAGCCGACCAGCGTGCTGACGATCGGGGCCTGGAACGCTGCGCGCGCCGGCTCATCCACCGGAAGTGATCTCTGCCAGGTGGTCACGCACCAGCTCGAGGTCGTCCCGTTCCTTGACCACCGCCCCGAGCGTGTCCTCGGCATTCGCCTGGTCCAGATCGGCCGCTCCGAGGAAGTCCAGGGTGCGCACCCAGTCGATGGTCTCGGCGACCCCGGGCGGCTTGGCCAGGTCGAGTTCGCGCAGCCGGTTGACCGCCGCGACCACCTTGCGGGTCAGCGTCTTCGACACCCCGGGCTGGCGTACCAGCACGATCTCCACCTCGCGCTCGGCGGCCGGGTACCCGATCCAGTGGTACAGACAGCGCCGCTTCAGCGCGTCGTGCAGCTCGCGGGTGCGGTTCGAGGTGAGGATGGCGAGCGGCGGGCTCTCGGCCCGGATCGTGCCGATCTCCGGGATCGTGATCTGGAAGTCGGAGAGCAACTCCAGCAGGAAGGCCTCGAACTCGTCGTCGGCGCGGTCCACCTCGTCGATCAGCAGCACCGCCTGGTCCCCGGACCTGACCGCCTCCAGCAGCGGCCGCTCCAGCAGGAACTTGGGGCCGAACAGCTTGTCGACCGCGGCGTCGTCGGCGACCTGCCGCTCGGACAGCGCCCGGATGTGCAGCATCTGCCGGGCGTAGTCCCATTCGTAGAGCGCCTGGTTGGTGTCGATGCCCTCGTAGCACTGCAGCCGGATCAGCCTGCGGCCCAGCACGCTGGCGAGCACCTTGGCGACCTCGGTCTTGCCGACCCCGACCTCGCCCTCCAGCAGGATCGGCCGCTCCAGGCTGAGCGCGACGAACAGCGCCGTGGCCAGGCCGCGATCGGCCAGATAACTCCCCTGGCGCAAGACGTCGCTGAGCTCGCCGACGGTCTCAGGACGGTCCATCCGGCGCTCGGGCAAATCAGCGAGCGTCTGCCCGGCCGAGCACAAGGTCGGCGATGCTGCCGCCCTCGTTCAGCTTCCCCTCGCGCTGCAGCTTGTCCCGCCACGCGGCGCGCAGGTCGCCATCCTCGCCCGCCAGCCCGTCAAAACCGACGTCCGCCATCTTCTTGCAGGACTTGGTCGTGCCGCAGGCCTCGTCGAGATCCGCGCTGGTCTGTCCCTGGGCGCTCCATACCTCGCGAAGCACTTCCCTGGCCTCATCCATCTGCGGGTACCTTCCGGCCGGTGCTGCTGTCCTTATCCCGACTCTAATTCCTCGCTGCAAGTTCCGGCGACAGCCGATTAAGGGTTCTCTTATGCGGGTGGCGGCACGGCCGCGTTCCTGCCCACGGCCTTGAACCACAGATCAGGCCTCGGTGGCACGGGGCGCGGGACGCGGGACGGCTTCCGGTTGGTCACGTTAAGCCACCGTCGGGTGGGGTCGGACTGCTACATTGGCATTCACCGTATTTCGGGGGTCTTGGGAAATATGCTGATACGGACAACACGGCCATTCAAATGCTTATCCGGCGCGGGCGGCATATGGCGGGTGCGGCGGCGGCGGTCTTGGCCATAGGCGGCGTGGGTGCGGTGCTCATGCTGCACGATACGGCCGGCAAGCCGGGTAACCGCGCGGACGTCGAGGACTGCGGGCTCGTCACCTGCGCCGCGCTGCATGCTTCCGGCCATTCGGATAGCCACTCGGGCGGCGCCGTAGCGATTGGCCCTCCGGTCAGCATTGAGCATCCGCGCGGCACCCGGACGGCCGCGCCGGCACCTTCGCCCTCATCACCTGCGCCGACCGTTCCGCCAACGCCCGGGCCGGCGCCGGGGCCCGCCCCCGCCCCACGGCCGACGACGCCCGCCCCGGCACCGCGCGGCACGGGCGTGACCATTACCTACTCGACGCCTCAGGTCTGGGACGGCGGCTTCCAGGGCGAGTTCACCATCGTCAACAACGGCAGCTCGACCCTGACCGACTGGCAGTTCGTGATCACGCTGCCCGGCGACCATGTGGACACCGCCTGGAACGCGAACTGGCAGCCGGGTCCGGCGGGCACGGTGATTCTGACTCCCGCTTCCTACGACTCACCGATCAAGCCGGGAGGTAGCCAGCTGGTGAATTTCGTCGCCACGGGCAACACCAGCGAGCCAGGAAGCTGCACATTCGACGGTTCCGCGTGTAGCTGACCGGACACCCGCCGTCATAGTTTCGGCTGTTTCCGCCGCATGCCCCAAATTACTTCACCTCAAATCGAGTTATCGGCTGCCATTGCCGTGTTGATTTGGTAATCTCTGGCGGTTGGGGAGGGGACCACATGCCAACGGGGCCATCGAACGATTCTGCCCAGCCACCACAGGAGCCGGAACCGCCATTCACGGGCGGCCGTCGGCGTTCCTCGCTAGCCAGCCGCGGACGGCACCCGGTGACCTGGGCGGCCGTCGGCCTGGTGCTGCTCGGCAGCGTTGGGGTGGCGCTGCTGCTGCAGCAGCCAAGTGGCCGGGCTCGCGCGCAAGCGGTGTACTGCGGCCTTGTCACCTGCGCGGTCCTGCGCTCGACCGCTGCCACATCGACCGCGACCGGCCAGGCCACGGGCCCGAGCGCCGCGCCGCCGTCCAGAACCGCACTGCGCGATCCGGCAGCCACGCCGCCCCCGACCCGGGCCGCGGCGCCGGTGCGATCGCCGTTGCCGGTGGCTAGTGTCAAGCCCGCTCCGGCTGCTGCGCCCAGGCCGAGCGCGACGCCAGCGCCGAAGCCGCGGCCGACGTGGAAGCCGAAGCCCCCGCACCGGCCGTGGCCACCCTCGTGGCCGCGCGGCGGGCCCGGGCCGTGGCCCGGCGGAGGGCCTGGCCGGGGTGGCCGCGGGTCACACGGCTACCAGTATCCGTACCGCTGGGGTCACCGTTAGGCCCGCGCGCGGCGTTGCTGCGTCTGCGCGTACCGCCCTCTAGCTGCGGCGATTCCCGTGGTGGATCGTTAGCATTCCGTATGATCCGTGGCTGCCGGCCCTTCGGCGGGGCTATCGTGGCCTGATCTCCCAGCCCAGGAGCGTTGCGCCGGGGCAGCCCCCCGATCCCGGCCGATGCGGCTGTGGGATGGCGCCCCCTGGGCCCCGCCAGCTGCCCCCGTGCTGGCGGGGCCCAGAACGCCGGTCAGGTAGCAGAAACGCACCCTTCCCCGGCCCCCGCCTGCTCGCGGAATCGGGGCAATCCAGGCATAAATCCTCATGATCGCGTTAACCGGGAATCCTGCCAGGTCTATCTGCAGACGCGTTTCCCCGCTCTGACGCGCTTCCCCGCTATTCGGCCGGCGCTCTGGCCATGCCTGGGCGTCATGCCGGGGTATGAGCGGCACCGGGCACCGGGCCCGGGATACCTCGCTGGGATGACGCAGATTAGCTCCGCAGCATGACGACAACGGGGCCCGCGTCGCGGCAGGCTTGGCAGCGGTGGCTGCCGGCCGCGCGAACGGACGGGGGTCCGAACGCCGCACAGTCGGGCGGCGGCAGCCACCGCCAGGTTCAGGCCGACACCACGATCACGACCGTGTGGCCGATCTTGATCTTGTCGCCTTTCTTCACCCGCTGGGCCGCGTGGATCCGGCGGCCGTTGAGCCAGGTTCCGTTCGTCGAGCCGAGGTCCTTGACGTACCAGAGGCCGTGGGCGATCTGGAACCGCGCATGCTGGTTCGAGGCGAACTCGTCGCTGACGGTCAGCGCGCCGCGGCGGCCCGCGGTGAAGTCGGCGTGGAAGGTGTGGCTCTGATCTCCCGCCTGGATCTGGATCGACTGGGTCGGGACGGGAGCGGCGTCGGTGAGCGTGATTCCGGTCTGGCCCGCAACGGCGGACACGGCGGCCCTCCAGGCTTGCTGCTCCGGATCGGTGATCTCCTCCCACGGCGGACGAGAGTCCGGATGGGCGCCGCGGTGAGCTTCGTAAGCGGTGCGCGCGAGGTTTTCAAGGCCGGTGCTCGTCATCTCACCGATGATGCCAGAGGCGTGCTGGTGGCTCGGCCGAAAGCCCGCGCCCGATATTCGGATGCGTCGGCCCCGGGTTGGTGTCTAAGGTGCGGCTGTGAAAGGTCGGCCGAGACGATGAACGGGGCCCTTGTCGAGCTCTTCCGTCACAAGACGTGGGCGACTCTCTTGCTCCTCGAGGCGCTCGGGGGCCTGGATGAGGAAGTGCTGGACCTGACGACGCCAGGAACGTACGGGACGATCCGGGCCACGCTGCACCATCTGGTCGCGGCGGACGAGAGCTATCTCGGGACGGCCACCGGCGAGCGGCCAGATCATCCGCTGCCCGACGGGCAGGTCTCGCTCGAAACGCTGGCCGAGCTGACCCGGAAACTGGGCGCGCGCTGGGAGGCCCTGGCCCGGGATCCCGCGATCGCGGACCGCGAGGTCACCACCAGGGACGGCTGGCGTACGCCCGCTGCCATCCCGATCGCACAGGCGATCCACCACGCCGAATGCCACCGCAGCCACGTGCTGTCCATCCTCGGCGCGCACGGCATCGAGCTTCCCGGCCTCGACATCGGCGAGGACCTGGATGTCTGGCATCACGGCATCGCCGTCGGGCTGATGCAGGAGGTTGCGCCGGCCCAGGACTGATCAGCCGGCCCGGGTTTCGGGCTGTCCTGCCGAGGTCGGCGCCTTGAACCGGCGCAGCCGGACGCTGTTGCCGACGACAAAGGCCGACGAGGCGGCCATCGCGGCGCCAGCGATCAGCGGGTTGAGGAACCCGGCGGCGGCCAGCGGGATCGCCGCGATGTTGTAACCGAACGCCCAGGTGAGGTTGCCCCGGATCGTGGCGAGCGTGCCGCGGGCGAGCGCGATCGCGTCGGGGACCGCGCCCAGGTCGTCCCGCAGCAAGATCAGGTCTGCCGCGGTGATCGCGACGTCGGTTCCGGTGCCCAGGGCCAGCCCGAGATCGGCCGCGGCGAGGGCGGGCCCGTCGTTGACCCCGTCGCCGACCATGGCCACCCGGTGGCCGGCCGCCTGCAGGCCGGCGATCACGGCAACCTTGCGGTCGGGCAGCGCGGTGGCGATCACTTCGTCGGTGCCGACCGCGGCGGCTACCGCCTCGGCGGTGGCCTGGCTGTCCCCGGTCAGCAGCACGGTGCGCAGGCCCAGCCGGCGCAACCCGGCGACGGCGGACGCCGCCGACGGCTTGACCGTGTCGGCAATCGCCACCGCCCCGCGGACCTCGCCGTCCCAGCCCGCCAGCACCGTGGTACACCCGTCCCGTTCCCAGCGACGGCACTGATCGGCGACGGACGCCGGGACCGTCATCCCCGCCTGCCGGAGCAGGCCCTCGCGCCCGACGACCACCTCGTGGCCGTCCACCGACCCGCGGGCCCCCAGGCCAGGCATGGCCGCGAACCCGGTCGCCTGGGGCAGCACCCCGAGTTCCTTGTGCGCCGCCTGGCTGATCGCCGCGGCCACCGGGTGCTCCGACGCGTGCTCGACCGCCCCGGCGTTCCGGAGCAGCACCTCCCGGCTGACCCCCGCCGCCAGCACGCCGGTCACCGCCATTACCCCGCTGGTGACCGTCCCGGTCTTGTCCAGCACCACGGTGTCGACCGCGCGGGAGGCCTCCAGCGCCTCGTACCGCTTGATGAAGATGCCAAGCTGCGCGCCCCGCCCGCACGCCACCATCAGGGCCGCCGGCGTCGCCAGCCCCAGCGAGCACGGGCACGCGATGATCAAGACCGCCAGGGCGGCGCTGAACGCGGATTCCGCCGGGTCGCCCGCCAGCAGCCATCCGGCCAGCGTCAGGGCGGAAGCCGCCAGCACCGCGGGAACAAACACGGTGCAGATGCGGTCGGCGAGCCGCTGGATCGCCGCCTTCTGCGACTGTGCGCGTTCCACCAGGCCGACGAGATGGGCCAGTTGCGTGTCGCTGCCCACCTTGACAGCGCGCACCACCAGCCGCCCGCTGACCACCACCGTGCCGGCGGTGACAAGGTCGCCCTCGGCGGCCTCGGCCGGCGTGGACTCACCGGTCATCATGCTGCGGTCCACCGCCGACTGACCGAACTCGACCGCACCGTCAGCGGCGATCCGCTCTCCCGGGCGCACCACGAAGCGCTGCCCCACTGCCAGGTCTGCGGCCGGGATCCGGCGCTCGGTGCCGTCACCGGACAGCACGCACGCGTCCCGCGCAGCCGCGGCGGCCAGCTCGCGCATCGCATCCCCGGCATCGCGCCGCGCCTTTGCCTCGTACAGCCGCCCGGCCAGCAGGAACGTCGTCACCGAGGCGGCTACCTCCAGGTAGATGCCGCCGCCGGAGGCGTGCAGCAGCAGATGCCACGCGCTGATCCGGGCCTGGCCGCGGTCCAGCACGAACATCGCGTACACCGACCAGCCACACGCGGCGGTGATGCCCAGCGACACGAGCGTGTCCATGGACACCGAGCCGTGCCGGGCGTTGCGCAGCGCGGCCTGGTGGAACGGCCAGGCCGCCCAGATCACGACCGGCGCGGCGAGCGCCACCAGGGTCCACTGCCAGCCCGGGAACCGGAACGAGGGGAACAGCGACAGCAGCACCGACAGGTCGCTCAGCGGAACGAAGAACACCAGCGCCAGGATCAGCCGGCGGCGCAGGTAGCTAACCCGGTCCGCATCGGGCCCGCCGTGCGGCGCGTCACCCTCCTCCGGGACCTCCGGGCCCGGCACGCCCGGGATGCGGTCGAACACCTCGGCGCCGTATCCGGCCCGCTCGACCGCGTCGATCAGCGCCTGTACCGGAACCGATGCCGGCGCGGTGACCGTGGCCCTCTCGGTCGCGAAATTCACGCTCGCCGAGACGCTGCCGATCTCGTTGAGCTTCTTCTCAACCCGGGCAGCGCAGGCCGCGCACGTCATCCCCCGGACCGAGAGGTCAACCTCCCGTGCCGCGGACGACGCCTCGCCCGTAACCGCCGCCGATGACATCAGACGCAGCCTCCAGGCCGGACCGGCCGGCCGTCTCGCAGGTACTGCCGCACCGGAAATCTACCCACCAGGGAAAGCAGCCTGCAATGCGCGGGCCGCGGCAGCGATCATGAGGGAGGCGCTGCCGCGCCGCGGGAAGCCGCTGTCCGGCGGTGCCACAGCCACCCGCCGACCGCGATCACCACGCCCGCGCGCAGCCAGACATCAGCCAGGTTGAAGGTGGGGCCGTAGAACGAGACATGCAGCCAGTCCACGACACCGCCGTGCAGCGCGGCCGGTGGCCGGATCAAGCGGTCGACGAGGTTGCCCGCGGCGCCCGCCGTGGCAAGCGCGGCGCCGAGCCTTTCGGCGCGGCCGGTGCCCCGCACCGCCCAGGTTCCGAGCAGGATCACCCCGGCAAACCCCACGCCGGCGAGGAGCGGCTCGTAGCCTGCGCCGAGCCCGAAGGCGGGCACCGTGGTTGATCACGAGCTGAAGCCGTACCAAACCCCCGGCCACGCTGATATCGCGGCCGCCGGAGAGCCGCGACAGAGCCCATGCCTTGCTCGCGACGTCGGCCGCGACAGCGAACCCCGCCACCACGGCG
Source organism: Streptosporangiaceae bacterium (assembly GCA_030041195.1). Next base: position 22,550 of record JASHOI010000441.1, on the reverse strand, counting down.
CACCACAAGCCTTGTTTTCCCGGCACCCGCGCGCGTCGTTCGCGGACACCAGGTGCCGCCCGCCTCGGGGCCGTCCCGCATGCCACGCAACCAGCATGCCAAACCGGCCGGGCCCGCGGCCTCAGCCGGGGAGATCCTCCGGGCGCTTCTCCGCGAGCTGGCCGTGCAGCACGCCGGTGGCCTGGCCGACCTCGATGAGGTAGCCGTCCGGGTCCCGCATATAACAGCGGATTTCCGCTCCGCGGTCGATGGGTGGCGTGACGAACTCGGCACCCTTCGCCTTCCACTCCTCGTAGCAGGCCTGAATGTCAGCAACCCGCAAGTTCAGGAAGATCGAAGTGGTGTCGCCGGGCTCGTAGTCAACAACCGAGATGTCTGGCTTGTCCGGGGTTGGCGGGCCGCCGGGGTTCATCAGGATCCAGGAATTGGACAGCTTGACGATGCACGGGTTCTCGTCCATGACGACGGTGCCGCCAAGGACACGCGAGTAGAAGTCCCGGGACCGTGCCACCTTCCGGACGGTGATGAACAAGGTCACCAAAACGCCCTCCTCGGGCGCCGGGAGGTTGGCGAAGTCGATGCGGGGCGCGGGTTCGGTCACGTTGTCCCTCCACTCCGGGTCTCGCACACCACCCTTCCCCCGATGCGATGAATTGACCCACGCTCGCCCGTCGTAAGAGGTGGCTGGAACGCGGTCCGTGGTGGATCGTTCGGCGAGCGGAAAGAGGTGTGGTGTGAGTGCGTTGCTGAAGAGCGCCGGTGTCGGCGCGATCACCCTGTTCAGCGAGGATCTGGACCGGTCGAAGCAGTTCTACCAGGAGGTCTTCGGCCTTCCGGTCGCATTCGAGGACGATAATTCCGCGGTCTTCAAGTTCGACAACACGGTCATCAACCTGCTCCGGACCCCGGCGGCCCACGAGCTCATCGAGCCAGGAACCGTCGCAAGCCGTGCGGCCGGGGCCCGTTTCGTGCTCACGATTGAGGTCGATGACGTGGACGCGGTGTGCGCGGAACTGGCGAGCCGCGGGGTAACACTGCTCAGTGGTCCGATAAACCGGCCGTGGGGACTGCGTACGGCCAGCTTCACCGACCCCGGCGGTCATGTCTGGGAGATCGCCCAGGACCTGCCCGCGCCCGAGGGCTCATAACCGGCGCGAGCGCCGGAGCAGCTGATGACGCACGACGCGCAGACACAGGTGTGCCGCCACCAAGGCGGCCACTATGACTGCGTACCACAGCCACACTAAGCCGTGGCGCAGGTTGGCGATCATCAACAGCACGGTAACCGACCCAATGAAGGCCGCCACGAAGCCGCTGAAGGTCACCAGTCCATTCAGCCACGGCGACCCCTCGTAGCCCCAGTTGAGCTTCGCCTGCTGCGCCTCCCACTCGGCGACCTCTTCATCCGTGCGGTTCCGCCTCGCGAACATAAACGGCGACAACATATCGATACGCCCCTTCGGTGCATACCCGGCACCCATGGTGCCGCTACCCGGCTCTGTCCCGGGTATGCGCGCCCGCGCCCCCCGTTCTGGCCGGGCAAAGGCAGACAGCGAATTAGGCTACGTTGATGATCACGGCAGTGCTGGGAGCGCCGGGCTCGGGCAAAAGCGCGGTCGTGCCGTTGCTGCGGGCGTTGCTGCCGTCTTTTGTGATAGTGGACTGGGACGATTTCATGACGCCAGCGGCCGCGCTGGCCGGGCGTGATATCCCAGGTCATCCGGAGACATGGCCCGCCTACCGTCAGCTGGTGCGGTCCGTTCTCGACATCGTGGCGGATCAGCCCGTCATCCTGCTGGGGGTGGCCGCGCCCGACGACCTTCATGGCTGGCCGATCGCTTCGTGGCTGGTGCTCGATTGTGCTGACCAGGAGCGATGGCATCGTCTGAGTCAAGCGGGACGAGCGGCCGATGCTCCTGACGCGGTCGCTGACGCCGCCGAGTACCGGTCGCTCGGCTTGCCTGTCATCGACACGACGGCGCTAGCGCCGGGCGAGGTAGCTGCCGAGCTGGCCCGGCGTCTGGCCCAGACGTGAGCGGTTAGGCTGCCGCGGTGTGAGCGAAGGCGAGCTGCTGACCGGGGATGGCGTCACCCAGGGGATCGTGCGGATCGGGGACACGGTGCGGCGGCCGCTGCGGCCGTTCAGCCTGACCGTGCAGGCGTACCTGGCGCACCTGCGCGATGCCGGATTCACCGGCGCGCCGCTTCCGTTCGGCGTCGACGAACACGGGCGCGAGATGCTGTCATTCGTCCCCGGTGACGTGCCGCGCAACCCGCTGCCACCGGAGACGTCTGGTGACGACGTGCTCGTCGCCCTGGCCCGGCTGATCCGTGCGCTGCACGAGGCGTCCGCCGGGTGGGTGCCGCCGCCGGACGCGGTGTGGGGCGGGACGCCGGCCAGCGCCGGACGCCGGATCGCCAGACGCACCGAACTGGTCAGCCACTGCGATTACTACCCGGGCAACGTGGTCTTCCGCGACGGGCTGCCGGCCGCGCTGATCGACTTCGACCTGGCTCACCCGACCACCAGGCTCTACGACATCGCAAACGCGTTGTGGTATTGGGCGCCGCTGCGCGATCCGCGGGACCGGGCGCCCGCGTTCGCGGACGCCGACATCCCCCACCGGGTCGCGGTGTTCGCGGACGCCTACGGCATGACGCCGCGGCATCGCGCGGAGTTCGCCCCGTTCGCCGTCGACATGGCGCGCCGCTATCACGAGGACTCCCGCGCCTCCGCGGAACTGGACCCGGTGTTCCGCAAGCTCTGGGAGGACGGCGCCAAGGACGAGTTGCCGCGCGCCGAGGCGTGGCTGCGCGAGGCCGCCCCGGCGATCACCGCCCGCCTCAGCCGGCCGAGCTAGCCGACGTCGCGGTCATCGCGCCACTCACGCGTCGCCCGGGACCCGATCTATTCAGGCGTCGCCCCGGACCGATCAACTCACGCGTCGCCCCGGACCGATCCACTCACGCGTCGCCCCGGACCGATCCACTCACACGTCGCCTTGGACCTCGATCTGGTTGGTGATGCTGAGCACCCCGGCCACGCCCGCCGCTGCGTCTTCGGCGGCAACCCGCTCAGCGCTGTCGCCCACCATGCCGGTCAGGCAGACATCGCCCTCGCGGGCGGTCGCCCGGACACCACCCGGTACGGCCTGGTTTGCCGCGAGCGCATCGTTCACCAGTTGGGCCAGGGCAGCGTCATCCCCATAGTCGGAGGACGGTGGTGCGACGCTCAGGAGATTGTGCACCACAGTCACGTCGCCCACCCGCTGCGCCACCGCAGCCGCTTCCGAGCGCTGCTCCTGGCTCATCACCGAGCCGTTGAGCGACACCTCGCCGTTGACGACGTCGACCTCGATGTTGTCCGCATCGATGAGCGGGTCGGCGTCTAGCTCCAGGTACACGGCCGCCCGGATGTCGTTATCCATCCCGCCCTCTCTTCCAGGTCACCTTTTGCAACCGAGCTCGGGCGCAACCGTAACCGCCTACCTCCAGGGCTTTCCCCCCCGGCTAGGGATGATGCGGATCCGTTTCAATTCCGATTCGGCCGCGGCTTCCTGAAGGCAGCCCGGAACGACGGGCCTCGCTCTTGCCACACGAGGCCTGTCACCGCACCCAAGATGACCAGCACTCCGATCGCGATCAGGTACGACATGAGAGCAAACACGGTCGCGATCGGCCCGCACCACGCCACGAGCACCACCAGCCAGATCAGCGCCCGGGGCATATCCCTTGTGGTCCGGTGGTCCAGGCCGAAATCCACTGAATTCAGCCGAGCGTCACCGGACCGGTCGGGCTGGTGCTGCTGGATGGCTGGAAGGACCTGAATTCACGGCTACGGTTGCTCTGTGAGCGACACTGAAAATGAGATCACCGCGGATCTGATTGCACAGTTGCTCCGTGAACAGCACCCCGACCTGGCCGACTTGCCGGTGACGTTTGGCGCTCGGGGCTGGGACAATCAGATGTGGCGGCTCGGCGACGACCTTGCGGTCCGGCTGCCGTGGACCAACAAGCACGCGGGCGAGATGCTCCTCAAGGAGCACGCCCTGCTGCCTGCCATGGCACCGCGCCTCCCGTTGCAGATACCTGTTCCGCAGCGTCTTGGCCAGCCGTCCGAGCGGTTCCCACACCCTTGGATCGTCACTACCTGGGTTGCCGGTGAATCCGCTGACCGTGCCCCTGCGACGCGCGGCGCCGAGGCAGCCGATACGTTGGCGGCTTTCCTGGCAGCGATGCATCAGCCCGCGCCGGGCGACGCGCCCGCTGGCCGGCACCGGCGAGGTGGCCCGCTGGCCGATATCGCCGAAGGCTTCGCGCATTTCCTCAAGGAGACAACCGATCGCGGGCTGATTCCCGACCCGGATGCCGTGCGCGAGGTCTGGGATGATGCGCTGGCGGCGCCTGACTGGGCAGGTCCGGCGCTGTGGCTGCACGCGGACTTGCACCCGGCGAACGTCCTGACAACAGACGGCAATTTCTGCGGCGTGGTCGATTTTGGTGACGTGTGCGCCGGGGACCCGGCCTGTGACCTGGCTGCCTGCTGGATGCTTCTGCCCGATGGAGTCATCGACCGCTTTTACCAGAGCTACTCACCGGCTGCAGATGCAGCGACCCTGCGCCGCGCTCGCGGCTGGGCGCTCGATAAGGCCCTCGTCTGCCTGCTCATTGGCGATGCCGGAGTCCACGGCCGCGCCGGTGGAAAAGCGACGTGGGGACCGCCGGCGGCCGCAGCACTGCAACGCCTCACCGCGACTCGACCCTGCTGACGCCGAGCTCGTCCGACTGCCCGGCCGCGAGCCGCTCCCACTGTGGAGTGGGGCGCCCGTTGACGCGCCACTGCTCGCCGGTGTTCCGCCAGAACTGAGGCCAGCCGGGCGGGGACTCCTCGAAGGTCTCCTGACGGCCGTACACGGTCATGTCGAGCAAGCCGTACACCGACCCCATTGCCTCCGTGGCCCGGCCGGTGGTCCAGTAGGTCTCGAACACCCTCTCGCCGTCACGCAAGTAGCAGACGATCATGCCGTACCCGCGCCCGGCGACCAGCGCCTCGCCCGAGGGCTCCACTGAATACCAGGGCATCGGATAACCCATGAACTCGCGGTAGCGGGCACTCTCCTCGTATGGTCCTTCGGAGAACGTGGCGAACGTGACGTCGCGCGAGTGCAGGTAGGACAGGTCGCTGACCTGTCCGTTGCAGAACGTGCATCCCGAGCACTGGTCCTGCGCTGGCTTGCCGGTATGCCACATGTGGTAGTAGACGATCAGCTGGCGGCGGCCCTGGAACACCTCTGCCAGCGGGACCTGGCCGTGCTCGCCGGTCACCGGGATCGACGGATCAACCTCGACCATGGGCAGCCGCCGCCGGGCCACGGCGATCGCATCACCTTCCCGGGTGTGCGCCTTCTCCCGTACCAGGAGCTCGTCCAGCTGCCCCTGCCAGGTGGCTCGGTCGGTCACCTCAGGAATCGGTGCGGCACTCTCGGCCACTGGTCCCCGCTCGTTCCACGACTCACCAACCATGATCGCCTCCGCGTCGTCTGGCAGCGCACGCTGTCCACGCCATGAATAAAGACGGCGAATGACCGGCAAACTAATCGCAGCCGTTCACCCGTGACCGCGGAGGCTCACCCCCGGCCAGCCACATGCCGGAGATTTCGCACGCAATTGCGCGGGACGTAGCGGAAACGCGGGGCGCGGTGGCACAGCTACGGGTTCCGGTTCTGGGACGGCTCGGGTCAGGGCCCAGGCGGCAGCCTCACGGGGCCTGCCGTCGGGTTTGGCGAACGTCGTGTTCCTTGCGGATGTATCGACTGACCGGGCGCGCGAACGCTCCGACGGCGACTGCTATCGCCCATAGGACGGCGAGGACGATGAGAACGCTCGTCTCATCCTGGGGGATGACGCCACCCGCGCCCTGGGCGACCAGAACCGAAGGTATCCCGGTGACAAAGATGCCGATCGCCACGCCGGTCAGCAGCATGCGGCGGCCATTCGACTGCGCCGGCTGCGCACCCTGTTCCCTGGGCGCAGGCGCGAGGCGGGCGTCAACGCGTGCCGCGATTTCCCGGTCGACTCGCTCAAGGAACGACTCCACCACCGCGTCGCTGTACTCGGGGCCAAGCTCCTTGTGCGCCTCGGCGGCGGCCCGGACCTCCTGAGGAGAAAGTGGCGACGTGCTCATGCGTGAGACTCCTCCGGTGTAGTCACGGCCGAGTTCGTGAAGACACGATACATCTCGAACTTTGGATGGTCCAGGCGCAGGCGGGCCGACGTCATGGACCGCATCTTCGGATCTGGCGCGGGTCACGAGCATGCATGGTCATGTAGTGGGTCGCTCAGCTCGTGGCGTCAAATGCCGGGCTGTTCGCTAATAACGGCTGATCTGCCGATCTTGCCGAGCTCGGACGCGACGTTCGGAGCATTCCGCTCAACCGTCGGATTCCGCCCGGCCGGCCGGCCCGGCCGCTCGGCTCGGGCCTTGGCCGGCAAGCATCGGGTGATGGCTCGCGTACGGATGGTTCCCAGTCCGCAGAGTCCCGGCGCTGAGGGGCAGTTCTCCGAGCCGATACGACCCGGCCCGCTGCACGGCCGCTATATCCCGACCGCGGCGATGGTCGCCCTGTTCCTGATTCCGTACCTGGGCCTATCGGCCGCCCTGCAGCCGCTCGTGCCGATCATCGGGGCGAGCTTGCACGTCAGCGCGCAGACGATAAGCCTGGGTTTCGGCCTTGCCAACGCGGGCTACGCGGTCGGCACAGTGCTGGCGGTGCAGTTCGCCCAGCACTTGCCGCAACGCCGGATGCTGCTGATCTACGGCACCGTACTGGTGATCGGCTCGGTGCTGGCCGCCGCGGCGACGGGGCCGGCCATGTTCATCGTCGGCCACGTGCTGCAGGGCCTGTGCACGAGCCTGCTGCTCATCGCCGCGGCGCCGCCGCTGTTCCTCGGCTTCTCGGTGGCCAAGCTGCGCCCGACGGCCGTGATCATCGACCTGTGCGTGTTCGGTGCGGTCGCGGCGGGCCCGCTGGTCGGCGGGGTCCAGGCCTCGTTCCATGCCTGGCGGCCTCTGTTCTGGATCGTGGCCGGCATCGCCTTCGCCGCGCTGGTGATGTCGCTGCTGACGTTCCAGGACGCCCCGCCGGCCGACCGCAACGCCCCCCGGGACTTCGTGGCCATCGGCCTGGCGGCGGCGGGCTCGGTGGCGGCGTTTTCGGGTGCCGCGGAGCTGACTTCCCACCGGTTCCTCGACCCGGTCGCGATCGTCCCGCTGCTGATCGGCGTGGCGCTGATCGTGGCCTTGTGGGTCTACGAGTACAACGCCCGTAACCCGCTGCTTACCCTGCGCGCGCTGAGCAGCACGATCCCGGTCACCGGGATCGTGATCGCCGTCTGCGCCGCCGCCGCGGCGACGTCGGCGATCGGGCTCACCGCGGCGATACTCGCACCGCACTACACGCCGCTGCAGCTTGGGTTGCGCTTCCTGCCGGAGCTGGCCGCGGCCATCATCACGGCGTTCGTGTTCGGGGCCTTGTTCAGCACGCGCTGGATTCACTATTACGCCTTCACTGGGCTGGTGGTCCTGGCCGCCGGGGTGCTCGTGCTCCGGTCCACGATCCCGCCGACCAGCAACCTGGTCCTGATCGGCACCGGGCTGGTCGGCATCGGCATCGGCGCCTCGGTGGTCCCGGCGCTGTTCCTGGCCGGCTTGTCGCTGCGTGCGCTTTCCATACAGCGGGTGTTCGCCATCCTCGAGCTGCTGCGGGCCGTGGCGGCGTTCCTGATCGTGCCGATCCTGCTGCATTTCGCGGTCACGCTGGCGGGCCTGCCCACCCCGGCGCTGAACACCGTGCTGTGGATCTGCTTTGGGATCTCGATCGGCGGGGCTTTGATCGCCGTCCTGCTGTACCTGCTCGGCGGCGTACGGCCGGCGGCTCCGGCGCTGGCAACATGGATGGGCGGGCAGGAAACGGCGTGGGAGTCTCCGCCGCTGCTGGCCCTGCTCCGGCCCGGCGCGACCCTGCCCACGCTGGCGCGGACGGCCGCCGCGGCCGCCGTGTCCGGCAGCGAGCGGCTGGTTAGCACGTCCGCCGGAAGGGCCCGCCGACCCGCGGCCCGCCGACGCGAGGCGATCGGCCCGGTGCTGTTCGCCTACGACGGGTCACCCATGGCCCAGGCCGCGATCGCCGAGGCCGGACGCCAGCTGCCCGCGCGGCGCGGCGCGCTGGTGCTCACGGTCTGGCGACCGTTCAGCGTCGGATTCGTGCCGGAGCCCGGGGCGGACTTCGACGCGGCCAGCCCCTGCGACGTCGAGGTGGCCGCCGGGCAGACCGCTGCGCACGGAGCCGAGCTGGCCGACGCGGCCGGGTTCCGGGCCCAGCCGCTGGCGGTCCAGGGCACGCCCCCCGAAAAAGTGATCATCAACGCGGCCAACGACAACGAGGCCAGCCTCATTGTGCTCGGCACCCACCGGAAGGGCGGGCTGGGCGGCCGGATCGGCGGAAGCATCGCCTCGGAGGTTGCCGCCCATTCGCAGCGGCCGGTCCTGGTCGTGCACTGCAGAGGTGATGGCCGCACGCCGGATCCGCCGGAGCCGGACTCGGCCTCAGCGCCGACATCGGCCTCGGGGTCGGACTCGAGGCCGACGGCGGCCGGCGGATCTCAGGTCGCGGGCAGCGAGCCCCAGCGGTTAGTGCCCTTGCCCTGGCCTGATCAGAGGTCTTTTTGCAGTCGGCGCTGGCCTGCTCGTGCCGAGGTCAGAAGCCGTTCAGCCGGTCCGTCAGTGACCGCTGGCGACCTGTCACCGCCGGGAGGCGGCAGTTGCACCGACCGTGGCACACAGCAAGGCAGCCAGTAGCAGCGTAGCGCCGATCACGTAAATGACCTTGTGCGTGCCAGGCGACTGCCCGCCGCTGAACGAGATCGCGCCGATCGCCAGCGCAGCCGCAGCCAGCGGGATACTCCCATGCACATGCCAACGGCTGATCGCACTGCGACGACGCCTTACGTCGCGCCGGGTTGCCACAAGAGTCGCCGAGACACCCAAGATCATCGCGACGCCTGAAGCAAGAACATACATGGCCAGTGGCTGCATCGTGGCTCCATACGCTGGGTCGCAAACACCACCATACTGCGCCTGCCTTAACAGCGGTCAGGAGAGTCTTTTCCTGGCATATGGCCCGGTTCGTCGGCCTGGACGATGACGCGCTGATCTTCGCCACACCGGAAATGACTTCACGGCGGCGGCAGGCGCCAAATCTTGCTGCAGTATGGATGTGATGAACGGTTCACTGTTCACATGGGGCGGAAGGAACCATTGGTGGCGGCGCTGGCTACGGTTCCCTTCGGTGATCACGCTGCCAGGTGGCAGACGGCGTGAGCGTTACGCCTACTTGTACTGGCGGGTGCGGATTCCGCTCTGGGTCGCACCCGCGGCGGCGGGCTGGCTGGTTCTGGGCTGGGCTGGCATTGCGCCGGGCGCGGCCGTCGGGATTCTGGCAGAACTGATCTTCAGCTACCGTGCGCCTTACCGGCATCGGACGCGTGGTACCTGGCCACGCCGACAACGGTAGGGATCGACTGGTCCTCCGATAGGCGCCGGGTCTTGCCGGGCAAGATCACAGTCCAGGGTTTGCCCCGCGGCCTTCTACCTGGGTGGGCGTGCGTGGACTTGAACCACGGACCTCTTCCTTATCAGGGAAGCGCTCTAACCGACTGAGCTACACGCCCCGGGCTGGCACCCGGATCAACCGTAGATGACGGGTACGCCGGGCTAGGTTACCGCAAGCCTGAACTCGATGCTCAGTCGGTTTCCTTGAGCGTGACCTCGATGCCGCCGGCCAGGTGCGTGACCAGGTTGTAGATCACCGCTCCGACGGTGGCCAGGGCGGTGATCAGGACCACGTTTATGGCGCCGACCAGCATCGTGTAGCCGAGGATCCGCGAGGCGGAGAACCACTGGCCGTTGGCGTCGGCTCCGGCGGATCCCTTGCTCGAGGTCACGTCCGTGATCGTGGACTGGATCGAGTGGAACACGCCGAGCTTGTTCAGGACGTAGTACAGCGCCGCGACGGCGACGAACAGGACGACCCAGCCGACAAGCGACACCATGAAGCTGAACTTCATCACCGACCAGGGCTCGATCCTGGCCAGCACCAGCTGGGCGCGGCGGGTCGGGGCCGTCCCCCTGGGCACGTTCCCGGTCCTGGTGGCCGCGGCGACCCGTTCCCGCACCGCGGAAGGACTGGGCGGTGGCGGCGCTGGCCGCGACGCGCGGGGAGGCTTCTTGGTCTGCGGCGGCTTCTTGGTCTTGGGCCTGGTCAGCGCCGCGAACGGGGCGGTGACCTTGGCCGCCATCCCTGCCGCGGCGGCCGCCGCCGGGGCCGGCGCTGGCGGCACCTGAGCCGGGTACGGCGGCACCTGGGGCGGCGGGGGAAGCTGGGACGTTGGAACCTGCGCCTGATACGGCGGGATCCTGAGCCCCTCGTCGCGCGACTGGTTCTCCAGGCCGTACGGGTCCGGCGCGGCGGAGGAACCGAACGAGTTCCCCAGCTCGGCGGGCTCGGCCGACGCACCGTTGGGGTCGAACGCTATCTGCTGCCCGGTATACGGGATGTCCTGGCCCGGGTAGGGGACCTCCTGCCCGACCGTGCCGTTTGAGTTGCCGGGCGGCCCCGGGTCACTGGGCAGCGGCAGGTCCGGCAGCGAGCTGGCGTCGCCTGGTGCGGCCGCTGCGGCCGACTGCACCGACTCGGGGTCATTGGGGGCGGCACCCCCGTCCGCTCCGTCGGTGAGCCACAGCTTTGGCTCTACGCGATGCTCCACCCCGTCCTCCTCCGGAACGTTGACTCCCATGAGGTTATCCCCATATGGCCGGTCTGCGTCCCGTTCGGCTTGGCTGTCGGTGTTACCGCCAACATCTATGTGACGCTGCAAATCCCCTTCACGTTGCGCCTCGCGGCCTGCGGGTATTCGCGCGCTCCGCGGCGGCTCGCCATCCCCGTAATTATTCGTCACTCCTGGTCACCCCCGGTACCAGTTTCGTCACCCTCCTCCACGGCACTGGCACCGTTGCCTCCGTCGAGTGACTCCTCGTTGCGCGCGATGGCCACCAGGCTCTGTCCCGGGGCCAGGTTGACCAGCCGGACTCCCATGGTCTGCCTGCCGGACTGCTTGATCTCCGCGGCAGCCGTCCTGATCACCCCGCCGGCCGACGTGATCGCGAAGACCTCGTCCTCCGGCCGGACCATCAGGGCGCCGATGAGCTCGCCGCGGGCCTCCACGATCCTGGCCGTCAGCACCCCGTGGCCGCCACGGCCCTGCACCGGGTACTGGTCGGCCTGGGTACGTTTGGCATACCCGCCGCCGGTGGCCACAAGCACGTCGGCGCCTTCCCGCACCACGTGCATGCCCAGCAGCCGGTCGCCCGCGCCGAACCGCATGCCGATCACGCCCGAGGTCGCCCGGCCCATCGGGCGCAGCGCCTCATCGGTGGCGTGGAACCTGATCGCCTGGGCGTGGTTGCTGACCAGCAGCAGGTCCTCGTCGGCCGACACCAGCCTGGCGGCGATCACCTCGTCGTCCTCACGCAGGTTGATCGCGATGATCCCGCCGGCCCTGGGCGAGTCGAAGTCCGACAGCTTCGTCTTCTTGACCAGCCCGGACGAGGTCGCAATGACCAGGTAGGGGGCGACCGTGTAGTCGGACAGCGCCAGCACCTCGGCGATCCGCTCGTCGGGCTGGAACGCCAGCAGGTTGGCGACGTGCTGGCCGCGGGCGTCGCGCGCGGCCTCGGGCAGCTCGTACGCCTTGGCGCGGTACACCCGGCCCTTGTTCGTGAAGAACAAGATCCAGTTATGAGTGGAGGTGACGAAGAAGTGCTCGACGATGTCGTCGGCGCGCAGCTGGGCGCCGCGCACCCCCTTGCCGCCGCGCCGCTGCGCCCGGTACAGGTCGGTCTTGGTGCGCTTGGCATAGCCGCCGCGGGTGATCGTGACGACCACGTCCTCCTCGGCGATGAGGTCGGCCACGGACACGTCGCCGTCGTAGGCGATGATCTGGGTGCGCCGGTCGTCGCCGTACTTCGCGACGATCTCGCCGAGTTCGGTGCCGATGATCTCCCGCTGCCGCTCCGGCGAGGCCAGGATGGCCTCGTAGTCGGCGATCTCCGCCATCAGCGCTTCGTACTCGTCGATCAGCTGCTGCCGCTCCAGGGCGGCCAGCCTGCGCAGCTGCATGTCCAGGATCGCCCTGGCCTGGATCTCGTCGATCTCCAGCAGGTCCATCAGGCCCTGCTGGGCTACCGCGGCCGACTCGCTGCCCCTGATCAGCGCGATGACCTCGTCGATCCGGTCGATCGCCTTGATCAGCGCGCTCAGGATGTGGGCCCGCTCCTGCGCCTTGCGCAGCAGGTAGCGGGTGCGCCGGACGATGACCTCGATCTGGTGGGTGACCCAGTGCCGGATCAGCTGGTCGAGCCGCAGGGTCCGCGGCACGCCGTCGACTAGGGCCAGCATGTTCGCCCCGAACGTCTCCTGCAGCTGGGTGTGCTTGTACAGGTTGTTCAGCACGACCTTGGCGACCGCATCCCGCCTCAGCACGATCACCAGGCGCTGGCCGCTGCGGCCGCTGGTCTCGTCGTTGACGGCGACGATGCCGCCGACCTTTCCGTCGTGCGCCAGCTCGGCGATCTTCGCCGCCAGGTTGTCCGGGTTGACCTGGTACGGCAGCTCGGTCACGACCAGGCAGGTGCGGCCCTTGCGGTCCTCTTCCACCTCGACGACCGCGCGCATCACGATCGAGCCGCGGCCGGTGCGGTAGGCCTCCTGGATGCCGCGGCGGCCGACGATCAAGGCGCCGGTGCGGCCATCGGGGCCGCCGGGGAAGTCCGGGCCCTTGATGCGCTCGATCAGCGCCTCGAGCAGTTCCTCGTCCGAGGCCTCGAAGTTGTCCAGGTACCACTGGACGCCGGCGGCGACCTCGCGCAGGTTGTGCGGCGGGATCTTGGTCGCCATGCCGACCGCGATCCCTTCGGAGCCGTTGACCAGGAGGTTGGGGAACCGGCTCGGCAGCACCACCGGCTCGGCGGACCGGCCGTCGTAGTTCGGCCGGAAGTCGACGGTGTCCTTGTCGATGTCCCGCAGCATCTCCATGGCCAGCGGGGCCAGCCGGCACTCGGTGTACCGCATCGCGGCCGCCGGGTCGTTCCCCGGCGAGCCGAAGTTGCCCTGGCTGTCCACGAGCGGCATCCGCATCGCCCACGGCTGCGCCAGCCGGACCAGCGCGTCGTAGATCGCGCTGTCGCCGTGCGGGTGGTAGGTCCCCATGACGTCGCCGACCACCCGCGCGCACTTGAAGAAGCTGCGGTCGGGCCGGTAGCCGCCGTCGTACATCGCGTACAGCACGCGCACGTGCACCGGCTTGAGGCCGTCGCGGACGTCGGGCAGCGCGCGGCCGACGATGACCGACATCGCATAGTCGATGTAGCTGCGCTGCATCTCGACCTGGATGTCGACCGGCTCCGTGCGGTCGTGCCCGCCAGGCGGGGCTGGGGCGTTCACGTCGGTCACTGTTCTAACATCTCACTTCCGTGATCACCGAGGGTGTGGCGTGCCGGATGCTCCCGGATCCTCCGTGATCAAACCAATCCGGTGACATCGTCCTAGATGTCGAGGAACCTGACGTCCTTCGCGTTCCGCTGGATGAACGCGCGGCGTGCCTCCACGTCCTCGCCCATCAGCACGGTGAACAGCTCATCGGCCTGGGCAGCGTCGTCGAGGGTGACCTGCCGCAGCACCCGGCTGGCCGGGTCCATCGTGGTTTCCCACAACTCGGTGGCGTTCATCTCGCCGAGGCCCTTGAACCGCTGCACGCCATCGCGCGGCCTGGGGTCCTTGCGGCCCTCGGCGATGCCGGCCTCGATCACCGCGTCGCGCTCCCGGTCGGAGTACGCGTACCCGGGTGCGACCCCGCGGCCCTCCCACTTGATCTTGTAGAGCGGCGGCTGCGCCAGGTAGACGTGGCCGGCCTCGACCAGCGGCTTCATGAACCGGAACAGCAGCGTGAGCAGCAGCGTGGTGATGTGCTGGCCGTCCACGTCCGCGTCCGCCATAAGAATGATCTTGTTGTAGCGCAGCTTGGCGATGTCGAACTCGTCGTGGATGCCGGTGCCCAGCGCGGTGATCATCGCCTGGACCTCGTTGTTCTTCAGCACCCGGTCGATCCGGGCCTTCTCCACGTTAAGGATCTTCCCGCGGATCGGCAGGATCGCCTGGAACAGCGGGTCCCGGCCGCCCTTGGCCGAGCCGCCGGCCGAGTCGCCCTCGACCACGTAGATCTCGCAGATCTCCGGGTCGCCGGACTGGCAGTCGGCCAGCTTGCCCGGCAGGCCCGAGCCGCCCATCAGGTTCTTCCGGGTCAGGTCGCGGGCCTGGCGGGCGGCGATCCTGGCCCTGGCCGCCTGGGTGGCCTTGATCACGATCGCCTTGGCCTCGCCGGGGTTCCGGTCGAACCAGTCCCGCAGGTGGTCGTTGCACACCTTCTGCACGAACGACTTGGCCTCGGTGTTGCCCAGCTTGGTCTTGGTCTGGCCCTCGAACTGCGGCTCGGCGAGCTTGACGTGGATGATCGCGGTGAGGCCCTCCCGGACGTCATCGCCGGTCAGGTTCTCGTCCTTCTCCCGCAGCAGGTTCTGCTCGCGCGCGTAGCGGTTCACGATCGAGGTGAGCGCCGCGCGGAAGCCCTCTTCGTGGGTGCCGCCCTCGGCGGTGTTGATCGTGTTGGCGAACGTGTGCACGTACTCGGCGTACGAGCTGGTCCACTGCATCGCGATTTCGGCCGAGATGCCCGGCGCCTCGTCACCGAACTCGATGACCGTGCTGTGCACCGGTTCCTTGGACGCGTTCAGGTACCTGACGAAGTCCGCGATGCCGCCGTCGTAGCGGTAGTGCACGACGTTGGGCGCGCCGTTGATGTGATCAGGCCGCTCGTCGGTCAGCGTGATCGACAGCCCGCGGTTCAGGAACGCCATCTCCTGCAGCCGCCGGGACAGCGTCTCGAACGACCAGACCGTGCTCTCGAAGATGTCCGGGTCTGGCCAGAACGTGATGATCGTACCGGTTTCCTCGGTCGGCTCGCCCCTCTGCAGCGGCCCGGTGGGCTCGCTGGCCGCGTAGGACTGCCGCCAGACGAAGCCGTCCTTGTAGACCTCGACCTCAAACCTGGCCGACAGCGCGTTGACGACCGAGACGCCCACGCCGTGCAGGCCGCCGGACACCGCGTACGCCTGGCGGTCGAACTTGCCGCCCGCGTGCAGCGTGGTCAGCACCACCTCGACCGCGGGACGGTTTTCCACCGGGTGGTTGTCCACCGGGATGCCGCGGCCGTTGTCGGCGACCCGGACCCCGCCGTCGGCGAGCAGCGTCACCTCGATCCGGTCGGCGTAGCCGGCCAGTGCCTCGTCAACCGCGTTGTCCACGACCTCCTGAACAAGGTGGTGCAGGCCGCGCTCTCCGGTCGAGCCGATGTACATGCCGGGGCGTTTGCGGACAGCCTCCAGCCCCTCTAGAACCGTGATCGAGCGCGCATCGTATGACAAAGCGGAATACTCCTCCTGAACAAGACAGCCACGCGGGCACTGCCTCGCGGGGACGTCCCCCATGTCCCCCTCCGGCTGCAGTTATATTTTACCTGGCCGTACCGTCAGCCACAGCCGACTGGATTAGTCGGCTGGCGGGCCCGAGGGCCTGATGGCCCGAGCGGCCGTCATGGGCTTCCAGGGGGCCTGCCCCCCGCAAGATTCACCCGTAGGTGTCGCGAGGTCCCCGTCCCCCGCGTACCCTCCATTCCCCTGGCCGGCGGGCTGGGCCCGCCGCGCCGGCGGGCCCGCGGACCCGCACGTGCCGCACCGAGCCGTCGCCGAGCTCATCGTTCAGCCTGCGCACTAGGTGTGCCGCCAGGAGCCGCACCTGGGTCGCCCAGGCGGTGGAGTCCGCGGTGACGGTCAGCTCGCCGTCGGTCAGCGACTCGGGCCTGGTGTGCTCGGCGAGCTCGGGGCCGACGATCTCCGCCCACCGCCCGAAGACCGATCCCACGGCGGCCGCCTGGCGCCAGCCTCGCGCGTCGATCAGCCCGCCGATCGCGGCATTGAGCGGCTCCGGGTCGTCCCGGCGCGGCCGGCGGCCAGACCGGCGGGGGGGAGCCGGGTCGGGGGAGGCGTCCCGTTCGGGCCCGCGAACCTGGGGGCGGGCAGGCCGGTTGCCCTTGGCGAGGGCGTCCGCCTTCGCCCTCGCGAGGGCCTCCCTGGCGGCCCGCACCGGGTCCGCTTCGTCAGGCACGGAAGATCGCCCCGCCGGACACCCCGAACCGCTGGCCGGCCAGGCGCGCGGGCACGTCGGCGGGCACCGCGGCGGTGACCAGCACCTGCTCGGCGCCGGAGACCAGGCCGGCCAGGCTCTCCCGGCGCCCGCTGTCGAGCTCGGCGAACACGTCGTCCAGGATCAGCACCGGGTCATCGCCGCCGGATCGCAGCAGGTCGTACGCTCCGAGCCGGAGCGCGAGCGCCAGCGACCAGGACTCGCCGTGGCTGGCGTAGCCGCGGGTTGGCAGCTCGCCGACGCGCAGCTCGAGGTCGTCCCGGTGCGGACCGACCAGGCAGACGCCGCGTTCCAGCTCGGCCCGGCGCACCCGGGCCAGGGCCTCGCGCAGCCCCTCGGCCAGCGCCGCGCGGTCCGCCGCGGGCTCATCCTCCTGCCCGGACTGCCGGTAGCTCATCCCCACGGCCAGGTCCTCACCGGACACCGCCGCGTACGCCTTGGCGACCAGCGGCCGGAGCGCGGCGGTCAGCTCCAGCCGTCCCGCGGTCAGCTCCGCGCCGTTCGCGACCAGGTGCTCGTCCCACACCTCCAGCGCGGCAGGCGCCCCACCGTGCCCGGTGAACCGGGCTGCCTTGGCGGACTTCAGCAGCGCCGTCCGCTGTCGCAGCACCCGGTCGTAGTCGGCCCGGACCCCGGCGAACCGGGGCCTGGTGGCGACCAGGAGCTCATCGAGATAGCGCCGCCGCTGGTCCGGGTCGCCCTTGACCATGGCCAGGTCCTCCGGGGCGAACAGGACGCACCGCAGCGTGCCCAGCGCCTCGCGCGGCCGCGGCAGGGGCACCCGGTTCAGCCGGACCCGGTTCACCTTGCCCGGGTTGATCTCGATCTCGACCAGGCTGTCGCGTTCCGGCGAGCGCACCGCGGCCCTGAGGATGGCGCGCTGCGCGCCGTGCCTGATCAGCGGGGCGTCGGTGGCAACCCGGTGGCTGCCGAACGTGGCCACGTACGCCGCGGCCTCCACCAGGTTGGTCTTGCCCTCACCGTTCGGGCCGGTGAAGGTGGAGACGCCCGGCGCAAGGTCCACGTCGGCAGCGGCGTAGCTGCGGAAGTCGGTCAGCGCCAGCCTGGTCAGGTGCACGCCAGCGACATTAGTCCAGCCCTGGGGATCTGCGGATTTACCCGCCGAGACGGATCGGCATGAGCAGGTACCGGTAGTCGGGCTGGCCGTCGGGTGCGGGCTTGCCGGTGATCAGCACCGGCTTGCCCGGCTCGGTGAACGACATCCGGACCGTGTCCGAGTCGATCGCGGCCAGCCCGTCCAGCAGGTACTGCGGGTTGAACGCGATCGACAGCTCGTCATCGCCGTCGAAGCTCGCCTCCAGCACCTCGACGGCCTGGGCCTCGTCGCCGGTGCCGGCCTCGAGCACCAGCTGGCCGGGCGTGAACGCCAGCCGCACCGCGGTGTTCCGCTCGGCAACCAGGGCGACCCGCTTCACCGACTCGGCCAGCAGCGGGGTGGCCAGCTCGGCCGTGTAGCTGGCGTGGCTGGGCAGCAGCGCCTGGTGCCGCGGGAACTCGCCGCCGAGCAGCCTGGTCGTGGCCTGCCGCCCGCCGCCCTCGAAGCCGATCATCCCGTCGCCGCCGGCGCCGTCGGTGCCGTCGCCCGGCAGCGCGAGCGCGATCGCCACCTCGGCGCCGGACGTCAGTGCCCGCGCGGTCTCGGCGAGCGCCCTGGCCGGCACGAGCACCGCGGCGGACAGGTCCGGCCTGGCCGGGGTCCACCGCAGTTCCCGGACGGCCAGCCGGTAGCGGTCGGTCGAGATCAGCGTCAGCGTGTCGCCCTCGATCTCGATCCTGACGCCGGTCAGCGCCGGCAGCGTGTCGTCCCGGCCCGCCGCGGTCGCCGACTGGCTGACCGCCGAGGCGAATGCGTCGCTGCCCACCGTCCCGGCGGCCGGCGGCATCTCCGGCAGCGCCGGGTACTCCTCTTCCGGCATCGTCAGCAGCGTGAACGTGGCGCTGCCGCAGGACAGGACGGCCTTGCCGCCCTCGGAGGTGATCTGAACGGGCCGGGCCGGGAGGCTGCGGCTGATCTCGGAGAGCAGCCTGCCGGAAACCAGCGCGCTGCCTTCCTCCTCGGCGATCACCGGGATCGTGGCCTGGGCCGATACGTCGTAGTCGAAGCTGGACAGCGTGAGGTCGTCACCGGCCTGCAGCCGCATCCCGGCGAGCACCGGCACGGTGGGGCGGGCCGGCAGGGCGCGGGCCGTCCACGCCACGGCGTCAGCCAGAACATCACGCTCAACCTGGATCTTCACGGGGAGCCGCCCTCCTGTTGGTCGGCTTACTTAGGTCTTGGTCTTTAAGTAATTGAGAGAAGAGCAGTCGTCATAGGGTCGGTGGATCCTGGGGATATCCGGCCCCGCAGCAGGTCACCGGCGCCGGTGGCGTCCACAGTGGCTGTGGCTGCCCGGTGGGCGCGGGTGCCGGCCGTTGTGGATACCCCGCGGACTCGTGCCGGATGGCCGGCGATTACCCCCCGGTTGGCCGGAGTTTTCCTCCGGAGCCCGGCGTCTGTCCACAGAGTTATCCACAGCCTGTGTGCGTTGAATGTGCCCGCAGTCACTGGTATGAGAACCTTCACCGTGCATTCACCCGGACAACGCCTGCTGCTTGATCCGGTTGGTGAGCTCGGTGACCTGGTTGTAGATCGACCGGCGCTCGGCCATCAGCGAGCGGATCTTCTTGTCCGCGTGCATCACGGTGGTGTGGTCGCGGCCGCCGAACTGCTGGCCGATCTTGGGCAGCGACAGATCGGTCAGCTCGCGGCAGAGGTACATGGCGATCTGCCGCGCGGTGACCAGGACCCGGGACCGGGAGGTGCCGCACAGGTCGTCGATGGACAGCCCGAAGTACGACGCGGTCTGGCCCATGATCGTCGACGCGGTGATCTCGGGCCCCTGCGCCTCCGGGATCAGGTCCTTCAGCACGAACTCGGCGAGCTGGAGGTCGACCGACTGCCGGTTCAGGCTGGCAAACGCGGTAACCCGGATCAGCGCGCCCTCGAGCTCGCGGATGTTCGTCGAGATCCGGCTCGCGATGTACTCGAGCGCGTCCGCCGGCACCTTGAGCCGGTCCTGGACCGCCTTCTTGCGCAGGATCGCGATCCGGGTCTCCAGCTCGGGCGGCTGAACGTCGGTGAGCAGACCCCACTCGAACCGGCTCCGCAGCCGGTCCTCCAGGGTGACCAGCCGCTTGGGCGCGCGGTCACTGGAGATCACGATCTGCTTGCTGGCGTTGTGCAGCGTGTTGAACGTGTGGAAGAACTCCTCCTGGGTCCCTTCCTTGTTCTCCAGGAACTGGATGTCGTCCACCAGCAGCACGTCGACGTCGCGGTACCGGCGCCGGAAACCGTCCTGCTTGCCGTCCCTGATCATGTTGATGAAGTCGTTCGTGAACTCCTCCGAGCTCACGTAGCGCACCTTGACGCCCTGATACAGGCTCTGGGCGTAGTGCCCGATCGCGTGCAGCAGGTGGGTCTTGCCGAGTCCCGAGTCGCCGTACACGAACAGCGGGTTGTACGCCTTGGCCGGCGCCTCGGCCACGGCGACGGCGGCCGCGTGGGCGAACCTGTTGCTGGAGCCGATGACGAACGTCTCAAAGGTGTACTTGGGGTTCAGCCGGGCCTGGACCGGGCGCGGCGCGCCTCCCGGGCCGCCCTGCAGGAACCCGATCGGGCCGTGCAGCTGCCCGTCCAGGCTGGGGCTCTGCGGCCGGGTGTCGTCGGCTGGGATGCCCTCGCCGCGGCCGAGGCCCGGCGGGCCGCCGCGATCCGGCCCGAGCAGGTCGGCGCGCCCGCCGACAACCGGGTACTCGCCGCTGGCCGGACCGAACTGACCGGGGTGACGGCGGAACTCGCCGGACGGCGGCCCGGCGTCGTCGGTGATCCGCTGCATCGGGCCGGTGGCCGCTTCGGCGGATTCATCGTCCGCGCGCAGGCCGTCCAGGTCCGGTACGCCGGGCAGCCCGGGCGGGCGCTGGCCGGGGTCGGCGGCCGCCGCGGGATCGACGGTGACCGCGAGCTGAATGCTGCGGCCGAGTTCCCTGGACAGCGTGTTGGTGATCAGGGCCCGGAGCCTGGTCTCCAGCTGTTCCTTGACGAACTCGTTGGGGGTGGCGATCAGCGCGGTGTTCTCGACCAGGCCCAGCGGCCTGGTGAGCTGAAGCCAGGCTCGGTGCGCGGGCTCGATCTGCATCCCGGCAAGCTCATCAAGCGACCGGGCCCAGACTTCCGCGAGGTCTGTTTCACTCATTGGCCGTTCACCTCGCGCCCCCACATGTGATCAACAGGTTTTTCCACAGGTTGTGCACGTTGCACTCGGTGCAGCTGCCTCCCCAATTGCCGCCGGGGATTATGAAAGCTCGGCGGCCTCCCGGTCCCGGATCCCCTTGCCGAGACCGCTGTCCACAGCCTAGGGCCCGGCTTCGGTGCTCGTTTGGCAAACGGGAAGTGTTGCGGAGGGTACCGGCCCGGTCGCTTGCCGGCCGGCGCGGGCGTTGCGCCGGGTTTGACCGGCGGCACTCGGTCCGCGTAGCGTTCATGGGTCCGGCCACCGCCAGGGCTGGCTTCCGCATGTGCGCAGGCCGCTCGCCAGGCCTGGTGACCGCACCGACCTCATCCTGTCCACCTGGAGTCCCTGTGAGCAAGCGTACGTTCCAGCCGAACAACCGCCACCGCGCGAAGACGCACGGGTTCCGGCTGCGCATGCGGACCCGGGCTGGGCGCGCGATCCTGGCCGCACGGCGCCGTAAGGGGCGCGCGCGGGTCAGTGTCTGACCCGCGCGGGCCTGCCGCCGATGCGGGCCCGCCGGCGCGGGGATGATCGCCCGTGCTTCCTGCAGCCGCGCGGATGCGGAGGCGCTCGGAGTTCTCTCGTGCGCTGCGCGGCGGCCGCCGCGCGGGCCGTCCGCTTCTGTCCGGGCACCTGCTGTGCCAGCCGGGTCACGACGAGCCTGCCAAGGTCGGCTTCGTGGTGAGCAAGGCCGTGGGAGGGGCGGTGGTGCGCAACAGGGTCCGGCGCAGGCTGCGTCATCTGGCCCGCGGGTATCTCGGGTCGCTTCCTGAAGGTAGCCTGTTGGTGGTACGTGCCAATCCCCGGGCCGCTACCGCACGCCAGGCGGATCTCGCCGCCGAACTCGACCTGGTAATCCGCGCTTTGGTTCGGCGGCAGGGTGGGACGCAGCGTCCGTGACAAGTACAGCCGTATCGACCACAACGCATGAGGAACCACGGGAGCGGCCATCGGCCGCCGCGCGGGTCCTCATGCTGCTGCTGGCCGGGTACCGGAACTTCATCAGCCCGCTGCTCGCACCCCGATGCCGGTTCTACCCGTCCTGCAGCGCGTACGCCCTCGAGGCGGTCCAGGTGCATGGTGCGCTGCGCGGTTCCTGGCTGGCTGCCCGTAGGCTGAGCCGCTGCCACCCATTCCACGCCGGGGGGCTTGACCCCGTGCCCGTGCCGGGGCGGACACCCGAGGGGCAGAAGTGCCCGTCCAGATCTCAAGGGAGCTAGCCGGTGGGGAACCCGCTCAACCCGATATATGAAGCCGTCGCGTGGGTACTCAGGCAGATCTACGACTTCCTGAGCCCCATTTTCGGTACCACCAGCGGATGGACCTGGGCGCTCTCGATCGTGATCCTCGTGGTCCTGATGCGGCTGATCATGGTCCCGCTGTTCGTCAAGCAGATGCACACGACGCGGGCGATGAGCGCCCTGGCGCCGGAGATGCAGGCACTGCGCAAGAAGTACAAGAACGACAAGCAGACGCTGCAGCAGGAGACGATGAAGCTGTACCAGCAAGCGGGTGTCAACCCGCTGATGGGCTGCCTTCCGGTCGTGCTCCAGCTGCCGATGTTCTTCGCCCTGTACAGCGTGCTGAAGGCGATCGCCGAGTGGAAGTCGGGCCCGCCCAAGTACGGGCTGCCGCTGGCGATGGTGCAGAGCGCTCAGAAGGCCAAGATCCTGGGCGCCACCGTGGCGGACAAGTTCCTGTTCAGCTCCACTACGCCTTTGCACGCGAAGGTGGTCATCCTGTTCGCGGTGCTGATCAGCATGACCACGACGTTCCTGACCGTGCGGCAGAGCATGAAGCGCGGCATGATGCCGGCGGCGACCCCGGACAACCCGATGGGTCAGTCGCAGAAGTACATGATGTACATCATGCCGTTCTTCGCCCT
>JASHOI010000440.1 GCA_030041195.1 Streptosporangiaceae bacterium | reverse complement strand
TAGGGGCCCGCGGGTCTGCGGTTGTCGATTTCGGCGGTCCCTGTTCGTGAACATTTACGAGGACCCGGCCGGCGTGGTGAAGCCGCATTCGTGGGAGGTAGACCGATGCATGAGCGTTCTCGCTGGACAGCCCTGGTGGTGTTGTGCACCGGGATGCTGATGATCGTCCTGGACATGACCATCGTCAACGTGGCGCTGCCGTCCATCCAGGCTGATCTTGGCTTCTCGCAGTCGAGCCTGGCCTGGGTCGTCAATGCTTACCTGATCGCGTTCGCCGGACTGCTGCTGCTGGCCGGCCGGCTCGGCGACCTGGCTGGCCGCAGGAACGTCTTCCTGGCGGGCCTGGGCGTCTTTACCAGCGCCTCGTTTCTGTGCGGGCTCGCCGCCAACCAGGAAATGCTGATCGCCGCGCGGTTCCTGCAGGGCGCGGGCGGCGCCCTCACCTCGGCCGTGATCCTCGGCATGATCGTGACCATGTTCTCCGACCCGCGGGAGCAGGCCAGGGCGATCGGCGTCTTCGCGTTCGTCGCGTCCGCGGGAGCCGCGGTTGGCCTGCTGGCCGGGGGAATACTCACCCAGTTCCTCAGCTGGCACTGGATCTTCTTCGTCAACCTGCCGATCGGCGCGGTCACGGCCATCGCGGCCCGGCGAGTGGTCCGGCCCGACCGCGGGGCCGGACTGCGGGCCGGAGCCGACGTGCCGGGCGCGCTGCTGATCACCGGCGCGATGATGCTCATGGTCTTCACGATCGTCGGCCCGGCCGCGCAGCAGGGCTGGCTGGCGGCAAGGACCCTCATCCTCGGCGCCTGCTCACTCGCGCTGTTCGCCGGCTTCATCCTCAGGCAGCGCACCGCGCGCAACCCGCTCATGCCGCTGCGGATCTTTTCCTCGCGCAACCTGGTGGGCGCGAACCTGGTCCAGGTTCTCGGCACCGCGGGCATGTTCGGGATGTTCTTCCTCGGCTCGCTCTACCTGCGCCTGGTCCTCGGCTACGGCGCGCTGCGGATCGGCCTGGCCTTCCTGCCGGTCGCGGTCACGATGGGAACGCTGTCCGTGCGCTACACCGACAGGCTCGTGATGCGCTTCGGCGCCCGCGGGACGATGTTCTCCGGGCTGGGCCTGATCGCCGCCGGACTGGCCCTGTTCGCCCTCGCCCCGGACGGCGCCGGGTACCTGAGCCACATCTTCCCGGTGACGGTGCTGATCGGCTCCGGCGCCGGATTGTGCTTCCCGGCCCTGATGGCGCTGGCCATGTCGAGCGCCACCCCGCAAGACGCGGGACTGGCCTCCGGCCTGGTCAACACGACCGCCCAGATCGGCGGGGCGCTGGGGCTCGCGGTGCTGGCCACCGTTTCAGCGGCGCGGAGCAACAGCCTGATCGCGCAGCACCACCCCGCGGCGGCCGCGCTGACCGAGGGCTACCACCTGGCCTTCTGGATCGCGTGCGGTCTGGTGGTCGCGGCCGCCGTGCTCGGCGCCGCCGTGTTGCGCCCGCAGCCCAGCGTCCAGCCGGACGCTCAGATCGCGCCCGAGCTCATCCTCGCCGGCCAGGCCGACTGACCGCTCCTCAGCTCTTGGGCGTGAACGAGGTCGAGCAGCTGTTTGCCTCATGCCCGCGGACAACCGTCACGTCGACGACGACCTTGTAGCCGGGCGTCGCGCCGCTCACGTAGTAGTCGATGGTCGCCGAGCCTCCAGAGTCTGCGATCCGGTAATAGGCGCGGTTTACGGTCTTATAGTGGGCCACCGTGAACACCTCGACGTCGGCTGCGGTGTGGACCTTCACATCGGTGGTGGTGTAGTCAGCCGGATGGCTGTTGCTCACCGATGCCGCGCAGGATCCCAATACCTCCGTTGTGGCTGAGCCCGCGAGCGCCGGCCCGGCGATGGCAAAGGAAATGGCCGCCGCAGCCGGGATGGCGATCAGGGCGATCGTCGTGCGTTTCATCCGTGCCTCCACTTGGGTGATGGATGCTTGACGCACTGCGTGCCAAGCGGGTTGACATCCGCTTCGGCTCGTCCCGATCCATTCAATGGTCTTTCCTTCGTACCAAGTAAGATCGATGAGGCTTTGAAATCCGTCCATGGGCCCGCAGATGATCAACACCCAGGTTTGATCTTGGTGTGCGAGCCTTTTCCATGATCTTGGTTGATCAATACCGCTATAAGGTATTCAGCCACCAAGATCATGGAAATGCAGCTGCTTCATAGGGCCCCAAGCTGCTAGAAATCAGATCTTCGTCGCTCGGGGAGCGATCGGGGTAGCCCGAACCATGGCAGGACGGTGTTCTCGAAGCGGGTCATGGCGCGGATCCGGCCGCCGGTAAGGGTGAGGACGTAGAGGCCCACCCCGTGGCTGATGCCATTGGGCGCCCGCAGGTAGGCGCCGAACGCCGGCTGGCCGTTGGCTCGCGTGGGCACGAGGTCGAACCTGCGGCCAGCGCCGAACAGGCTGGCGCAGAAGCGGGCCACAACGTCCCGGCCCTCGTATTCGAACGGCATCGGCGGCATCGAGATGAAAACGTCGTCGGTCAGCAGGGCCACCAGCGCGTTCAGGTCAGCGGACTCCCATGCGCTCACGAACTTGGCCAGGATGGCCTTCTCGTCGGGTGAGCCTGCGGCGGGAGGGCGTTCCCGGTCGTCGGCCGGCGGCTGCCGGTGCTGCAAGGTGGCGCGGGCCCGTTTGAGGGCGCTGGTGACCGATTCGACGGTCGAGTCCAGCATGCCGGCCACCTCGCTGGCGTGGAATCCGAGGACGTCGCGCAAGATGAGGACGGCGACCTGGCGGGGTGGCAGGGCCTGCAGGGCGGTCACGAAGCCCAGGGACACCGATTCGGTCTGCTCGTAGCGCGCCTCCGGGCCGAGCGGCACGCCGATGGATCCCCCGAGGAGCGCGTCCGGATACGGCTGCAGCCAGACGGCTTCGCCGAGCCGGGTGGGCTCGGGCGGTTCGACGTTGGGCACGTCCCACTCCTTAGCAGCTCGCCGGCGGGCCGAGCGCAGCGCGTTGAGGCACCGGTTCGTGGCGATCTTGTACAGCCAGGTGCGCAGTGAGGCACGCTCCTCGGTGAACCCGCCGAGGCCCTGCCACGCTGCCAGCAGCGTGTCCTGGACCGCGTCCTCGGCATCCTGGAAGGATCCGAGCATCCGGTAGCAGTGCACCTGCAACTCCCGGCGGTACGGCTCGGTCAGCTCCCCGAATGCCTCGCCGTCCCCGGCCCGCGCCCGGCCGATCAGGCCGGATCCCGCCGGCTCCACACACGCCACCTTCTTCCCGTACCTTGCCGGGTTTGCCTTCCCTGTATGTACACCGCCCAGCGCGGGAACTGGGCGGTTCGCGGGCGCCCAGTTTCCCGGCGGCGCGGTGTATCCATCGTCGACGGCCCGGACAGTCCGGGCGTCGGCAAAAGGGAGACCCCAAGATGGGAAAGATCATCGTCAGCGAAAACGTCACGCTCGACGGAGTGGTCCAGGACCCGGCCGGTGACGAAGGCTTCCGGGCCGGCGGCTGGGTCGGCCTGATCAAGGACAGCCCACGGCTCAACGAGCTCGCGCTGGACGAGGCGCGGGGCGCCGAGGCCTGGCTGCTGGGCCGGCGCAGCTATGAGTGGTTCGCCGCACGGTGGCCATCCCGCAGTGGCGAGCTGGCGGACCGGCTCAACAGCCTGCCCAAGTACGTCGTGTCTTCGACCCTGGAACACCCCACCTGGAACAACTCGACAGTCCTCAAGGGCGACGCGCTTGCCGGGATCTCGGCATTGAAGCGGCAGATAGACGGTGACATCGTGATCCCCGCCAGCTTCCAGCTCGTCCACACGCTGATGGAGCACGACCTGGTCGACGAGCTGCGGCTGAAGATCTTCCCGGTCGTCCTCGGGGCTGGCGAGCGCCTGTTCGGCGAGACGAGCGACAAGAAGCCGATGCGCCTCCTCGACACCCAGACCGTCGACGGCGGCATCGCCTACCTCACCTACGAAATCGCCTCCGGCTCGGCTTGAGCGCGCTGCCGGGAGGGCCACCAGACGCGGTCGCCGATCGTGAGCAGGGAAGCCGGCACCAGCACCGTTCGGACCACGAGCGTGTCGAGCAGCACGCCGAGCGCCACGGCGGTGCCGACCTCGGTGATGTCCACCTGCGGAATCTGCGTCAACGCGGCGAACGTCCCCGCGAGCACGATGCCCGCGGCGGTGATCACGCCCCCGGTGACGCCGACCCCGCGCAGCGTGCCGCCCCGAAGCCCGAGCTTCCGCGACTCCTCCCGGACCCGCGCGGACAGGAAGATGTTGTAGTCCACGCCGAGCGCGACCAGGAAAATGAAGATGTAGATCGGGATCACCGACTGCACGCCGGCGTAGCCGAGCGCGTGCCACAACAGCGACGACAGCCCGAACGAGGCGGCGAAGCTGAGCGCCGTCGTCGCCACGAGCACGACCGGGGCGACGACCGCCCGCAGCAGCAGCGCGATCACCACTCCGATCACGACGAGCACGAGCGGAATCAGGATGAGGTCATCGCGGCCGGCCGTCTGGGTTTCGTCGTACGCGATGGCCGGGGTGCCGCCGACGAGCGCGCCCGGCGCGCCAGCGGACAGCCGCTGCCGCAGGCCCACGATCGCTGAAGTCCCCGCCGAGCCGAACGGGTTCACCGACAACGTCACCGAGCAGCTGTCGTATCCCTCGATTCGCGGTCCGCGCGTCACGGCGGCGACGCCCGGCGTGGCGTGGGCCGCCGCGACGGCGGCAGCCGCCTGGCCTGGCGGGGCGAGCAGCACAAGCGGGTTGCTCGCGCCCGCCGGGAAGTGCTCGGTGAGCAGCCGCTCGCCGACCACGCTGCCCGGGTTGCCCTTGATGTTGGCGATCGGGTTGTTGTCGATGCTCAGCGACGCCAGGCCGGCGCACGCCGCGCCGAGCAGGACGAGCACGATGACCGCGGTCGCAACGGGCCGCCTGGCGACCTGCGAGCCGATGGCCGCCCAGATTCGCGACTCCTCCTGCCCGGAAGCCCCGAACCGCGGCGTACGCGGCCAGAAGGCCGCGCGCCCCACCACGAGCAGCACCGCGGGCAGGAACGTCGTCTGCGCGAGCAGCGCGGAGACGATGCCGACGGCGCCGACAGGGCCGAGCCCGTGCAGTGAGGCGGAGTCCGCGACCAGCAGGCACAGCATCGCGCAGGTCACCGTTCCGCCGGAGGCGGCGAGCGTGGGTAGCGTGGCGCGCAGTGCGGCCGCCATCGCGGCCTCGGTCATCGCGTGGTGCCGCAGTTCCTCCCGGTAGCGGTGCACGAGCAGCAGCGCGTAGTCCGACGCCGCGCCGAAGACCAGCACGATGAGGATGTCAGCCGACAGCGTGGACACGGTCAGCCCGGCGTTCGCGAGCCCGTGCGCCGACGCCTGCGCGACGGTGATCGCGGCGATCGCGCCGAACAGCGGCAGCAGCCACAGAATTGGGGACCGGTAGACCAGCAGCAGAATGACCGCGACGATGATCAGCGCCGTGAGCAGCAGCTTCGTCTGCTGGTTTCCCGCGCTGGTGTCGGCGTTCACGGCCGCGGGCCCGGTCACCGCCGCGACGAGCCCGGCCCCGGCCCCAGCCGCGGCAACCGGTTTCGCGATCGCGGCGCGGATGGCCCGCACCGCACCGCGGTCAACGGACCCGGTATTCGCCGACTGACTGGTGATGTTCACGCCGAACGCGACGGCCTTGCCGTCAACAGACGGCTGCAGCGCGCCAGGCGAAGCGAGGCCAGCGACGTGACCCACGAGGCCCGCGACCGCGTTGCGCGCGGACTCAATCGCCAACTGGTCGGCCGCTGTCAGACGGCCGGTGCTCGCGAACACGGCGATAGCCGTGTTCGTCTCCGGCTGCCCGCCGGAGTGCGCCGCCGCCCGCGCCGCGGCCTGCTGCAGCAGGACGACCTTGGTCGACGCCGCCGAGCTAGGCAGGTAGGCGGACGCACCGTCGTTGGTCGCCTTGGACAGGCTGCTCGACAGCCCGTGCAGCAGCACAATCGCGAGGATCCAGGCGATCACGACAGGCCAGCGCAGCCGCCGTAGCCAGACAGCGAACCGGTCGTCGGGCGTCCGCGCACCGCGCTCGCGCGCCGGCGGAGTCTGGGCAGGGCTCATCGGAGGGTATCCATGTGGCTTGCTGCTTTCGGTTAGCTCGCAGTTAACGGCGACAGGCAAGGCGCAGGAGTGCCAACACCCCCAACTCTACGCAAAACGGATGGCATCGTACGTAGTCGGGCCCGCATCTGACATTTGTCACGGGAAAACAGTGCGGATAAGGGCGTGGCTCGTTGAAGGTGGTTATCTGGCCCACCGGCACAGGCTGTGCACGTCGCAGCGGCGGCAGCGGGGTCCGGGGCTGGCGTGGAAGACGCGCTGGCGCAGGCCGGTCACCGAGGTCTCGACGGTTTCCTCGCTGGCAGTGATGGCGGCGGGGGAGACGTCGACGGGCTGGCGGTCGGCGGCCTTGAGGTCATGGATGTAGGCGGCCTCGATCGGCAGTCCCTCGCGCCGCCCGGCGTCGGTGTAGATGGCGAGCTGCAGCGCGTAGTCGTCACCGGCTTCGGGGTCGGCGGAGGTCTTGTAGTCGACGATCGCCAGGGACCGCAGCTCGCCGTCGTGGAGGTCCAGGATCACGTCGGAGCGGCCGCTGATGATCGCGTCCGGGAGGTGCAGCTCGAAGGGCCGCTCGGTTTCCCACACCCGGCGCAGGTCGTCGTCGTACTCCGTCACATAGGAGTGGACGAGCTGGCGGGCGGCCTCCTTGAGCTGGTGGTGGGCGGTTTTGCTGGCGGCGGGCAGGAAGAAGCCCTCATCCAGCATCCGGCCGATCTGCTGGCCGTCGGGCGGGTACCCGTGCCGCATCGTGTACTCGGCGACCGCGCGCAGGATGTGATGCACGGCCTTGCCGTAGCCCAGTTCCGGCGCGAGGAACGGCTGGAACCCGAGCACGGTGCGGAGCCGGTAGGAGAACCCGCAGGCGCGGTACGCCGCCAGCTCGCTGAACGTCAGCGTGACCGGGTCGTCGGCGTCCCCGTTCCGGGAGGCTTGCACGGGCGGCAAGGGGAGCGGCAGTTCGGCGGCGTGGCCGGTGATTTCGTGGTGGTAGGGGGAGGCGCCGACGTGGTTGCGGGTGATGCGCTCGTGGCGGGACAGCGACAGCCAGTCGCGTGCCCTGGTCATCGCGACGTAGAACAGCCGCCGCTCGTCGGCGTCGGAGCCCTCGTAGCGCTGCGGGCTGAACAGGTGCCGCGGGACCAGCCAGTCGCGGGGCTGGCCGGTCCGTGACGATGGGAAGCGCTTTTTGGTCAGCGACGGCACGAACACGGCGGACCACTCCAGGCCCTTGGCCTTGTGGATCGTGGTCAGGTCGACGGCGTCGACCAGCATGTCGGGCTCGCCGTCGAAGTCCTCGTAGGCGCCCTTGGCGTAGTTGGCGATGTAGATCGCCAGGTTCATGTAGTACCAGTTGCCGCGGTCCTGGCCGCCGGTCTGGGCGCCGGCTTCCTCCGGGTGCGGCCTGCTGCGCCGCCGGACGGCCTCGTAGTCGGCCAGGATCGACGAGCACCGGGCGAGGGTGCCGAGGCGGGAGCTGGTGATCAGGTCGTCGGCGTTCCAGCCGACGACGCCGAGGTCGCCGAGCAGTTCGTAGAAGTCGGCGACCAGGCTGACCGGCCGGTCCTCGCTGGGCACGCTGGCCTTGAGGGCTTCCAGCCGTTCCCGCACGTGCTTGTCCTGCAGGTCGTCCAGGCCGTACAGGTCGCGGTAGCCATCAAAGACCTCGTCATCGGTCGGGACTTCACCCCAGGCGTAGGGCTCGGACGACCAGCGGTGGTCGACCAGCCAGGCGTAGGTCTTGCCGAACATCTGCGCTTCGGGTCGGGTGAACAGCCCGGTGCGCCCGGCGGGCTGGACCGGCAGGCCGTGGGCGTCGAACGCCTCGAGCAGCCGCGGGTAGGCGGCCCGGGTGCGGACCAGGACCGCGATGCTGCGGTACGGCAGCCCCGCGGCGTGCAGCCGTTTGATGGTCTCGGCGATCCGCTCGGCCTCGTCGGCCTCGGTGTCTGCGGCCCAGGTCACCACCTCTGTCCCGGCGGCCGGCCGGTGCGCGCTCATCTGCTTGTCCAGCCGGCCCGGGATCGAGTTCGCGAACGAGGAAGCAGCAGCGACGATGTGCGGCCGGCTGCGCCGGTTGACCGTGATCGTGAACGTGCGCACCCGGGGGTAGCGGGCGGTGAACTCGGTGATGTTGCGGACGTCCGAGCCGCGCCACTGGTAGATGGCCTGGTCGTCGTCGCCGACCACGCACAGCTCCACCCGCGGGCCGGTGAGCAGCCGGATCAGCCGCTCCTGTGCCGGGTTGACGTCCTGGTACTCGTCCACGATCAGGTGCCGCAGCGTGGCGTGCACGCCGGCCGCCACATCCCGCTTTTCCAGTTCGGCCACGGCGCGGGAGATCAACTGCCCGTAGCTCAGCAGCCGGAACTGCTCGAGCAGCTCGTAGAACTTCCCGGCCATGGCCTTGAACGGGTCGTCGAGTTGCTGGAGCGGGATGAGCTCGTTCTCGACGACTTCCAGGTTTTCCAGGAAGGCCTTGATTGAGGTGAACACCTTGCCGGTCAGGTCGCGCAGGTGCAGCGCGGGCTCTTCGCGGCACAAGAACGCGGTCAGCCGCCGCTCGTCCAGGACGTCGAAGGTCTCATACCGCGGCACGTGCTGCTGCAGCAGGCGGAAACAGTAGGAATGGATCGTGCCCACGAACGCTGCGCCGAGCTTGTCGAGCGAGGCGGGGCCGAGCTTTTCCTCGACCCGGGCCGAGATACGGGCCTTGAGCTCGTCCGCGGCCCGTTCGGTGAACGTGAACGCGATGATCCCGGCCGGGTCGGCGCCGTCGGCCATCAGCTGCGCGAACCGCTGCGCAACCACCTCGGTCTTGCCCGAACCCGCCGACGCGATGATCTGCAGATGCGAACCCCGGTGCAGCACCGCCGCACGCGCATCCCCCTCAAGCTGTGGTGCAGCGGAACTGGTCAAGACTGGCCCCACCTTTCGTGGCACCAGGCGAGCGCTTCGCGCGTGGACAGCTTCACCGTCGAGGCAGTACGCCTCACGAAGAATCCCTCGTCATCCAGCAGGATCGGATCCTCGCGCTTGTCGCATCTGACAATCGCGATCGTGCGCTCTTGCCACGGCTCCAGCCGAAGGTCGATGGCGTTCATCACCCCATTGCCCAAGTGCTTCGAGACGAGATCGTCGAAGGTCAGGCACCAGCCATCAGCCGATTTTCTGGTACTTGGGTAATCAACCTCGATGCCGATGATCGAGCGATCGTCGGCGACTCCGATAACGAGCGTCCCGCCTCCCGTATTGAGAAACGCCGCGATCGTTTTGAGAACCTCATGCTCAAGATCGCGCTGGAGGCTGCTCAGGTTGCTCCTTTCCTCCGGTGTCAGCGTCCTGGTCGGCGTGCGGAGCGAAGCCTTGAACTCAAGCCTTGCTGTTTCATCTCCCGCCAGCAGTCGCCCGATTTCGGCACGGGCAGCGCTGAGGTCATCGAGCTGCTCAACGACATAGGTCGCGCTCACGGGTCGCTGTTCGGGCTCGAATGCCAGCAGGCTGGAAATAAGGCCGCGCAGGGTCTCGGGCAGATCGCCTCGGTCAAGGGGCGGAGGCGGGCCAGCGCTCCGGGCTGCGAGGATCTCCTCGCGGGTCCCGGCGAACGGTGCGTGCCCGGCGGCCATCGCATAGATCGTCGCTCCAAGCGAGTACAGGTCGGCACGCTCGTCGGCGATTGCGCCGTCCGTTAGCTCGGGGGCCATGTAGTCGATCACGGGGCGCTGCGACAGGTCGCTGACATCGCGTTCGCCGAGCAATACTGCGGTGTCGAAATCCACCAGGTGAACGACGCCCCACTCGTCGAGCAGTACGTTGCGCGGCTGGAGGTCGCGGTACAGGATGCGGCGGCTGTGGATATGCGCGAGCCCGCGGGCGATCTCGGCCGAGAGCTGCAGGATTCTCTCGGTCGGCAACCCTTGCCCGGCGTGTTGTGATCGCACGATGAGGTCCTGCAGGGTTCCGCCGGAGAGGTAGCGGGTAGCCATTACGGCGGTCTTGCCCTCTTCCCAGTAGTCATGGGCGGTGGCGATGTTCGGGTGATTGCCGAGCTGGCCCAAGACGCGCGCCTCCCATGCGCTGACGGTCAGGCCATTGGGCAAGATCGCGTTGTTGCTGGAGAACACGTCCACGGCGACCTGGCAAGCGAGCCTGCGGTCTTGTGCCAGATAGACATTCTTGTCAGGCGCGGACCTCAGCAGCTGCTTGATTTCATACCGTCCCGCTTGCAGGACATCTCCTGGCTGAAGTTCTTCGTTTGCCTGGATCTCCATGATCGTCAGGCCTCCATCCACGGCAGGAGCGGAAAATTGCGCCATAGCCGGTGCATCTTCTACATATAGAGGACGCGAACCAGGGTCTGCGGGTGTGCATACGGGCGAAAACTCATGAGCCACAACCTCAGAGTGCTGCTCATGAATGAGTGGACCCCTGCGCCCGTATGGCTAAGTCGGCGCAATGGTCTTTCTTGCGGACCAATTGAGGGCTGATTAGGGGGTGCGCTGCTCGTGAATCCAGCACAGATAAAGGACTGCCCCCGCATTTATGTGCAACTTTCCGCGCCGCACTGCCTGGACATGCATCGTCCCGGGTGCCTACGCTCGTGATGTCTGAACCAGATCAACCGAGACGGCCTCGAAAGGCCTCTGCCCCGGTGATGGAGCCGGCGTGGGGTGCGTGTCCCCGCCCCACGCCACCAGTGGACGGTTCCAGGTGACGACCACGGGTCGGTAAATTCTGGGCGCCGACGACCCCGGGTGGTCCGCCCCGCCGCGCAGCGAACGGGACACGTCATGTCATCGGCGACCTACCGCACCCTGTTGCGCGCCCCCGGCGCTGCCGCCTTCTTCCTTACTGCTGCCATCGGCCGCGTCGGCATCGCGATGACCGGCCTGGGCATCGTCTGGCTGGTCCACGCTCGGACCGGCTCGTATACCACGGCCGGTCTGGTGACCGGCGGGTTCGCTGTTGCCGAGGCAGTGGCCGGGCCGCAACTGGCCCGGCTGATCGACCGCTTCGGCCAGACCCGGGTGCTGCCGCCCGTGCTGCTGGCCCATGCCGCGGCGGTGGGCACGCTGCTGGCCCTGGTAGCGACCGGCACCCCGGACTGGCTGATGACGGTCGGCGGGGTAGTGGTCGGCGCCACCATCCCCCAGCTTGGCGCGCTGTCCGCGGCGCGCTGGGCGGCGCTGCTGCGCGACGAGCGAGCCGCGGCGTTGCCCACCGCGTTTGCGCTGGAATCGCTGGCCAACGAGCTGGCCTACCTGACCGGTCCGGTCCTGGTCAGCATCCTCGGCGCCAGCGGGTACCCGGCGGCCGGCACGGTGCTGGCAGGCGCCTTGGTGGTGGCCGGCGGATTGTGCTTTGCCGCGCGGCGCCGCACCGCGCCGCCGGCATCCGGCGCCGCGGTCCGGCGCCGTGCGGGCCACTCGCTGCTGCGGCCCGGATTTGCGGTCCTGGTCGGCGTGAACCTGGCCATCGGCGGGTTCTTCGGCGCCATGCAGATCTCAGTGACCGCGTTCGCGGTCGAGCACGGCGCGGCGGGAACCGCTGCTCTGCTGTTCACGGTTTCTGGTTGCGCCAGCGTGCTGGCCGGCTGGCTGTACGGGCTCCATCGGTGGCGCACAGCTGGGCGGGTGCAACTGGCGGTGACCGCGGCCGGACTGGCGATCGGCTGCCTGCCGTTGCTCGTGGCCGGCTCGCCCTTTGAACTGGGGTTCGGCATCGTGCTGACCGGCCTGGCGATCCCGCTGATTCTGATCCTCTGCTCGGTGCTGGCCGAAGCAGCTGTCCACCAGGCCGTGCTCACCCAGGCCTTTGTCTGGCTGAACTCGGCCACCGCGGCGGGTTCGGCCAGCGCCGCGGCGGCGGCCGGCTGGGTGGTGGACACCTCCGGCGCGCACGGCGGATTCGTGGTGGCTGCGATAGCCGCCGGCGTAATGGCGGGCCTGGCCGTGGCGGGCCTGCGAGCACTGCGAGTGCCGCAGCAGCATGCGGCTGCAACATAGTTGGCGGAGTTAGTCGCGACAACGCGCCGCATCCAGACATGGCGGCAAGAGCCCAGGAAGACCCACGGGCGGCAGTCCCCAACTCCTACGACGATGTCACCGCGGCTTACGCGCGAGGGGAGCTGACCCGAGAGGAGTATGACCTGCTGTCCGATGCCGTGCTCGAGGCCGGAAGAGGTGAGGACCGGAAGAGGTGACGGCAACACTTCCGAGAAAAATGGCATGCCGAGTTGCGAAATACCGGGCTAGAACTGGAACGTGT
>JASHOI010000439.1 GCA_030041195.1 Streptosporangiaceae bacterium | reverse complement strand
GCGGCCGCCTCCTCGCGGCGCCGCCGGGCGTCATCGCTGCGCAGCTGGTCGGTCAGCCGCCGCGACGCCACCGTGAGCAGCCATCCCCTGGGGTTCGCGGGCAGGCCCTGATCCGGCCATTGCGCAGCGGCAGCGATCAGGGCCTCCTGCACGGCGTCCTCGGCCAGTCCGAAATGGCCGTAGCGGCGGGCCAGCGCGGCCAGGACCTGCGGGGCCAGGTCGCGCAGCAGGGCCTCGAGGTCGGCTTGGCCGGTCACATTTCGACCCCCCCGGGGCTGAGCAGCGGCCTGACCTCCATTCCCCACAGCCGCGCGTCCGGCCAGCGCGACGCGATCTCCACGGCCCGCTCCTGGGTTTCGCAGTCGACGATGCAGTAGCCGACCATCTGCTCCTTGGCCTCGGCGAACGGGCCGTCGGTCACGGCCGGGATCCCGTCGCGGACGCGGACGGTCCTGGCCGTGGACGGGTCGGCGAGCGCCTCGCCGCCCGCCCACTCGCCGGTGCCGGTCAGCTCGGCCACGAGCGCGCCGGCCTCGGACATGATCGCCTGCCGGTCGGGTTCGGGCAGGTCCCGCCAGGCCTCCGGGTTCTGGTAGATCAGCAGCATGTACTTCACGGCGTGCTCCTACCCTCTCGTCGCGTAGACCAGCTCGGCCGAGCCGTCGGGGAACCTCCGGTCGGCCCGCAGCAGCCGCAGCGGCACGGTTCCGGCTCCCGGCGGGGACAGCGGGACGCCGTCGCCGAGCAGGATCGGCAGCACCACGATCTCCAGCCGGTCCAGCTCGCCGATGTCCTGGAACGCCCTGATCGTGCGCGGCCCGCCGACCAGGTGGACGTCCTTGTCCGACCCCCGGGAGCGTAGCTTGTGCGCCAGCTCCGCCGGGCCGCCAGTGCCCACGATCACGTCCTCGGGCGTGCCCTCAGGGAGCGGGCTGGAGGTCAGCACGTACACCCGCAGCCCCGGCCAGGGCCAGCCGGGCGCGCCGAGCGCCGGAACGAACGTGCTGCGGCCCATGACCACGGCGTCGCAGTCGGCGATGAACTCCGGGAAGCCGTGCGAGCTGCCCGGCTGGAAACCGGGCATGGCGAGCAGGGCGGGCAGCCCGTCCGGCGTGGCCACGAACCCGTCGGCGCTCACTCCCATCCGGGACCTGATCAGCATGGCGGTGCTCCTCTCGTCTGGCTGCCCAGCCGGGTCGCTGGCAGCTCTCATCAGGGACGTCGGAGCCGGCCGCGCGTTCTCGACATCGCCCGCCGGTCCCGTTGGCGGAAGACTCCGGGAACTACGCTTGATCACATGAGCAGCGCCGTGCCGCCGCCGGGCGTCAGCATCGCCGACGCCGTGCTGCGGGAGGTCGCCGACGACGTCTTCGTTTACTGGCAGCCGGACGGATCCTGGTGGATCAACAACGCCGGGTTCCTGACCGGGCCGCAGGGCGTGATCAGCATCGACTCCTGCTCGACCGAGCGCCGCACCCGGGCCTACCAGGAGGCGATCGCCACGGTCACCGCCGCACCGGTGCGCGCGGTGGTCAACACCCACCACCACGGCGACCACACGTTCGGCAACTGCATGTTCCCCGGTGCCGCCATCGTCGCCCAGGAGCGCGCGAGGGCCGAGGCGATCGCGTTCGGCGAGCCCAGGGAACTGCCGTTCTGGGACGGCCCCGACTGGGGGAATCTCAGCCTGGATCCGCCGTTCATCACGTTCACCGACGAGATTGCCGTGTACGCGGGCGACGTGCGCGCCCAGGTCCGGCACGTCGGGACCGCCGCGCACACCACCAACGACTCGATCGTCTGGATCCCCGGTCGATCGGTGCTGTTCTGCGGTGATCTGATCTTCAACGGCGGCACGCCGTTCCTGCTCATGGGCTCGGTCGCCGGCGCCGTCGACGCGCTCGAGCAGGTCGTGCGCCCGCTCGGCGCGCGGACCATCGTGCCCGGCCACGGTGAGGTGTTCACCGGTACCGCGCCGATCGTCGCGACGCTCGGCTATCTCCGCTTCGTGCTCGACGTGGCCGAACGGGCGGTGGCCGCGGGACTGTCGCCACTGGAAGCCGCCAGGCAGACCGACCTGGGGCCGTTCGCGGGCTGGACGGATCCGGAGCGGATCGTCGGCAACCTGCATCGCGCGTGCAGCGAGCTTCGCGGCACGCCGCGGGGCGGGCCCATCGACGTCGCCGCGGCGCTGGCCGACATGGTGGCCTACAACGGCGGCCGCCCGCTCACCTGCTACGCCTGAGGCCGCGGCGGCAGCCGATGCTCACCGAGCGGGCACGTCCGGCGGGTACTCGGGCGGATAGGGCTCGGCGTAGTCGGCCGATCGGCTGACGTTTTCCCAGGCGGTGGCCTCGGCGAGCTGACGCCTGGAGTAGTCGAGCGCCATGCCGACCGCGGTCTCGCCCAGCAGCAGATGCGAGGGCGGGTTGTCGCGCTTGACGGTGTTCACGATGATCTCGGCGGCGCGCTCCGGGTCGCCAGCGGGGCCGGCCGGGGTGCGCCGCATCCGGCGATCCATCTCCCCGATCGTGCTGTCGTAGTCGGCGGGGATGTCGTGCACGGTCATGGACGAGCCGGCCCAGTCGGTCGCGAAGCCGCTGGGCTCCACGACCATGACCTTGATGCCGAACGGCGCGGTCTCGGCCGCCAGCACCCGGCTGAAGCCGTCGACGGCGAACTTCGCGGCCTGATAGCTGGCGATGCCCGGCGAGCCGCCGACGCGCCCGCCGACCGAGGAGAACTGCACGACGGTGCCGCCGCCCTGTTCCCGCAACTGCGCGACCGCCGCCTTGGACACGTTGTACACGCCCCAGAAGTTCGTCTCGAACTGGGCCCGGAAATCGGCCTCGTCGCCGGTCTCGATCGGCGCGACGTTGGCGTACCCGGCGTTGTTGACCACGACGTCCAGCCGGCCGAAGCGCCCGGCGCCTGCCGCAATCGCCACCCGGACCGCGTCGGCGTCGGTGACGTCCAGCGGTACCGGCAGCACGCTGTCGCCGAACCGCTCGGCGATCTCGGCGAGCTGTCCGGGCTGGCGCGCGGTGGCGACGACGCGGTCACCGGCGCCGAGGGCGGCGCCGGCGAGCGCGCGGCCGAATCCGCGCGAGGAACCGGTGATGAACCAGACTTGCTGCATAGAGGTTCCGGTACCCGGCTTCGGTTTGACTCACCCGCGCACCGGATCGGCTCCGTGCCCGGAACGCCGGCGTGGCCTGGTTGTCGAGGTCATGCCGTCGGCGCTGGTGCCGCCGGGCCGCTGGCCTGGTCCCGCGGGGGCTGCCCGCGGACCCGGTAGCCGACCGGGAGCAGCGACCAGCCGAACCGCTCGCTGGCAAACCCCCACAGCCCGCGGGAGGCGGCCAGCGTCGCGGCCACGGCCAGCCCGCCGACGATCACCAGGTACCACGCGCCGTACGCGGACAGCGTCTCCTGCAGCGCGAACAGCACCAGCGCGCCGAGGATCGGGCCCTCGATCGTCCCCATGCCCCCGATCAGCACCATGAACAGCATGTACACGCTGTACTGGATGCTGAAGATCGAGGTTGGCTCGACGTACAGGGTCTGCAGCGCGATCAGCGCGCCGACCGCCCCGGTGCCGCCGGCCGCGACCAGGTAGGCCAGCAGCCGGATCCGTCCCACCCGGACGCCGGAACTGGCCGCGGCGATGGGATCGCTGCTGACGGCCCTGGCGTCGAGCCCGAACGTGCGCCGCACCAGCAGGTAGACCCCGGCCACGCTGGCCACGGCGACGATGAGCGTCGCCCAGTAGATCAGCGCCTCGCGCAGCACCTCGCCGTAGCCGGCCAGCCCGGGCACGCTCACCCCGGTGGTCCCGCCGACCGAAGGCGACAGCGTGGCGATGATCTGGAACGTGGCAGCCACGGCCAGCGTGGCGACCGCGAAGTACCCGCCGGACAGCCGCAGCACCAGCGCGGACACCGGAAGCGCGACGACCGCGCTGATGAGCGCGGCGGCCACGATGCCGCCGAACGGGTTGATCCCGTGCTCCGCGACCAGGTAGAGCGCGTAGGCGCCGACGCCGATGTAGGCCTGCTGGCCGAACGAGGTCAGGCCGCTGAACCCGGCGAGCAGGTTCCACAGGCTCGCCATGGCCACGAACGTGAGCAGGATGATCAGCGGCTGCTCCGCGGGACCGCCGATGACAAAGGGGATCACGGCCATCACGGCCACCGCGACCACGCACGCCCCGGTGAAGACCGACGCCACACCGCTCCACCGGCTGACCGTGACCGGCAGCACGGAGGGCTCCGCGCCGCGGGAGCCGATCGCCGTGTTCCGCCTCATCCGGCTCCCTGCCCCTGGATCTCGCGCACCGCCTGGCGGGTGGTGAACAGCCCGCCGGGCCTGACCGTGAGCACGGCGAGGAACAGCAGGTTGACGGCGAGGAAGGCGTACGCCTGGTTGACCTCGCCGACGACCACCTGAGTGATGCCCAGGGCCACCCCGCCGACGAGCGTGCCCCACAGCGACCCGATGCCGCCGATCACGACCGCCTCGAACGCGAAGATCAGGACGTCGGTGCCGGTCTGCGGGTCGAACGTGCCGATCGTGCCGATGAAGACGCCGGCCAGGGCCGCGGTGGCGATCGCGATGCCCGCCACGGTCGCGAACACCGGCCGGACCCGTATCCCCACCAACCGGGCGGTGTCCAGGTCGTCGGCGGTGGCGCGCACCTTGCGGCCCCACGAGGTGTGGGAGAGCAGCAACTGCAGGCCGGAAAGGACCACGCACGCGGTCAGGAACGCGGTCAGGAACAGCCAGGGCACGGTGATGCCGCTGCCGAGGTGGAAGCTGGCCAGCGCCAGCGCGCCGCCGTTGAGCCCGCGCGGGTCGGAGGTCGCCGCCACCTGCAGCAGATTCTCGATCATGACCGACAGCCCGAACGTGACGAGCACCGGGGCGAGCACCCCGTGCCGCAAAGCCCGCCGGAAAAGCAGCAGTTGCAGCGCCATGCCGACCGCGAACGCCGCGGGCAGCAGCAGCGGCAGCGTGACCCAGACCGGCACGCCGAGCGCGGACGAAAGGACGAGCCCGAGGTAAGCACCGCACACCGCCAGGTCGCCGTGCGCGAGGTTCACGATCCGCATGACGCCGAACGTGAGCGAGAGCCCGCAAGCGATGAGCGCGTACTGGCCGCCGAGCAGCATGCCCTGGATCACCGCGTTGACCCAGTTCACGGCCGGCCCTCACCGAAGTAGGCGGCGACGACCTGGTCCCTGGTCACGTCGGCGACCGCGGCAGCCAGCACGACCCGCCCCTCGAGCAGGCAGACCAGGTTGTCGCACGAGTCCATGGCGCGCCGCAGGTCCTGCTCCACGATCACCATCGTGGCTCCGGCCGACCGAAGCCCGGACAGCGTTTCGTACAGCCCCTCGACGACGACCGGTGCCAGCCCGAGCGAGATCTCGTCGAGCAGCAGCAGCGCAGGCCCGGCGGCCAGTGCCCGCGCGATGGCCACCGCCTGCTGCTCACCGCCGGACAGGGTGGACGCGCGCTGCCTGCGCCGCCCGGCGATCATGGGAAACGTGTCGTAGATCCGCTGCAGCGGCCACTCTTTAGAGGCCGCCGCGGCGGCGCCGACCTGGATGTTCTCCTCGACCGTCAGGCTGGGGAACAGCTTGCGGCCTTCCGGCACCAGCGCGATGCCGCGGGAGATCCGCCGGAACGGCGGGGCCGCCGTGATGTCCGAGCCGGCGTATCTGACGAAGCCGGACGATGGGGCCTGCGCCCCGGCGACCGTGCGCAGCAGCGTGGTCTTGCCCGCCCCGTTGGCCCCGACGAGCGCGGTCGCGCGGCCCTGGGGCACCGACATCGACACACCGAAGAGAGCCTGGAAATCTCCGTAGAACACGTCGAGATCCGCGATTTCGAGCAGAACGTCCGGGCTTGCGCGGTCGGGGGCTGGCGCGGTCAAAGCACACCTCCGCCCAGGAAGGCGGTCCGCACCGCATCGCTGGCCAGCACGTCGGAGGGCGGTCCGTCGGCGATGATCTGCCCGCCGTCCAGACAGATCAGCCGGGTGACCACGGCGGTGAGGACCCGGAGCACGTGCTCCACCCAGACGATCGCGGTGCCGCCCTCGTTCACCGCGCGGATCGTCCCGATCAGCGCCTCGGTTTCCGGGTCGCTCAGCCCGCCGGCGATCTCGTCCAGCAGCAGCACGCGCGGGCGCATGGCCAGCGCCCGGGCCAGTTCCAGGCGCTTGCGGTCGAGCAGCCGCAGCGAGCCGGACCGGGTGTTGGCCTGATCGGCCATGCCGGTCACGGCCAGGGCCTCGTACGCGGCCCCGTACGCCTGCCGGCCGCGCAGCCCGGCCGCCCGCGTCGAGCCGACGAGCGCGTTCTCGAACACGGTCAGGCCGGCCAGCGGCCGCGGCACCTGGAACGTACGGCCGAGCCCCATCCTGGCCCGCACCGGCGGCGGCAGCCGGGTCACGTCCCTGCCCAGCAGCAGCACCCGCCCGGCGTCGCACCGCCCGGTGCCGGTCAGCAGGTCGAGCAGGGTGGTCTTGCCAGCGCCGTTCGGGCCGACGACGCCGACGGCCTCGCCGGCCACGATGGCCAGCGAAACCGAGCTCAGCACGCGCAGCGAGCCGTAGCTCTTCGCGACGTCGGTGACCTCCAGGGCCGCAGGGCTCACAGCAGCTCTAGTGAGCCCGCGACCGGCACGATGGGCAGCAGCGAGTTGTTGATGACCACGAGCTGGTAGCTTCCGGAGACCAGCCGCCACTGCGCCAGCAGTTCCGGAACCTGGGACACGTGCGGCACGGGGCCGGTGGCGAAGTCATAGGCGCCGGTGATGGTCTGGCCCTTGAGCTTGCCCAGCGCGCTGGCGACGGCGTCCGGGTCCTTCGGGTCACCGGACGCCTTGAGCGCTGCGACCGCGATCTCGAAGACCGCGTAGTTGAACCCCATCGGCTGGGTCCACTCGTTCCCCGTGCTCGTCTTGTAGTCGGCCGCGAAGGCCGACGCCGTGATGCCGTCGAGCGAGGACTTGTACGGGAACTGCGGGGTCCACCACAGCGGCGACATCACGTTCGTCACCAGCGATCCGAGGGTGTCCGCCGCACTCGGGAACAGCAGCGCCTTCGAGATCGAGGCGATCTTCGGGGTGAAGCCGTTCTCGTGTGCCTGCCGCCAGAACGTGATGAAGTCGGGCGGGATCGGCACCGCGTGCAGGATCTGGACGTCGGCGCTCTTGAACTTCGAGATGATCGGCGTGAAGTCCGACAGCCCGTCGGTGTACGCACCCGACGGGACGACTTTCCAGCCCAGGCTGTCCACCTTCGCGGTCACGTATTTCTGGAACCCGGCGCCGTCGACGTCGTCCGGCCACAAGCCGCCGACCACGTGGTCGGTGGACACGGTCTGCCAGACCGACGCGAACAGGTCGGTCTCCTCCTGGGTGCCGAGGAAGTACATGTAGGAGTACTTGAACGTGTTGGCGCTGCCGTTGCTCTTGTAGTACCACTGCTCCCACGGGCAGATCGTCAGCACGCACGGCACGCCCGAGGCCTCCGCCTGGGACGAAACCGGGATCACGGTCTCCGGCGTCGCGGTGGCGAGCAGGAAATCCACCGAGTCCTGCTGCACCATCTGCGATGCGACGGTCGCCGCCCGCGCCGACGACGACTGGCTGTCCCCGGAGATAATGTCCACCGAGTACTTCTTGCCGCCGATCGTCAGCCCCTTGGCGAGTGCCGAACGTACCTGGCTGAGCA
The DNA here is from genome assembly GCA_030041195.1 of Streptosporangiaceae bacterium. Next base: position 11,575 of record JASHOI010000439.1, on the reverse strand, counting down.
CATATCCGTTCGACTGCGTGAATACCGAAAGCTCGCCGGTCTCCGGGCTGATGAACCCGATCTTTATTGTTCCGCCCGACGTGGAACTCGGTGAGGTCGAAGACTTCAGTGCGCTCGAGCATCCGGCCAGGCTGGCCAGGCCGCCGCCGACAGCGAGGCCCGTCGCACCGAGGAAACCGCGCCGGGTCAGCTGGCTTCGCTTGCTGATTTCCGCAGAATCAGTCATTGTTCGCTCCGGACGTGAGGTCTTAGCCCCCTGGTCGCGTCATTGTCGGCCGGTGCGGAGCCGGCGGTCTTGCACTACCGGGCACATCCCTTGACCATCCGCGCATACGCCCGCAAGCTAGACGGGTGTTTCCCAACTGATCATGCGGTGTTGTCGTTACGTGACCAAGCGAGCGGAGAGTGTCTACTGCCGAAGGAGGTAGGCGGTTATGCCGGATCTCGCGCGGACACTCGACCTGCCGCCTGGCCAGCGTTTCGACTACTGGAAGCACGCGCTGTCCGACACGTTCGTGCCGCTGGAGGTCTCCAGCCCGCGCGGGGAGACCGACTTCCGTGGCCGGCTCAGGGGCTGCGAGCTCGGCAGCCTGCGGCTCATCGAGGTCCGGGCCGAGCGGCACACGGCCCGCAGGACGGCCCGCCTGGTCAAGGCGACGCCGGCCGGCTGCTACAAGATCGGCGTTCAGCTGCGCGGCACGGCGGTGCTGGCCCAAGACGGCAGGGAGGCGACGCTCAACCCGGGCGACTTCGCCGTCTATGACACCGACCGCCCGTACACGCTCGCGCTGACCGACCACCGGATGCTCGTGCTCATCTTCCCCAGGGACATGCTCGGCCTGCCGCAGCCCCGGGTCGCCGGGATCACCGCGACCAGGCTGACCGGCGAAGCCGGTGGCATGGCGGCGCTGATCGGCCCGTTCCTGTGCCGGGTGGCCGGCCTGGTGGACGAGGTCGACACCCGGGGCCTTGGCGTCAGCCTGCGGCTGGCCGGCAACGTGGTTGACCTGCTCGGCACCGTGCTCGCCGAGCGGCTGGACTCCATCCCGGCCGATCCCGACACCGCGCACCGGGCGCTGATGCTGCAGATCACCGCGTTCATCGAGCAGCACCTGGGCGAGGCGGACCTGGCGCCCACGCAGATCGCGGCCGCGCATCACATCTCGCTGCGCCAGCTGCACAAGCTCTTCCACGCCAGCGGCACCACCGTGGCCGGCTGGATCAGGCAGCGCCGCCTCGACCACTGCGGCCATGACCTGCGTGATCCGCACTATGTAACACGGTCCGTGGCCGCCGTCGGTGCGCGGTGGGGCTACCCGGACCCGGCACACTTCAGCCGGGTGTTCAAGGCCACCTACGGCGTCGGCCCGCGCGACTACCGGGCCAGCCACGGGCTCGCCGTGCCGGACGGACGGCACCTGCCAGCCTGACCGGCGCTGCCGGCGTATCCCGGCGTACCCAGGGCGTCAAGCGGCGTGCGCTGGCGTGCAAGACGAGCGGCGGGCCGGGCGCGAGCATAGGCGCCATGGCCTCTTCAGGGCGGTTGCAGGACAAGGCCGCGATCATCACCGGCGGCGAGGGCAGTATCGGCATGGCCACGGCCCGGGCGCTTGTGGCCGAGGGCGCCAGGGTCTGCCTGGTCGGCTTGATCGCCGAGGACCTGAGCGCTGGCGCCGACTCGCTCGGCGACGCCGCCATCTGGGCCGTCGCGGACGTCACCGACTCGACAGCGGTCAAGGCCGCCGTGGCAGGAGCCGTGGAAGCTTTCGGCCGGCTTGACGTGGTGGTGAGCAACGCGGGGATCAGCGGCGTGATCGCCCCGGTGGCCGATTACCCGGAGGAGGTGTTCGACCAGGTCCTCGCCGTGCACGTGCGTGGCTCGTTTCTGGTCTGCAAGTACTCGCTGCCCTACCTGGAGTCGGGCGCCAGCATCGTGATCACCTCCAGCGTGGTCGGCCTGACCTCGGACGCGGGAATCTGCGCCTACGCCACCGCCAAGCACGGGCTGGTCGGGCTGATGCGGACGCTGGCCAAGGAGGTGGCCCCTCGCGGAATCCGGGTGAACACGATCCACCCGGGCCCGGTCGACAACGAGTTCCAGCACCGCATCGAGGTCGCGGCCACCGGCGCCGACCGTGATCGCGCCGCCTCGATTTTTGACGACCTCATCCCGCTGGCCAGGCACGCCGCTCCCGAGGAGATCGGCCGCGCGATGCTGTTCCTGGCCAGCGACGAGAGCTCGTTCGTCACCGGGGCCACGCTGACCGTGGACGGGGGGATGTCGATCTAGGCCGGCGGCGGCCGGCCTATGTTGGGAAGACGGGGGCGGAGAGGACATCGTGACCGGTTCGGACTACACCACTTCGACGGCGCTGCTCGAGGCGATGCGCGAGGCGGGCGCCAGGTACGCGTTCGCGAACCTCGGCAGCGACCACACCGGCATCATGGAGGCCTATGCGCTGGCGAAAGCGGCCGGAACGCTGCACTCGCTGCCCGAGCTGATCCTGTGCCCGCACGAGAGCGTGGCGCTGAGCGCGGCGCACGGGTACGCGCAGGTGAGCGGCGAGCCGCAGGTGGTCATCGTGCACACCGACTGCGGCACCCAGAACCTTGGCGGCGCGATCCACAACGCATCGAGAGGGCGGGTGCCGGTACTGATCTTCGCCGGCCTGTCGCCGATGACCCAGGACGGCGAGCTCGCCGGGACCCGCAGCGAGTTCATCCACTGGCTCCAGGACACCGCCGACCAGCGCGGGATGCTCCGCGGATACGCGAAGTACGACCACGAGATCCGCACCGGCCGGAACGTGAAGCAGCTGGTGCACCGGGCGATGCAGATCGCCAGGAGCGAGCCGGCCGGGCCGGTGTACCTGACCGCAGCGCGCGAGGTGCTCGAGGAGCAACTGCCGCCGCAGCCGCCGCAGGGCGATTGGTGGGACCCGGTTGCGCCAGCCGCGCTGACGGACGAGGTCGCCGGCGAGATCGCCGCCGCGGTCGCGGGCGCGCGCTCGCCGCTGGTGGTCACCTCCTACCTCGGCCGCGACCCCGCCGCGGTGCCCGAGCTCGTCCGGCTGTGCGAGCTGGCCGGCGTCGGCGTGATCGAGTCGGTGCCGATGCGGGTCAACTTCCCCGACGACCACCCGCTGCACCTCGGCTACCAGTGGAACGCGCCGGAGCAGAATCCCGTGCTGGCCGGCGCCGACGTGATCCTCGTGCTCGGCAGCGACGTGCCGTGGATCCCGAGCCACAACCGGCCGGACCGCTCGGCCCGGCTCTACGTCATCGACGTGGACCCGCTCAAGGCTCAGCTGCCGCTGTGGCACGTGCCGGCCAGCCGGTACGCGCTCGCGGATCTCGCGACCGCGCTGCGGCAGCTTTCGGCCCGGCTCGCGGCCGGGCGGCTCGACGGCGCAGCCGTTCAGGCCCGCGCGGCCCGGGTCCGCGCCGAACACGACGCGCAGCGTGCCCGGTGGGCGCGGCAGGAGCGCCCCGGCGCCGACGGCACGATCACGCCCGAGTACCTCGTGGCCTGCGTGCGGGACGCCGCCGGGCCCGACGCGCTGGTGCTCACCGAGGCCATCAGCAACTACCACGTTGTCAGCGAGCACCTGCGGGCCAGCCGCCCCGGCTCGCTCATCGGCAGTGGCGGCGGGTCGCTCGGCTGGTCCGGCGGCGCGGCCGTCGGCGCCAAGCTTGCCGCTCCGGAGCGCACCGTGGTGAGCCTGGTCGGGGACGGCTCTTACCTGTTCGGCGTGCCCTCGTCGGCGCAGTGGATGGCGCGCAGGTACCAGGCGCCGTCGCTGACCGTCATCTTCGACAACGAGGGCTGGAAGGCGCCGTCGCTGTCCACGCTGGCCGTGCACCCGGAGGGGAACGTCGCCAGCGGCGGGTTCGCCGCCAGCTTCCAGCCGGGCGCCGACCTGGCGGGCGTCGCGGCCGCCGCGGGCGGCGCGTACGCGCGCACGGTGACCGCGGCCGACCTGCTGCCGGTGACGCTCCGGCGGGCGCTCGAGCACGTCAGGGACGGCCAGTCCGCCGTGATCAGCGTCCGCGTGCCGCCGGTCTGAGCGCCGGGCATCGCGGCGGTGGCACGCCGCGGCCGCGTCACTCGTAGCGGAGCGCGACGCCGGCCTGGATCCTGGTGGCCCGGCGCAGCGGCGGCCTGATGACCAGGAGCGTGACCGCGACGACGGCGACGAGCGCGACCGGCGGGGCGATCGCCGGGTACACCACCGGCGCCTGAACGCCGAAGTCGTGCTTGACGAACGCGAGCAGCCCCTCGTAGATCAGCCAGCCCACGGGGATGCCGAACGCCCAGCCGGCGGTGGCAAGCAGCACCCCCTCGGCGCTGAACACCCGCCGGACCTGGCCCGCCCGGGCGCCGAGGCAGCGCACGATGCCGATCTCCCTGGTCCGCTCGATGACGCCCATGGTGAGGGCGCTGACGAGGCCCATCAGCGCGATGGCCAGGACCAGCAGTCCGAGCACCTCGATGATGTCCAGGACCGTGCCGTCGATCGCGTCGTTGTCGGCCTCGATCACGTACGTCTCCTGGACGGCGACCGGGTAGCCGGCTGCCACCAGCCGGCCGGCGACCGCGTTGGCCGTTCGGTCGATCACGGCGTGACTGCTGCTGCTCGTAGCGAGCCACAGCGCGTTGCTCGCTTGGCCCTTTCCGGTGAGCCGCTGCAGCGCCGCCAGGGGGAAGTAGACCATGCCGCCGTCGTTGTTCTGACCGGTGTCGACGCCGACGACCCTGACGGCGATCGGGCCGGCCGCCGTGCCGAGGCTGATCGTCTGGCCGATGCTTGCGCGAGCGGCCCTCGCCACCGCGGGCCCGAGGACCACCCCGGGTAGCTTCGCCGAGGCGTCGGCGGCGGTGAACCAGCGACCAGCGCTGAGCCGGTACTGGTACAGCGGATCGGGGCCGAGGCCCAGCGCCGGGTAGCCGACACCGTGGTAGTCCACGGCGGCCTCCACGACCGGCTCGGCCCTGGTGACGCCCGGCGTCGCGGCCGCGATCGCCTGCGCCCGGCTGCCGAGCAGCGGTGACCCGTTGCCCGCGTCGACCGCGATCGTGTAGTGGAAGGTCGCGAACACCTGGCTGACGCCGATGTCCAGAGACCGGCCGGACGCGAACAACGCCAGAGCGAGCCCGGTCGCGACAGCGACCTGCGCGACCGTGGCCGCGCTGCGCCGTTTCTGCCGGAGCGCGTTGCGCACTCCCATGCGGGCCGGCCCGGACAGCAGCCGGGCGCGCGCCAGCAGCCGCTCCAGCCGGCCGTTTCCGTAGCCGTCGGTCCCCCTGTCGGCGAGGGTCTCGGCCACCGGCCGCCGCAGCGCGCGCCGCAGGCCGGGCAGGGACGCGGCCACGGCCAGCCCCGGGCCTAGCACGAGGCTGGCCGCGACGACCGGCGCCGAGATCGCGAACCCGGCCCGCACGTTGAACAGTGTCGCGGCGAAGTAGCTGGTCATCACGTAGGAGATCGCGATGCCGAGCCCCGTGCCGATGATCGCCCCGGCCCCGCCCAGCAGCCCCGCGGTGCGCAGCACGACGCCCGCGATCTGATGCCGCCGCGCGCCCAGCGACTTGAGGATGGCGATCTGGCCGGCCTGCTCGGCGATGAGCGTGTTCATCGTGGCCGCGATCAGCAACAGGGCGCAGCAGATGGCGAGCAGCGTGATGACGTTGAAGAGCGCGATCACGTGATCGAAAAAGGACCGCTCCGGCCACACGCCCTGGCCGCGGGTTGCGGGCAAGCTCACGAACGGCTCGGTCCCGGTCAGATTCTCCAGGTAGCGGCGAACCGCGGCGACCAGGCTCGCTTCGGTGCCCGGCGTGTTGTCGGACAGGCGGAACGCCAGGAAGTTGACCCCGCGCAGCCCCGCCAGTGACCGCACGGTGGCCTCGCTGGCGTAGAACACCGGGGTGCTCGCCCCGGCCGGGCTTGGGCTGGTGGCCAGCCCGGTTGCGGTGCCGCTGACGCGCAGCACCGTCTGCGCGCCGTCGCTGTCGCGGGCCTCGATCCGCGTGCCTACGCCGATCGGCAGGTCGGTGGCGCTGGCGTTTGCCGCGTCGGCCAGGACCTCGCCGGAGCGCGGCAGGCGCCCGGTGACCAGGTGAATGGCGTCCACCGGCTGGGTGGCCAGGTCGATGCCCCACAGCACGACCGCCTGTCTGCGGGTGCCCGCGGTCACCTGGGTCGGGAACCTGACGTCGGCCCCGACCGCGGCGACGTCGGGCAGGCGCCCGAGCGCACCGAACTCGGCCGGGGTGAGCACCAGGTCATGGATACCGAACGCGACGTCGAAGAGCCGGTCTGCTGCGACCTGACGGTCCATCGCGCGGTCCATGAGACGCGGCACGGCGAGCGTGGCCAGGCTGGCCACGGCCAGGCTCAAGGTGAACATGGTCAGCAACGTGCGGGCCCGGTGCTGCACCAGGTCCCCCCATGCCTTGCGGCCGAGCGCGCTCACGCCGGCCGCAGCAGGAACTCGGGGCCGGCGGGCGGTGCCGCCTCGTCAACGACCCGTCCGTCGCGCAGGAAGATCACCCGGTCGGCCCAGGCGGCGTGCCGCATGTCGTGAGTGATCAGGACGACCGCGCAGCCCGCGGTGCACCGCTGGCGCAGCAGGCCCATCACCGCCTCACCGCTGACCGTGTCGAGCGCCCCGGTGGGCTCGTCGGCCAGCAGCAGCGTCCGGCCGCCGGTGACCGCCCTGGCGATCGCCACCCGCTGTTGCTCGCCGCCGGACAGCCGGCCGGGGAACCTGTCGGCCACAGCGCCCAGGCCAACCGAGTCGAGCAGGCTCCTGGCGGCCGACATCGCGGCCCTCGGCCTGACGCCATCCAGTTCGAGCGGCAGCGCCACGTTCTCGGCCGCGCTGAGCGTGGGCAGCAGGTTCAGCCCCTGGAACACAAAGCCGATCTCGTGCCGCAGGGTCAGCGCCAGATCGGCGGCACTCATGCCGGCCAGGTCCCGGCCGTTCAGCAGCACGCGGCCCGACGTGGGCCTGTCCAGGCCGCCCGCCAGGTGCAGCAGCGTCGACTTGCCCGAGCCGCTCGGCCCCATGACCGCGACGAACTCGCCGTGCCCGACGCGAAGCGACACGTTATCCAGCGCCACCACCCGGGCCTCCCGGGACCCGAAGACCCGCCCGGCCCGGTCTATCTCGAGAATCGGCATCAGCTGCTCCGCTCCGCGATCGGCCGCGGCGCCGCGGCGCCGGCACGCGGCAGCGGCGTGGCGCGCTGCCCGCGCTCTCTGGCCAGCCGTGCCTCGCACAAGTCGAGCCAGCGCGCCTCGGCCTCGGCCTGGAACACGAGCGCGTCGAGCATCAGCAGCCAGGCCAGGTCACCGTCGGCCTCGGCATCGGCCTTGAGCCGGGTGACCTCCTGCAGCGACCGCATCGTGGCCACGCGCTGTCGCTGCACCACGTCGGCGACGTCCGCCGAGGCCGAGCGCATCGCGAAGACCAGCTTGATCGCCAGTTCCTGGCGCGGCACCACCTCCCGAGCCACCGGCGTCTCGAACCACCGCCGCACCTCGTTCCGGCCGGCCTCGGTGATCGCGTAAACCTTCTGGCCGTCGGCCTCGGTCTCGGTTGAGACCAGCCCGTCCCGTTCCAGGCGCGCCAGCGTCGTGTAGACCTGCCCGACGTTGAGCGGCCACACGTCCCCGGTCGCCGCCTCGAACTCGGTCTTGAGCCCGTAGCCGTGCATCGGCCCGGCGTCCAGGAGCACCAGCAGGCTGTGCCGAACCGACATGCACCCACCTCCATACCGGGTATTGCATACCGAGTATGGCCTGAGTGTCGCACCGCTCCCGCGGCGCAGTCAACCGCATCGAAGCATCGGGGTCCCAGCCCTCCAGAACCCGGCATATCCGGCATCCAGGGCGGCACGCACGCCTGGCTGCTGGTGTCGCAGTGCCGACGACATAACAGGACGCAATGCCGCGTCCTTGACGGGGTGCTGGGGCGTTGGGGATAGCGGCGTGCCGGGGTCGTCGGCGCATGGCGCGCACCTGAGACGTTCCGCGCTGTACCACCAGCCCCGCCAGCACCAGCCGCCCCAGCCGGGATCCGCTCGGATGTTCGATTTTAATGATCTAGGAGGATTAAGTGCGGTATTTACACACGAGCCTCCTAGATCTTTTAAAACCTGCTCAGCGGCATGGGCACGGCGGTCATCCGCAGCACCATGCCCTGCACCCAGATGGCGAAACCGGCCAGCTGGAAGGCGGGCGCCACCAGCAGCGTCGCGCCGTCGTGCGGCACCCGCGAGAGGGCGGCCGTGCTGCCGATCGCGGACAGGAAGATGCCGCGATGGCTGAGCATGACACCCTTGGGCGAGCCGGTGGTGCCGCCGGTGTAGAAGATCCCGGCCAGCGCCTCACCCTGGCGGTGCGCATCCTCGACCGGGCCCGCGCCGAGCAGGTCCGCCAGGCCGTGAGCCCGTCCGGGACGGGCCCGTCCCCGCTGCAGATGATCTCCCGCAGCCTGGGCAGCGATCTCCTTGACGGTCCACCGGGTGTTGAGCGGCACCACCACGGCATCGGCCCACGCGATCGCCAGGCAGACATGGAAGAACGTGTCGGTGTTCGGCGACAGCAGCCCGACCCGGGCGTCCCTGGCCACGCCTCGCGCGTGCAGCCCGCCGGCGATCCGGGCAACGCGGTCGCAGACCTGCCGGTTGCTGAGCGTGCGGTCGCGGTACACCGAGTAGGTGGCGTCGGGCATCTGCTGCACCGCGCGGTGCAGGGGCTGGGTCAGGTACATGGTGACTCCTATCCAGGACGCCGGGACAGCCCGCTGCGCCGGGACATAGCGCTGCGCTGTGCGTCGAGCGCGGCGCGGTGGTCGTCGGTCAGCAGGCCGAGCACCTGCGCCCGGGCCTCGGACGCGAGGTGATCGCGCAGGCTGGACGACCAGGTGGCGTTCAGAAGCTCCTTGGTGGCGGCCACGCCGTAGCCGGGCTGTGCGCCGATCTCCGTGGCCACCTCGACCGCCCGGGCCAGCGGATCGTCGGCGATCTCGCTGGCCAGCCCGGCCGCAACGGCCGCCTCGGCGTCAACGGCAGCCGCGCGGTAGAACACCTCGGCCGCCCGCCCCCAGCCGGCGATCCGCGGCAGGAACCAGGACAGTCCCAGGTCACCGGCGCTGACACCGAGCCGCACGAACGGCGCGGAGAAGCGCACATCCGGCGCGACGATCCGCAGGTCGCAGGCGGCGGCCAGGGCGAAGCCCGCGCCCACGGCGTTGCCGCGCACCGCCGCGATCACCGGCTGGCGGATCTCGCGCAGCGCGACGATGACGGCCACGCCCGCATGAAGGCCGGCCAGGCCGTTCTGGGCCGGGTCGCCGTGGCTGTCGTCGGTGATCCCGGCGTCGAGATCCATGCCGCTGCAGAACGACGTGCCCTCGCCGGTCAGGACGACCACCCGGCACGCGGCGTTGTCACCAGTCCTGAGCAGTTCGTCGCGCAGCGCGGTCAGCAGCGGCGCGGTCAGCGCGTTGAGCCGGCCCGGCCGGGCCAGCGAGACCACGGTGACCGGTCCGTCGGCCCGGCTCGTCACCAGCGGGCCCGCGGGTTCGCTGCCGGTCATCACGCCCGCCCGCTGGCTACCGGAGGGAGCGGACGGCGAACTTGTCAGCGACCTCGCCGGGCGCGAGGACCTCGTCGTCCTTCCACGCCGAGACGTAGCCGCCGGGCGCCGCGCTCATGACTCGAAGCCGCCGCCAGTGACCAGGACCTGGCCGCTCACGTAGTCGGCCTCCGGGTACGTGAGCATCACGACCGAGCCCGCGGCCTCGTCCGGCGTGCCCGGGCGGCCGAGCGGGATCATGTGCTTCGCCATCTCCAGCAGCGCCGGGTTGACGCCCACCTTGATCTCACGGCCCTCGATGTCGATCGTGGCGCTGCCGTCGGCGCTCGCGGCGGTCAGCCGCGTCTCGATGAAGCCGAACGCGACCGCGTTGACGTTGACCTTGTAGCGGCCCCACTCCTTGGCCAGCGTGCGGGTCAGGCCGACGATGCCGGCCTTGGCCGACGAGTAATTGACCTGGCCCGCGTTGCCGTACAGCCCAGCGACCGACGAGATGTTCACCACCTTGCGGTGTATCTCCAGGCCCTGCGCGGCCTCCGCCTTCGCGGCCTTGCTGATCACCGGCTGGGCCGCGCGCAGGATCCGGAACGGCGCCTTGAGGTGGACGTCGAGGATCGCGTCCCACTGCTCGTCGCCCATCTTCTGGATGACCGTGTCCCACGTGTAGCCGGCGTTGTTGATGATGATGTCGAGCCCGCCGAAGTGCTGGGTGGCCGCGCCGACGAAGCGCTCGCCGAAGTCCGGGGCGCTCACGCTGCCCGGGCACGCGACCGCGCTGCCGCCGGCGCCGGTGATCTCGTTCACCACCTCGCCGGCGGGTGAGGCGTCGAGGTCGTTAACGACCACGCTGGCGCCCTCGGCGGCGAGCTTGAGGGCGATCGAGCGGCCGATGCCGCGCCCCGCGCCGGAGACGATGGCGATCTTGCCGTCCAGCTTTCCCATGCGATGCGTCCTTGTCCGTGAGTGCGGGCGGGTCAGGCGGCGACCCTCTCGTACATGGTCACGACGCAGGCGCCGCCGAGCCCGAGGTTGTGCTGCAGCGCGACGCTGACGTCGTCCACCTGCCGCGGCCCGGCCTGGCCGCGCAGCTGCCAGACGAGCTCGGCGGTTTGCGCGAGGCCGGTCGCGCCGAGTGGGTGACCCTTCGACAGCAGGCCGCCGGAGGGGTTCGTGACCACGCGCCCGCCATAGGTGTTGTCGCCGTCCAGCACGAACTTCTCGGCGGTGCCCTCCGGGGTCAGGCCGAGAGCCTCGTAAGTGAGCAGCTCGTTGGTGGTGAAGCAGTCGTGCAGCTCAACCACCCGGATGTCCTCGGGGCCGATGCCGGACGCCTCGTAGACCTGGCGGGACGCGTCGACGGCCATGTCGTAGCCGACAACCTTCCGCATGTCACGCTCGAAACTGGCGGCGGTGTCGGTGGTCATCGCCTGGGCCCTGATCGCGACGCTGCCGTCCAGGCCGTGCCGGCGTGCGTACTCGGGGGAGCACACGACGGCCGCGGCCGCGCCGCAGGTGGGCGGGCAGCACTGGAGCCGGGTCAGCGGGCCGTAGATCACCGGGGAGTCCAGCACCTGCTCGACCGTGACCGGGTCGCGGAAGACCGCGTACGGGTTGTTGGCCGCGTGCTTGCGTGCCTTCACCGAGATCTGCGCGAACAGCGACGGGTCCATGCCGTACTCGTCCGCGTAGGCCTGGCCGGCGCCGCCGAACAGCTGGGCCGCGTGCGGCGCGGCCGGGTCGATCCCCTGGACCTCACGCTCCACGGCCTCGTGCCGGAACAGCGGGCTGACCCTCTCGGGGAAGGACGAGCCGAGCGCCCCGGGCACCATCTGCTCGAAGCCGAGGGCGAGCACGCAGTCCGCCATGCCGCTGGCCACCGCCTGGCGCGCGAGGAACAGCGCGGACGAGCCGGTCGAGCAGTTGTTGTTGACGTTGATGATCGGAACGCCGGTCAGGCCGATGCCGTA
>JASHOI010000438.1 GCA_030041195.1 Streptosporangiaceae bacterium | reverse complement strand
GGCACCGCCTCTACTTCTTCGACGGTGCCGAACCCCTGCTCGGCGAGCCAGCCGACCACCCCGGACACGAGGTCCTCGGGCACCGAGGCGCCGCTGGTCACGCCGACCGTCGCGACGCCGTCCAGCCAGGAAGGATCGATGTCCGAGGCGTCGTCAACGAGGTAGGCGGCGGCCGCGCCCGCGTCGAGCGCCACCTCAACGAGGCGGACCGAGTTGGACGAGTTCCGCGACCCGACGACGATGATCAGGTCGGCCTCCGCCGCGATCTGCTTCACGGCTGCCTGGCGGTTCTGCGTGGCGTAGCAGATGTCGTCGCTCGGCGGGTCGAGCAGCATCGGGAAGCGCTCGCGAAGCACGGACACCGTCTCGTTCGTCTCGTCGACCGACAGCGTGGTCTGGGACAGCCAGGCCACCTTTGCTGGGTCACGGATGTTGATGCTCGCGCTGCCCTCCGGCCCGTCCACCAGGTGGATCCGCGCCGGTGCCTCACCGGTGGTGCCGACAACCTCCTCGTGGCCCTCGTGCCCGATCAGCAGGATGTCGTAGTCCTGGGCCGCGAACCGCTTGGCCTCGCTGTGCACCTTGGTGACCAGCGGGCAGGTGGCGTCGATGATGTGCAGCCCGCGCTTGGCGGCCTCCTCGCGGACCTGCGGCGCCACCCCGTGCGCCGAGAAGACGACGACCGCGCCCTCGGGAACCTCCTCGGCCTCCTCCACGAAGACCGCGCCGCGCTGCTCCAGCTCGTGCACCACGTGCGTGTTGTGCACGATCTGCTTGCGGACGTAGACGGGGGATCCGTAGCGTTCCAGCGCTTTCTCGACAGTTTGCACCGCACGGTCGACTCCCGCACAGTAGCCGCGGGGCTTCGCGAGCAGGACACGTCGGGTGGGCATGACACCCATCGTAGGTGAACCCGTCGCAGATTCTTCAAGTGCGCCGGAGTGCACGCTTGATCGCTCAAATTGGCAACACATCGTGGTCTCGCTATTGCGCAGGCGTGCTAAATGACGAGAATCATCTCGCAGGCGTCATGTGCCGTCACCGTAACTCCGCCGCCACGCTGCCGTAAGCGAGGGGTTACCGGACACGCCAGAGGGAGAAGATCACTATGCGTATCCCGCAGCAGGTCAGTGAACGCGTCAAGGAAGCTCCTGCGCAGGCCTTGCGGGCCGTGTTCTCCGGTATCGGCCAGGTGTTGCTGGTCGCCGACCGCATAAAGAGCAGCCGGGCGGCGGAGCCGGACCGGCCCCGGTCCGGCTCCGCCGAACCGGGCAGCCAGGCCGCCACGACCACGGTGAAGGACGAGACCAGGTGGCGGTCCCTCGACGAGACCGGGAACGTCAGGGTGCTCCGTGACGAGGGTGCCTCCGAGGCCAACCCCGCCACCGTCGTGAGCAGTGAGCCAGCCGGGACGCCCGTGGCCAGCGAGGCAGCCGGGACGCCCGTGACCAGCGGGGCAGCAGCCGAGACCGCCGTCGCGGCTGAGGCCGGCGAGGGCGCGGCTGCCGTCGTATCGGGGCAAGCGACGGCGGAACCGGCCGTTATCCCAGAAGCCTCGCTGCCGGTGCCGAACTATGACAACCTGACCGTTCCCTCGCTGCGCGCCCGGCTGCGGAATCTGGATCCCGCCCAGGTGCGGATGCTGCTTGACTACGAGAAGGCCAACGCGGGCCGGACCGAGCTGCTCACGATGTTCGAGCGCCGGATCGCGAAGCTGGAGAGCGACGGAGCCTGACACACGCATGCCGCTGGAGACCACCCCGGAGTCGCCGGTCCCGGTCCGCACCGTGCTGCGGATGGTCGGGGAGTGGGTCGGCCGCCTCGGGCGGGTGTGGGTCGAGGGCCAGATCGCGGAGCTGAACCGCCGGGGCGGCGCCGTGTTCCTGACCCTGCGCGACCCCGTTGCCGCCGTCTCCGCGCGCGTGGTCTGCACCCGGGCGGTCTTCGACGCCAACGACCCGCCGCCCGCCGAGGGAGCCCGGGTGGTCATCTGGGCCCGGCCCGACTTCAACGTCGGCAGGGGCTCGTTCTCGCTCACCGCGCTGGAGATCCGCGCGGTCGGCATCGGCGAGCTGCTGGCCAGGCTGGAGCGGCTGCGCCGCTCCCTGGCCGCCGAGGGACTGTTCGCTGCCGAACGCAAGCGGCCGCTGCCGTTCCTGCCCGCAATGGTGGGCCTCATCTGCGGACGTGACTCGGCGGCCGAGCGGGACGTGCTCAAGAACGCGGCCCTGCGCTGGCCGGCGGTACGGTTCCGGGTCGAGCAGGTCGCGGTGCAGGGTCCTTATGCCGTCGAAGAGATCGTCGCGGCGCTGCAGCGACTCGACGCCGACCCGGCCGTCGACGTGATCATCGTGGCCCGCGGCGGAGGGTCGATCGAGGACCTGCTGCCGTTCTCCGACGAGACGCTGGTCAGGGCCGTGGCGGCGTGCCGGACACCGGTGGTCAGCGCGATCGGGCACGAGCAGGACGCGCCGATCCTCGACTATGTCGCCGACATGCGCGCGTCGACACCGACCGATGCCGCCCGGCGGGTGGTGCCCGACGTCGGCGAGCAGCTTGCGCTCATAACCCAGATGCGCACCCGCGCTCGCAGGTGCCTTGCGGGCAGGCTGGACCGGGAGATGTCCTGGCTGGCGGCCATTAAATCCAGGCCAGCGCTCGCCAATCCGGTGCGCGAAATCGAAAGGCAGCAGGAAGTCGTGAGCGCACTGACGCACCGGGCACGTCGCTGCCTTTCCGCGAGCCTGGACCGCGCGAGCGACGACGTGACCCACACCCGGGCCCGGCTGCTCGCCCTGTCACCAGCGGCAACGCTCGGCCGCGGCTACGCGATCGTGCAGCACGGCGACTCCAGCGTGGTACGCCGCGCCGCCGAGGTGGCGCCGGACGAGAAGCTGACCGTCCGGTTCGCCGATGACCAGCTAATGGTCACCGCCGATCAGCAGCCAAATCCGCGACCAAACCTATAGCAAAGCCGCCCGCTTTTATTACCATCGCCGCGTTTCCAGGGGGCGGCGTGCGGCAAAGACAGCACTGTCCCAGCGCTTGAATGGCCGCGAATGGTCCACAGCCTTTCTGGCCCGGCGCTGAGATTGGCGCCGCGGCCGGCAAATGCGCCACGCGGAAGACGGCCAGCAGCTGTCACGGGGAGCGATCACGGATGACCGCATTTACGCGCGCGGGCGCGCCCGCTGGGGCGCCCGCGGACGGGCGGAACGAGGGCCCGGGCGCCCGGCGTGGGGAGACCCGGGAAGGCCCGGCACCGGCCGCGGCGGGCCGCCGCGCGCGACTGCGCGGCCTGGACGGCGTGCGCGCGCTCGCGGTGCTGGCCGTTATGGCATTTCACGAGGGACTCCCCTGGATACCGGGCGGGTTTCTCGGCGTCGATGTGTTCTTTGTCCTCAGCGGCTACCTCATTACCGACCTTCTCGTCGCTCAATTCGGCCGGCGAGGGCGGCTTGACCTGCGCGGCTTCTGGGCGCGGAGGGCGCGGAGGCTGCTGCCCGCCCTGGCCCTCGTCCTGGTGACGGTCACCGCGGCCGTGACCCTCGTTGAGCCCGACCAGCTGGGCAGCCTGCGGCGCGCGCTGCTCGGCGCCGTGACCTTCAGCAGCAACTGGTCGCAGGCCGTGGCGCACCAGTCGTACTTCTCGGTCTTCGGGCCGCCTCCCCCGCTGCAGCACCTGTGGTCGCTCGCGGTTGAGGAGCAGTTCTACCTGGTCTGGCCGCTGGTCCTGGCCGTCGCGGTGATCAGGTTGCGGCGCCGGTGGCTGCGCGCCGCGATCGCGTGGGCCGGCGCCGCGGCGTCGGCGGCCACGATGGCGGCGGTCTACGTGCCGGGCTCGGATCCCTCGTTCGTCTACTACGGGACCGACACCCATGCCAGCGGCCTGCTCATCGGCGCGGCGCTCGCGCTCACCTGGCCGCTGGCGCGCGTGGCCGCCGCGTCGGC
>JASHOI010000437.1 GCA_030041195.1 Streptosporangiaceae bacterium | reverse complement strand
GGGGGCGCCGGCCGGCGAGCGGGAGGTGGAGACCGCGTTCGCGCACCGGGCCCGGGCGGGCGGGGGTGGCCCCGGCTACCCGACGATCGCCGCGGCCGGCTGGCACGCCACGATCTTGCACTGGACCAGCAACGACGGGCCGCTGCGCCCGGGCGAGCTGATCGTGCTCGACGCGGGCGCCGAGACCGGGACGCTGTATACCGCCGACATCACCCGCACCCTGCCGGTGTCCGGCAGGTTCAGCGCGGCGCAGCGGGAGGTCTACGAGATCGTGCTGGCCGCGCAGCAGGCGGCGCTCGCCGAGATCGGTCCGGGCAAGCCGTTTCGCGGCTATCACCGGGCGATCGCGCAGGTTCTCGCCGCCGGCCTGCAGCAGCTTGGCGTGCTGCCGGTCAGCGCGACCGAGTCGCTGCGCGAGGACTGCGGGCTGCACCGCCGCTGGACGCTGTGCGCGCCCGGGCACATGCTCGGGCTTGACGTGCACGACGGCGGCGATGCCCCAGCGGAGTCCTACATCGACGGTGTGCTGCGCCCCGGTAACGTGCTGACCGTCGAGCCGGGCCTGTACTTCCAGCGGTACGACGAGCTCGCTCCCGCGGCGCTGCGCGGGCTGGGCGTCCGCATCGAGGACGACGTCCTGGTCACGCGCGGTGGGTATGAGCTGCTGAGCGGGGCGCTGCCCCGCACGGCCGGCGATGTCGAGGAATGGCTCGCGAAAGAGCCGGCCGGCTAACCGTCGTACCGCAGGGCTGCCCGGCGCAGGCCCGGCCGAGCGATCAGCTTCAGCGCGTAAAGCAGGAAGACCGGCAGGCCCAGCAGCAGCACGGTGGGGTCCTGCCCGGCGAGGATCGCTGTGCCGGCGACCGGGATCGCCGACAGCGGCCCGGCGACCAGCAGGTTCCTGACCCCCAGGCGAGCCGACAGCGACCACAGCTCCACCGGAGCCAGGCCGGGCTGGTCGGCCATGAGCTGGAACAGGTAGCCGAGCGCGGCCAGCGTGATCAGCAGCGCCCCGGCGCCGAGCGCAAGCCCGACATGCCCGGCCACGGTCGGCTCGCGCACGAAGTGGCGGATCTCGGCGAGGCCGACCAGCACGGCCGCCATCGGGATGCCGGCGCCCAGCGCGGTCCGCAGCGACCACCGGTCACGGAACTGGCTGAGGAACTCGCGGACGAGCTGGTCCTCTCCCTCGTTCCGCCACCGGTCCAGCGTGGCCGACGCCGCGCTGACCGCGGCGGGCGCGGTGAGCAGCGGCAGCGACGCCACGATCAGGGCCAGGTTCAGCAGCAGCACGTTGCACAGCGTGGTCAGCCAGGCCATGATCCTGGTCCCGAAGATACCGCTGGTCATGGCGTCATCCCTTCGTGCCGGTGAGCGCGATTCCCTGGACGAACGTGCGCTGGGTGAGGAAGAACAGGATCACGATCGGGGCGGTCGCCGCGGTGGCGCCCGCCATGACCCAGGCCCAGTTCGTCGTGTAGTCGCCGAGGATCAGCGCGAGCCCCAGCGACAGCGGGTAGGAGTTCTGGTTGCTGATGTACACCAGCGGCCCCAGGTAGTCGTTCCAGCAGTACACGAACTGGAACAAGATGACGGCCGCGATGGCCGGCTTGGCCAGGGGCAGGATGATCCGCCAGTAGATGTAGAACTCGCTGGCGCCGTCGATGCGCGCGGCCTCCGAGTACGACTGCGGGATCGTCATGAAGAACTGCCGCAGCAGAAACGTGCTGAACACCGAGCTGCCGAAGAACGTGGGCACCTCCAGCGGCAGGTAGCTGCCGTCCCAGCCGAACCGCTTGTACATCACGAACAACGGGATCAGCGTGCACACGAACGGCAGGATCAGCGTCATCAGCATCACGTAGAACACCGCGTCCCGGCCCGGCCAGCGCAGCCGGGAGAAGCCGTAGGCCACCAGGCTGCTCGAGACGCAGACCCCCACGATCGTGATCCCGGCGTACAGGAACGTGTTGAGGAAGAACCTGAAGTACGGCAGCGCGGCGAACAGATCCGGGTAGTTGCCCCACAGGAACGGGTGCGGCCACCAGACAACGGGCAGCACGAGCGCTTGGCGAGCCGTCTTGAACGACGTGCCGACCATCCACACCAGGGGCAGCGCGAACATGGCCGACAGCACGATCAGCACGGCGTGCTTGCTCACGCTGGCGCCCAGGGCCCGGCGGGCCCGGCGCCGGCGGGGCGGCTGCCCGGGTTGCTGCGCGGCCTGGCGGGAGGTTACCCGTGCGTGAACGGTCTGCATCGCCGCTCACCTGTTCTCGTTCTCGTAGTACACCCACCGTGACGAGGTTCTCAGCAGCACGACGGTGATGATGAGGACGGCGATGAAGAGCAGGAACGCCATCGCCGACGCGTACCCGAAATGCAGATCCTGGAAGGCTTGCTGGTAGTAGTACGTCACGTAGAACATCGTCGACGTGCCCGGGCTGCCCGGCGGGCTCTCGATCACCTGGGCCTGGGTGAAGTACTGGATCGACAGCACCAGGGACAGGATCACGTTGAACAGGATGACCGGGCTGATCATCGGGATCGTCACGTGGCGCAGCCGCGACCACGCCCCGACCCCCTCGAGGGCGGCCACCTCGTACAGCTCCTTCGGCACCCCCTGCAGCGCCGCCAGGTAGATCACCATCGGCTGGCCGACGCCCCACAGCCCGAGCAGGATGAAGGTCGGCTTGGACCATGCGATCGAGAAGAACCACGCCGGGCCCGTGACGTGGATGTCGGAGAGCAGCGAGTTCACGATCCCGAACGACGGCTGGAAGATCCACACAAAGATCAGCGACGAGGCGACCACGGGCACGATCGACGGGATGTAGAACAGCGTGCGGTAGACCGCCCGGCCGCGCACGTTCATGTTCAGCAGCAGCGCCAGCCCGAGCGCGACAGCGGTCGAGAACGGCACCTCGATGATCGTGTAGTAGGCCGTGTTGAACAGCGCGGTGCGGAACATCGCGTCGTGCAGCAGCCCCGAATAGTTGGCCAGCCCGGTGAACACCGGGTTCCCGATCCCGGTGAACCTGGTCAGGCTGTAGTAGAAGGTTGCCAGGAACGGGTAGAGGTAGAACACGCAGTACCCCACGATCCAGGGGCTCACGAACAGCAGCCCGGCCCGCAGCCGGCGCACCCGGGATGAGCGCGGCGCGCGGGCGCGTGTGGCCGCCGGTCTCGTTGCTGCCTGCATGCCTACCTCTGCCCCTTCCGCTCGTCAGCCGCCCGCGCCGCTGTTGGCCTGCTGATCGATGTAGGCCAGCGCCTGCTGCGGTGTCATCGTGTGCACGGCGATGTCCTCGGCCGCCGTCGCCTCGGCGGTCAGGAACTCCGACTCGGTCTTGGTGAGCTTGGGCGTGACCGACCGCGGGCTCGACATCTGCTCGACGAACACGTCAAGCCACGGGTTGGCCTTGAGCCAGGCCTGGTAGGCCGGCTGCGAGACGACCGAGGGCGAGGCCGGCATCCAGCCGCCCTTGGGGTCGATCTGCGAGTTGAACGCCTCGTTGCCGTAGCCGGCCAGCCAGGCGATGAACTCGAAGGCCTGCTTGGGGTGCGCCGCGCCCTTGGGGATGATGTTGAAGTTGCCCTGGCCGAACGTGCTCGGGCCGCCCACCGAGTTCGGGAACGGCACGACGCCGAAGTTGTGGTCCATCGACGGGTTCGTGACCGGGATGTTCTGCGCACCCTCCCACGGCCCGTCCATGTTGAAGCCTTCCTTGCCCGCCACGAACGCGTCGTCGTCGCCGCCGGCCACCGAGCCGTACGCGGTCTCCATGGCGTCGACCTGCGAGTACGGGTACGTGTCGTACTGGGCCAGGAAGTTCGCCTCGGACTTGGCCGCCGGGCAGCCCGCGAGGTCGTACTGGCCGGCCGAGCTGAAGCAGTTGACCGCGCCGAAGAAGCTGCCGAAGTACTCGAAGGCCGAGCCGGCCGACTCGTAGAGCGGGTAGAAGCCGATCTGCTCCAGCTTGCTGCTGGAGATCTTCCACTCCTTGGCCTGGTCCGTGTAGAGCTGCGCGAGCGTGGTCGGCGGCGAGGTGATGCCCGCCGCCTTCAGCATTGACTTGTTGTAGTACAGCGCCCAGGAGTTCATCGACATCGGCAGCGCGTACAGCGTCCCGTTGTACTCGCCGCCCTGCAGCGCGATCGGATACAGCCACTTCTCCAGTCCCGCGTACGATCCCTTCAGGTACGGCGCGAACGACTGGATCGACCCGTCGGCCGCGTACTCGCCCAGCACCGGGTTCCACTCGGTGAACACGTCCGGCGGGTCACCGGCAGCGATCTCGGACAGCAGCTTGGCGTCGCCGGTGGCGCTCGGGATGTTGGACTCGGTGACGTGGATGCCCGGGTGGGTGGCGTTGAACTTGCTGACCATCTCGCTGAGCAGCGTCAGCGTGTTGCCGGACCACATGGTCTGCCAGGTGATGTTCACCACGCCCGACGATGTGGAACTGCCGCCCGACGATGCCGCTGGGCCGGAACAGGCCGCGAGGGCCAGCCCGGCACAGGCCGCGATCGCCACCGGCGCGGCCGCGCGGGCACGCCTGGCCCGGCCGCGGCCCGTGGTCCGC
>JASHOI010000436.1 GCA_030041195.1 Streptosporangiaceae bacterium | reverse complement strand
CCAGCCGGTCACCGGGGCGCGCGCCGCCCCGGGTGACCGGGTCCCGGCCGCCCAGGTCGCCGAGGGCCGCAATCGCGATCATGATCGAGTCGGCGCTGCTCACGTCCCCGCCGGCCACGTGCGCGCCGGCCCGCGCGCATTCCTCGGCGATCCCGCGTATCAGGCCCTCCGCCCAGGCCACCGGCAGGTCGCCCGGGGTAGCGAAGCCCACGAGCAGCACGGTGGGGGATGCACCCATGGCCGCCACGTCGGCGAGGTTCTGCGCCGCCGCCTTGCAGCCGACGTCGAACGCGCTCGACCAGTCGCGGCGGAAATGCCGCCCCTCCACGAGCATGTCCGTGGTCGCGACCACGCGCCCGTCCGGGGCACGGACGACGGCCGCGTCGTCCCCGTTGCCGACGATGTCGCCGCCGGCCGGCAACAGCGCCCTCATGGCAGCGATAAGACCGAACTCACCCAGGTCTGCGACGGTGATGGAAAGCCTCCCGCAATCGCCGGTCTGCGGCCCGCGCGCCTGCCGGTTCAGCCCGGGCACAATCATGAAGCCAACCGCCGGGTACCTAAGGTAGCGTTGCCACCACACATGGCGCCTGGGAGGAAGGCATGGTTCACGCTTATATCCTCGTCCAGACAGAGGTCGGTAAGGCTGCCGACGTTGCCGTGCAAATCGGCAAGATCACGGGCGTAACCCAGGCGGACGACGTAACCGGGCCCTACGACGTGATCGTCCGGGCCGAGGCCGACAACGTCGACGACCTCGGCAAGCTTGTCGTCGCCCAGATCCAGGGCGTCTCCGGGATCACCAGGACGCTGACCTGCCCGATCGTCCACATATAACGGGCAGCGCCAGCTACTTCAGCGAGCCGGCGGCGGCCGAGGTGTGCGGGCCGAGACCGATGCGGGCCGCGTCGCGCAGGTCGTCGGCCGTGTCCACGTCGCGGCGCAGGCCGTCAAGCCCGGGCAGCAGCAGTTCGACCGCCCCCGCTGACCGGTGCGCCTCGCGGGACCCGGGCCCGAACCTCGGCGAGAACGCGACGCCGGGACCCGCGGTGTACAGCGTCGTGCCGGTTCCGGCGGCGTCGGCCACGAACGCCTGGCTGGCGCGGCCCGCCTCGGCGAGCGCCAGGCCCAGCTCGGCGGAGGCAAGCGCGGGCAGGTCCGCTGCCATCCCGGCCCTCCCCCGGCCCGGCCAGCGCTCGTCGGCGTACGCGGCGCCGAACGCCAGCGCGGGGTTGAGGCCGTCGCCGGGCTTGTCGGGCACCACGAGCGCCCCGAGCCCGGACAGCTCGGCCGCGGCCGCGTCGTCGTCGGTCACGACGATCACCGCGTCCACGGCCGGGCAGCCGACCGCGGCCGCGACGGTGTCGGCCGCCATAGCCAGCGCCAGCTCGGCGCGGCGTGGCCCGGCCAGTCCGGTGAGCCGGGACTTCGCCAGAGCAAGTACCTTGACGGGGATCACCAGCGACCAGCGGAGCGAGGTCTCGAGCATATGCACCTGATCCTGCCTCGACACGGTGTTGCGCGAACCGCGACACTGACTCCAGTGACGAGCGGCACGAGCGGGAGGCTGTCTCCGAACTCTTTTCATCCTCCCGCTGCAGCCCACGTACTCTGAGCGCCAGACGGACGGATGAAAAGGGTTCGCTATGAGCAAACGCGCGGACGGCAGCTACTCATCCGCGTGGCGCGGGCTAACCAAGATCGTCGTGCCGCCGCTGCTCGCCGCCTTCACCAAGCACGAGTGGCACGGCCAGGACTACATCAGGAGCATCCCATCCGACAGCGGGGTGATCCTGGCCGCCAACCACCTGTCCTACGCCGACCCGCTGCCGCTGTGCCTGTTTACCCATAGGGCCGGCCGCTACCCGGTGTTCCTCGCCAAGTCGTCGCTGTTCGAGATGAAGGGGCTCGGCGCGGTCATGCGCGGCACCGGCCAGCTGCCGGTCTACCGCGGCCAGGCCGACGCGGCCCTGGTCCTCAGGGACGTCGAGCAGGGCCTGCGCGACGGCGCCTGCGTGATCTTCTACCCGGAGGGAACCGCGACCAGAGACCCGGACCTGTGGCCGATGGTGCCGCGGACCGGCGTGGCCAGGGCGGCGCTGGCCACCGGCGTGCCGGTGGTTCCGGTCGCGCAGTGGGGGGCGCAGCGGATCCTGCCGTACGGCAGCATGCGGCCGCACCTGCTGCCGCGCACCACCGTGCAGATCACCGCGGGCCCGCCGGTCGACCTGTCCGCGTTCGAGGGCAAGCCGCTGAGTTCGCAGGTACTCCGCGAGGCCAGCGAACTGATCATGAAGGACATCACCGCCCTCCTGGCCGGCATCCGCGGCGAGACCGCCCCGCCGGAGCCGTACCATCCGGCGATCGCCCGCCGCAAGGCGCGACAGGCAGCGCGCGAGGCCGAAGGGGCCGTAACGGAAGCCTCCGCCGACTCTGGCACCGAGGCCGGCCCGACGTGAAAGCCGCGGTCATGGGCGCTGGATCGTGGGGAACCACGTTCGCCCAGGTGCTGTGCGACGCGGGCACCCCGGCGGTGCTGTTTGCCCGCAGCCCGGAACTCGCGAAGGTGATCAGCGCCACCCGGCAGAACCCCGGCTACCTGCCGGGGATCACGCTCACCGACTCGCTGCGGGCGACCGCGGATCCGGCCGAGGCGCTGGACGGCGCCGACCTGGTCGTGCTGGCCGTTCCGGCGCAGTCGCTGCGCGAGAACCTGGCATGCTGGGCGCCGCTGCTGCCGCCCGGCGCGATGCTCGTCAGCCTGATGAAAGGGATCGAGCTGGGCAGCTGCAACCGGATGAGCGAGGTGATCGCTCAGGTCGCCGGCGCTCCGGCCGACCGGATCGCCGTGGTCTCCGGCCCGAACCTCGCCCGCGAGATCGCACAGCGCGAGCACGCGGCAACCGTCGTCGCGTGTACCGACAACGGCGCTGCCGAGCGGCTGCAGCGGGCCTGCCACACCGGCTACTTCCGCCCGTACACCAACCCGGACGTGACCGGCTGCGAGCTCGGCGGCGCGGTGAAGAACGTGATCGCGCTCGGGGTCGGGTTGGCGATCGGCCTGGGGCTCGGCGACAACTCACGGGCGTCGCTGATCACCCGCGGCCTGGCCGAGACGGCCAGGCTCGGCGCGGCGCTCGGCGCCGACCCGCACACGTTCGCCGGGCTGGCCGGCATGGGCGACCTGGTCGCGACGTGCAGCTCGCCGCTGTCCCGCAACCGCACGTTCGGCGAGAACCTGGGCCGGGGAATGGCGGTCGACGAGGTGATCGCCATCACGAGGCAGACGGCCGAGGGCGTGAAGTCGTCGCAGTCCGTGCTGGAACTCGCCAGGCGGCACGGCGTGGAGATGCCGATCACAGAGGTGATGGACGCGGTCATGCACCACGGCCTGGAGGTCAGCAAGGTGGCGGCCCTGCTCACCAGCCGTTCGGCGAAGCCGGAGCGCTACGGGGTCTGAGAAGGAGGAGTGTGAACGAGCAGCGCAAGATCCGGGTTGCGGTCATCTTCGGCGGCCGCGGCCCCGAGCACGCGGTGTCCTGCATGGGCGGCGGCAACATGCTCGGGGCGATCGACCGCGACAAGTACGAGGTGATCCCCGTCGGCATCACCCGCGACGGCAGCTGGGTGCTGGCCGCCGACGAGCCGTCCAGGCTCGCGGTCACCGGGGGTCAGCTGCCGTCGGTGGAGGCCGTGGCCGAGCCGGGCACGCAGGTCGTCCCCTGGGCCGACCGCGGCACGGGAGCCGGCCGCGCCCGCGGATCCTCCCCTGCCTCCCGAGATCCCGGCCGGTCCGTCACCACCAGCGGCCCGGGCCAGATACCGCACCTGCTCGGTGACGTCGACGTGGTGCTGCCGGTGCTGCACGGCCCGTTCGGCGAGGACGGCACCATCCAGGGCCTGCTGGAGATGGCCGGTGTCCCCTACGTCGGCGCCGGGGTGCTGGCCAGCGCGGTCAGCATGGACAAGGAGTACATGAAGATCATCTTCCAGGCCAAGGGCCTGCCGGTCGGGCCGCACGTGGTGCTGCGCGAGCGGGACTGGCCTGCGGAGGAGGCCGAAGGCACCTGGTCGCCGGCGGATCCCGAGCGCAAGCGCGTGTTCGACGCGATCGCCGAACTCGGCTGGCCGCTGTTCGTCAAGCCCGCCCGCGGCGGGTCGAGCATCGGCACGTCCAAGGCGCTGGACATGGGACAGCTGCACGCCGCGATCGCCGTCGCGCGCTCCTACGACCCGAAGGTGATCGTCGAGGCCGCGATCGGGGGCAGCGAGATCGAGTGCTCGGTGCTCGAAGGACGAGATGGTGGCCCGCCCGACACCAGCCTTCCCGGGCAGCTCATGATCGACGGCGGCGAGGAGTTCTGGGACTTCGAGGCGAAGTACCTGGACGCGGCCAGCGGGATGGCGATCCCGGCGCGGATCCCCGCCGAGCAGCAGCAGGAGATCCGCCGGATGTCCGCGCAGGCGTTCGAGGCGGTCTCCTGCGAGGGCCTGGCCCGGGTGGATTTCTTCTACACGCCGGACGGGCGGATCCTGATCAACGAGATCAACACGATCCCCGGACTGTCGCCCGCGTCGTATTTCCAGAAGATGTGGGAGGCGAGCGGCCTGGCGTTCCCCGAACTGATCAACCGCCTGCTGGAGACCGCGCTG
>JASHOI010000435.1 GCA_030041195.1 Streptosporangiaceae bacterium | reverse complement strand
CGTGGCCTTCGGGTCGCTACCCTCCGCTTGAGTGGACGCCGACCAGCCTTCCGGTCGCTCCGGCTCATCGCGTTTCGCTAAGCTCAAGACCGAGTGCACGTCGCAGGGCGAACTGGTCAAGCTCAGGAACAGCGCCGAATCTCCCCTGAAGATAAGCCCTTTCGAGATTCAGCGATCGCCGTACTTTGTCCCCGCCGTACTCTGCGAGCGCGGTTAGCGTGGTAGCGCCATCGTTTCCCTTCTCCGTGAGCCATACTTCGTCGCGGTTGAGGTGGTTGAGCAGGCTCGTGTCGTGCGTGGTGAAGATCAGCTGGGCACCGCGGGGATTTGTCTTCGGATCCTGGAACAGTTCCAGTAGTCGCGCCGACAGCTTCGGATGCAAGCTCGCGTCGATTTCATCGAACAAAAGGACTTGACCTCGTCGCAACGCTGTCAAGGCCGGCCCGATGAGCGCGAACCACGTCTGCGTCCCTGCCGACTCCTCCACTAGCTCGAAAGGGATCTCTTGCCCGTTGACGCGGTGGATGAACCGCAGCCGACGCCGTGGCTGTGCTGCCATGCGAGCATCGCCTTCTCCCTCCTCCACCATCTGCACATCATCAATGCCGAGGTCAGCAAACCGGAGCAGCGCCAGTGCAGATTCCCGAGAATCTAGTGGAGTAAAGTCCGCCTCATCGAACAGAGATGGCTGTACTGACGCGTCTGGCCTGTCGAACAGGCGTTCTGTCAACGACTGCCCCGGCACATAGCCTGTGCCTGGAGGGGGCCTCCGCCAGAATGCACGGCGCTGCGTACCCAGGACCCGGATCCCGGACAGATGACGCCCGAAGGGTCCGACCTCTGGGTCATCAAACCTGGTCGCAGCCGACAGCGCAAGCGTCGTGTGAGTCAGCAGTTCTCTGGTGCCAGCCAGTGCCCCGAGACCGCGCCGGAAGTGGACCTCCAGGCCTTCGCGCTCGAATAGCACGCGACGCCGCCGTTCCGGGTAGCTGTAAAGGCCCTCGAACAGCACGGCCGAATCATCGACTTCGACACGATAGGTGTACCGCACACCTCCGACGACCATCTCCACCTCATAGGTCGAGGGTGTTCCCGGTCCCCGGCCGAATTTGAACGGCTCGCGCGGAACGAATTGATCCCAGGCCAGGAGCGACCGTCCCACCGCGGCCGACAGCCACGCGAGGGCCTCAACGACGTTCGACTTCCCCGACGCGTTGGGGCCATAGATACCAGCAACGACGAGCACACGCTCGGCGAGCAGGTCAAACCCCCGGGTTGACGGCCTGTCCTTGTCCACAGCGATCATGGACAACTCGACCGGTTCCAGGATCGACCGATAATTGGCAGCTTCGAACCTGAGCAGCATTCTCCATCCCCTCTAGCTGCAAGGATGCACGCTTAGCGCCGTCCACCTCCATCAGGTCTCATCTGCACCACCACTCGCGTCCCCGCGCGACGCGTACGCCGACAACAACACGCTTCGCGACCCGCATGTCCGTAACTCGGGAGTTGGCCAGCGATTCCACGGCACGACCCGGGCCCTGCCGCGAGCCCACAGGACGCCGCGCGGCTCCGACGGCCCCGTCACCTGCCGCCGCTCAGCTCTCGGGCTCGGTAGGCCACCGGAACGTCCTCTCGGTGCTCGGGGATCAGAACGCTGAGGGCGGCTTGCCGAGGCGCTGCGGGCTGACTGCGCCCTGGTCCCGATCGCCCGAGCTGTGCAGCAGCTTGTCGATCCGGTCCCAGGAACGGCGCCAGTTCTCCATCGCGGCCACGCCGGCCGCCTGCCCGTCGCCACGCTCGAACGCGGCCATCAGCTGCCGGTGCTCGTCACAGGCGGTGGCCCAGATGTCGTCGTGTCCCCAGGCATGCCGCTCGATCCGCATCAGGTCGTTGGTGACCTGCTCGAGCATCCCGATCAGCACCTCGTTGCCGGTTCGCAGGTAGTAGATCAGGTGGAAGTCCCTGTCGATCTCGGCAAGCGCCTTGGACTCGCGGGTGTCCTCCATCGTCTTCAGCACCTCGCGAAGCTGCCGCAGGTCGTCCGCTGTCAGCCGGGCTGCCACGACCTCTGCGGCGTAGGAGTCCAGCACGGCACCGACCTCGAACAGATGCGGCGCCTGCTCGATCTTCAGATCGGTCACCCTGGTGCCACGGCCCCGCGCGCTCTCCACCAGCCCGTCCTGGGCCAGCCTGATGAGAGCCTCGCGGACCGGCGTCCTGCTGATACCGAGACGTTGGGCGATATCGATGTCGCGCAGCGGCTCACCCGGGCGCAACGGGCCGTGCAGGATCCAGTCCCTGACGGTGGCGTAGGCCAGGCCCTGCGCGTTGACGAACTGCAGCGGCTCAGGGTTGTCAGGCAGCGGCATGCTCGGCCTCCGCCGCCTGACCGCGCGGGCGATGGGGCGGCGACGGAAGGAAACGGCGGTCCATGCCCGCGTACACGCTCTTCCACGACTGCGGGACACACTGGTTGACGTTGACCGTTGCCACGGCCCCCAGCAGTTCGTAGGCATCGACGGGAGTAAGACCGTACTCGCCGCAGAGCCGGTCCTGGAGCTCGACCATGGCCATCTCCAGGTTTGTCTCCAGGTCCACGCCCTCGGTGCAGCCTACCACGCCGATTGCCAGCGCCGAGTCGACGTGCGGCATGCTCAGCGGGTGCTCTGACCTGCGCATCAGCCGTATCTCCACGGACACGTCGGCGCTGGTCTCGAGCGCGGTCCCGGTGATCTCCGCGTCACCCATCAGCGCGTGCACGTCGCCGATGAACAGCAGGCCGCCCGGCACGTTGACCGGCAGGTACACGACCGCGCCCGCCCGGATAAGCGGGCAGTCCATGTTGCCGCCGATGCTCCTGGCGTACTGCACCGAGGGCAGTTCCTGGCCGGCTGGCGCGGTGCCGATCGTGCCCACCATCGGCTGGGCCGACAGCCGCAGCATCCGGCCGCCAACCGGGAACTCGATCACGCCGTCGTGCAGCGCGCAGATCCTGGTGCTGCCGTCCGCCGGCATACCGCGGCAGTCGCGATTCACCAGCTTGGACCCGGTGCCGAAGCTGTTGGTCACCGCAAACCGCCCGGCGGTGCCGGTCTCGATGCCAAGGATGCTGACCGCCAGCACATCCCCGGGCTCCGCGCCGTGCACGTACACCGGGCCGGTGACCGGGTTGTAGGCGCCAATCAGCTCCATCAGCTCAGGTTCGCTGGCAAAACGCTGCTGATCCGAGGTCAGCCGGTTGGAGAAGCAATCCAGCGTCTCGAACACCAGCCTGGTGCCGGATGCTGCCCGCACCGGCGGCTCGGCGGCGGCGCTGAACCGGTAATGGTGCGCCGAGCGTGGCACCCGCACGTCGTCAGCTGACACTGGCCGCACTCGTCACTACCGGGCTGCGGTATACGTCCGGCTTGCTCTGCCGCGGGCTGGCCAGCGCCGCGCGGCGGCCGGCCAGCAGGTCGCCGGACAGCTCGGCCAGCACCAGTCCCTCCTGCCCGGCCGGCTTCGCCCCGGCCAGCACGGCGCCCCACGGATCCACGGCCAGGCTGTGCCCGTGCGCGGCGAATCCATCGGCGCCGGTACCGCACTGAGCGGGCGCGAGCACGTAGCAGAGGTTCTCGATCGCGCGCGCCTGCACCAGCGGCTGCCAGTGGAACGGCCCCGTGTGCGCGGAGAAGTTCGACGGAACGCACAAGACGTCGGCGCCCGCCCGGGCCAGCGCGCAGTACATCTCGGGGAACCGCAGGTCGTAGCAGACCGATAGGCCAAACTGCCAGCCGCGCCAGGTCACCAGCACAAGTTCACTGCCTGGCGTGGTCACCCTGG
This sequence comes from Streptosporangiaceae bacterium, assembly GCA_030041195.1. The sequence goes on along the minus strand of JASHOI010000435.1, from coordinate 16,603 downwards.
CCTCGTCCTCGGTCACCGGCGGATCGTCCAGCCGGAACAGATGGATTTTCCGGTACACCGCGGCCAGGTGCCCGGCCTCGTCAATGAACAGGCTGGCGTTGTACGGCCGGCCGGGATCGGCCGACTCCAGCCAGATCCCGCCCACCAGAATGGCCGCCCCGGTACTGGCGGCCAGCTCGCGCAGAGCGGTGACCGCGGGCCCGTCGGGATCCTCGACCGCGTCGCGGCGGAACGGGCCGCGGTACGTGCAGGCCTCCGGCAGCAGCAGGAATTCGGCGCCCTGCGCGACGCCAGCCCTGACGAGCGCCGCGATCCTGCCGAGGTTGGCGCCCCGGTCGGCGCCCGAGTTCAGCTGGACAAGTCCCACGCGCACGTGGCGTTCCCTCCTGCCTGGCCGAGCCGACGAGCGCTCAGCGCCTCCCGAAGGGCCTGGATCGCAGCGGGCATCGCGAGGCCACGGGCGAATCGTGATGGATGAAGTCCTGAAGTACACAGTATATTTGGTATTTGATAGGGTCAAATGACGGTGCAAAGGCTCTGCGCACCGGGACCCGCGCCGCCGGCGGCGCGCGGGGGTCCTGGGATCTTCCCCCCAGGCGAGCACAGCCTGCAAGAAAAGGCTTCGCCACCTGACGGCTCGGCGCACCTATGCTTCCAGCCAGCGAAGCTTTCTGCCAGCAGGCCCGTTACCGAGGCGGTGGCGGGCTCCGGGGACATCCCCGGGCTGACAACGAGGAGTCAGCTCGGCCATGACGGTCATGCGCGTGGAACGGGTCGTGTACGGCGTGTCCGACCTGGAGGAGTGCACGCGCTTTTTTGCCGACTTCGGGCTTGAGCGCACCGGCGGCGACGGCGATCCCGTGCGCTTCGAAACCCCGGTCGGCCAGATCGTGGAGCTCAGGGCGGCGGACGACCCCGATCTTCCCCCGGCGGTCGAGGACGGGCCGACCCTGCGCGAGGTCGTATGGGGCGTCGACACCGCCGAGGCGCTCGATGACCTGGCCAGCGCGCTGGGAGCCGACCGCGAGACGCGGCGGGCCGACGGCGAGGTGCACACCGTGGACGAGACCGGCTTCGGGGTCGGGCTCGCGGTCAGCAGCCGGCCGGAGCCGGGGCCAGCCGCCAGCTACCCGGGCTTCAACCGGACCGGCGCCGTGACCCGGTGGAACCGGCCGCTGCAGCCGCCGGAGCGGGTGCGGCCGCTGCGGCTGTGCCACGTGGCTCTCAACATCCCGAAGGCCGGGCGGGAACGGGCCGCCGCCTTCTATACCGACCGGCTGGGCTTCGTGCCCACCGACCGGGTCCGCGACATGGGCGTGTTCATGCGCTGCCCGGGCGACACCGACCAGCACACGATGCTGCTATGCCACCGCCCGGACCGCGCGGGGATCAACCACACGGCGTACGAGGTGGCCAACGTCGATGAGGTGATCGTCGGCGCCAACGACATGATCGACCGCGGGTGGCACGAGGCGCGGCGCCTGGGCCGGCACACGGTCGGCTCCAACATCTTCCGCTTCATTCACGCGCCCTGCGGCGGGCGGGTGGAGTTCGCCGCCGACATGGACCGCGTCGACGACAGCTACGGGCCCAATGACTACGCCGAAACCCCGCCGCACCATCTCTGGACGCTGAAGAGCTCACGCGAGGCACAGGAGAAATCATGAGCACGACGGCAGTGACCGAGGTGGGCCGGCCGGCCGGGTACCCCGACGTCGCGATGTACATCGACGGCGAGTGGGTCCAGGGCGGGGCGGGCCGCGGCGAGGACGTCGTCAACCCGGCGACCGGGCAGGTGCTCGGCCGCGTCCCGTTCGCCGAGCCGGGGGACGTGGACCGGGCCATCGAGGCGGCGCGCGCGGCGTTCCCCGGGTGGCGGGACGCCGGACCCGAGGTCCGGTCGGGGATCCTGCTCCGCGCCTCCGCGCTCATCCACCAGCGGGCCGCCGACATCGGCCGGGTGATGACGCTCGAGGAGGGCAAGCCGCTACCGGAGGCGACCGGCGAGGTTCACCGGGCCGCCACCCTGCTCGCCTGGGACTGCGAGGAGGGGCGCCGGGCCTACGGGCGGATCATCCCTGGTCCCGTCGGCGAGGTGCTCTCGGTAAGGCAGGTGCCGGTCGGCCCGGTGGGCGCGTTCGTGCCGTGGAACTTCCCGGCCGGCGGCCCGATGCGCAAGATCGCCGCGGCGCTGTCCGCCGGGTGCTCCATCGTGATCAAGCCGTCCGAGGAAGTGCCGGGCACGGTGTTCCTGCTGGCCCGGGCGTTCGAGGACGCGGGCCTGCCGCGCGGGGTGCTGAACCTGCTTTACGGCGTCCCGGACGAGATCTCCCGCCGGGTCATCGCCTCGCCCGCGATCAGGTTCATCGCGTTCACCGGCTCGGTGCCGGTCGGCAAGCACATCGCCGGGCTGGCCGCGGCCAGCATGAAGCCGGCCATCATGGAACTCGGCGGCCACGCGCCGGTGATCGTCTGCGCGGACGCCGACCCGGTGGCGGCCGCCAGGTCTGCCGTGCGGGCCAAGGTGGTGAACGCCGGGCAGGTGTGCACCTCGCCCAGCCGGTTCCTGGTGGACCGCCGGATCCTCCCCGCGTTCACCGACGCCTTTGTCGCGGCGATGCGGGCGATCAAGGTCGGCAACGGGCTCGACGACGGCGTGCAGATGGGGCCGATGGTGAGCGAACGGCGCCGGGCCGGCGTGCACCGCCTGGTGGCCGACGCGGCCGGGCGCGGCGCGCACGTGGTGCTCGGCGGAGAGCCGTCGCCGGGCCCGGGGTTCTTCTACCCGGCGACCGTGCTCACCGAGGTGCCCCCGGACGCGGCGCTGCTGCACGAGGAGCCGTTCGGCCCGGTCGCGCCGATCAGCGGGTTCGGCGACGTCGACGAGGCGCTGGAGGTCGCCAACTCGCTGCCCTACGGGCTCGCCGCGTACGGGTACACCGACTCGGCGGCCACGGCCGAGCGGCTGATCACCGGGTTCGAGGCCGGGATCCTGTCCATCAACCACTGCGGCGGGTCCGTGCCGCAGGCCCCGTCCGGCGGGGTCAAGGACAGCGGCTACGGCCGGGAGGGCGGCCACGAGGGCCTGTCCGGCTACCTGGTCACCAAGCGCGTGTCGCACAAGCTGGCCTCATGATCTGGTGCCGCTTCGACGATGCGGGGCGCCCGCGCTACGGGCTGGTCGAGGGGGATGCGGTGGTGCCGGTCGCCGGCGGGCCGTTCACCAGGCACCGGCGGCTGAACCGGCCCGCGCTCCGGCGGGCGGACGTGCGGCTGCTGCCGCCCACCGTTCCCGGCACGTTCTTCTGCGCCGGGCTGAACTACAAGGGGCACGCCGAGCGCGCCGCCGCCGGCGGCCACGGGCAGGCGGTGCCCACCCGGCCGGAGATCGGGTACCGCGCCAACAACGCGCTGATCGGGCACGGTGAGCCGATCGTCCGGCCCGCCGACTACCGCGAGCCGCTGGAGGCCGAGGGCGAACTCGTCGCGGTCATCGGCAGCACGGCCCGGCACTGCAGCAGGGCCGAGGCGGCCGCGGCCGTGCTCGGCTGGACGATCGGCAACGACGTCAGCGCGCGGGCCTGGCAGCACACCGACCGCACCTTCTGGCGCTCGAAGAACAGCGACACGTTCAAGCCGATGGGCCCCTACCTGGTCACCGGCGCCGACCCGCTGTCCGCGACGACCACCGTGCGGGTCGACGGCACGGTGGCGGCCTCATTCGCCACCGGCGACATGCTCTTCGACCCGTTCGACTTCATCTCGGCCATGTCGCGCTACATCACGCTGCGGCCCGGCGACGTCGTGTGGCTGGGCACCGACGAGCCGGCCGCGATCGTCCCTGGCCAGGTCGTCGAGATAACGATCGACGGCCTCGGCACGCTCGCCAACCCGGTCACCGAGGAGACACTGCCAAAGGAGGAGGGGCCATGAGCGAAAGGCCTGCCTACATCCATCACGTCAACTTCCCGACGACCGATCCCGAGCGGACCAAGGAGTGGTACACGAAGGTCTTCGGGATGAAGTGGATCCCGGCCAAGAGCAACACCCGGGTGGTGCTCATGACGCGCGGCAACTTCGACCTGCACTTCACGCCGGTCGAGGAGATGGACCGGATGGCGCCGTACCACTTCGCGGTCGAGGTCGAGGACTGGGACGGATTCCTCGCCCACCTGAGCGAGCTGGGCATCCGGCACACCCGGCCGATCATGCGCCCGGAGAACAACTCGATGTTCTGCTACATCCACGACCCCGACCACACCATGATCGAGCTGGTCTACCACCACCGGCGCCAGTTCCCGCCGCCGATGGAGCACGACCCCGCCGAGAAGGCCGCCCCGGCGGCGGCCGGCGTGGTGTCGGCCGACGAGGCCAGGGAGGCTCTCGCCGACAGCGGCCGGGGCGCCGCCCGATGAGCTGGGCGGCCGGGAAGGGCACCCGCCTGTACTACGAGGTGCACGGCAGCGGCCCCGGCGTGCTGTTCGTGCACGGGTCCGGCGGGCACCACGCCGCCTGGTGGCAGCAGGTCCCGGCGCTCCGCGACGCCTACACGGTGATCACGATGGACCTGCGCGGCTTCGGCTGCTCGCGGTGGGACGGAGAGCATGACTCCGTGGCCTTCCCCGGCGACGTCATCGCGGTGCTGGACGCGGTCGCGGCCACCGGAGGGCCGGACCGGGCCGTGCTCGTCGGCCAGTCGATCGGGGCCGCGGCCGCGCTGCGGGCCGCTCTGGACCGGCCGGACCGCGCTGCCGGGGTCGTGCTGGCGCACTCCCTGGGCGGGCTCAGGCATCCCGAGCTGACCGAGCTGGTCAAGGCCGACCGGGCGGCCGCGGTGAAGCTGCCGGTGCTGGACCGGCTGCTCACCCCGGAGTTCCGGGAGCGCCGTCCCGATCTGGCCTTCCTGTTCCAGCAGATGGGAACGTTCAACACCGCCAAGATGGCCGACCTGCGCAACCTGGGCAGCGACGGCCCCACCCTCGCCGAACTCGACGCCGCGCCGTTCCCGCTGCTGCTGCTGGCCGGCGAGCGGGACAGCGTGCTCAGCCCGGCCACCGTCCGCCGGGCCGGCGAGATACTTGCGCATGCCCGCGTCGAGATCGTGCCGGGCGCCCCGCACTCGATGTACTGGGAGACGCCGTCGCTGTTCAACGACGCGGTCAGCAGGTTCCTCGCCGACGTCACCGCGGCCGGCGTGACGCGCGGCTAACCGCTCCCTTTCCCGCCCCGGCCTGACACACGCATCGTGGGTATGTTGCCGGGTTTCGCTACCTTGGGGAGGAAGGACGACCTCGGGCCGTGAGGGTGGCGGTGGGACGGCGGCGGGAATGATGGCCGAAACTGATCGCCATGGCGCGGTTGCGAACGGAAGCGCTGTGATCCGAACGCCCGACCAGCGGGTCCGCGTCTTCGTGAGCTCGACCTTAGGGGAACTGGCCGCCGAGCGGCAGGCGGTGACCACCGCGATCACGCAGTTGCGGCTGACGCCCGTGTTGTTCGAGCTCGGGGCGAGGCCTTACGCGCCGCGGGATCTGTACCGTGCTTACCTCAAGCAGAGCGACGTTTTCGTCGGCATCTATGCCGATTCCTACGGCTGGATTGCTCCCGGCATGGAAGTCTCCGGCCTCGAGGACGAATATCGTTTGTCAGCGGACAAGCCGCGGCTGATCTACATAAAGGACACAGCGCGGCGTGAGCCGCGGCTGGCGAGCTTTCTCGAGGCGATAGAGGCCGAGGGCGTGGTCTCCCATCGGCATTTCAAGGATGCCGAAGAGCTGGCTTCCCTGGTCGCGGATGACCTGGCGCTCCTGATGACGGAGCGCTTCGTCAGCCCGCCCGCAGCGCCGCCCGCAGCGCCGCTTCCTGCCCCGCGCTGGCCGCTGGTGGACCGGACGGAAGAGCTGCGGCTGGTCACCGGGCTGCTGCGGCAGGCTGAGGCCGGCCTGGTCACGCTCACGGGGCCGGGTGGCGTCGGCAAGACCTCCCTCGCCCTCGCGGCCGCGCGCGCCGTCGCGGGCGAGTTCGCCGACGGCGCTGCCTTCGTCTCCCTCGAGACGCTTACCGATATCTCCCTGATCCGCGGGACGGTGGCCCAGCAACTTCGCGTGCCGGCCCTGCCGGGCCAGGGGCTTGACGAGAGCCTGCTCGCCTTCTTCGGCTCCCACCAGCTGCTGCTGCTGGTCGACAACGTCGAGCGACTGGTAGCTGCGGCACCGCTTGCCGAGCAGATTCTGGAGCGAGCTCCGGGGCTGAAGGTGCTGGCCACCAGCCGTGAACCGCTACGGATCCGGGGCGAGAAAGTCGTGGCCGTGACACCGCTCGCACTGCCGCAGGCGACAGCTCGCGCCGATCCGGAGACCCTGGCCGGCGTTCCGGCGGTCGCCTTCTTCGTCACCTGCGCGCGCGACGCCCGGCCCGACTTCCAGCTGACCAATGCCAACGCAGCCGCGGTGGCCGAGATCTGCCGCCGCCTGGACGGGCTGCCGCTGGCCCTCCAGCTCGCGGCCGTCCGCCTGACGGTGCTCTCTCCCGAGGGCCTGCTGGCGCGGCTGCAGCGCCGCTTGCCCGTGCTGACGCGCGGCCCGCGGGACCTGCCCGAACGGCAGCAGACGATGCGTGCGGCGATTGCCTGGAGCTATGACATGCTCGGGCCGGCCGAACAGCGCCTGTTCCGCCAGCTTGGGGTGTTCGTCAGCGGGTTCACGCTCGAGGCCGTCGAAGCACTCCTCAACGGCGGCCCAGATGACCTTGACCCGCTCGAGGCAATCAGCACGCTGGTCGGCCAGAGCGTGGTGGTCGTCGAGCCGCTGGAAGAGACCACCCCCCGCTACCGCATGCTGGAGACGATTCGCGAGTTCGCGCTCGAGCGGCTGGAAGCGAGCGGGGAGGCGGCCCCGACACGACGCCGCCACGCCGAGTTCTTCCGGGACCTGGCCGACCGCGCCGAGCCGATGCTGCTCGGGACCGCCGAGCAGCGTACCTGGACCGCGCAGCTCGAGCACGCTCAAGACAACGTGCGCGCCGCCATGGCCTGGAGCGTGAGCGCTGAGGGGGAATTCGCGGTGGGCGTCGCCCTGGCGGGCGCGCTCGGGTGGTTCTGGCTGATGTCGGGCCGCCTGCAGGAAGCTCAGTCGTGGTACACCGAGCTCCTGGCGCGGCGGGGCGAGGCCGACGGGAGCCTGGCGTGGGCCAAGGTGCTGCACGGGTCGGCGCTGCAGCTGTGGGGGCTCGGTGACCTAGTCCAGGCCGCGACAGCCGAGCAACCTGCCGTCGCGATGTTCCGCTCGGCTGGTGATCGTCGCTGGCTGAGTTACGGGCTCGCGTTGCTGGCGCGCGTGCGCACGGGCCAGGGAATGCTGGCGGAGGCGCAGGCCCTGCTGGAAGAGGCGCGCGCGGTGTGGAGCCAGGTCCAGGTAACCTACGGCCAGCCCTTCGGCGCCTACCTGCGCTATTACCTGGGCAATGCCGCCCTCGTCCGGGGCGACCTCGACGCCGCCGGGGAGCATCTGGAAGCAAGCCTCCGTGACCTCGAGGCTGCTGAAGACGACCTGGCCCGCGGGGTGGTGCTCGGATGCCTTGGCACGCTCGCCGCGCACCGCGGTCAGCACGCCGAGGCACGCGCCAGGTTCGCCGAGGGACTGCCGCTGCTACGCCAGGGCGGCGACCTGTGGGACCTGGCCCTGCTGCTGCTGAACTACGGCCTCGAAGAGGTGCACGCGGCGTCGCAGCTGGCCGGTGAACTGCTGACCGAGGCGCTGCGCACCTGGCAGCAGCTCCGCAGCCGCCCGGGCATGGCGCTGGCGCTTGCCGGGCTGGGCGAAGTCGCCGTCGGCCACGGTGGGCCACACCGCGCTGGCCAGCTGCTCGGCGCCGCCCGGGCCCTGCTTCCGGTGGCTGACCCCCTGCTGCGGGTCACCGTGCCGTATGACCTGCCCGCCAGGCTGGCCGCCGCCCGCACCGGCGGCGACCCGGCAGCCTTCGACCACGGCCTGGGCGAGGGACAGGGCTGGACGATCGACGGGGCAGTCGATGCAGGTCTGGCCAGTGCGGCCGGCCCGGACGCCAGCCACGAGTAGCTGCCGATCGGCAGCGACTCAGTGTGGGCTGACCAGGCGCTCGCGCAGGGCCAGTGGCGGTACCGGGGCCGGGGTCACGCCGGCCGGCGCGATCGCCGACCCCAGCAACCAGCCGCGGCGCTAGTACCTGAGCGTGGTGCTGGCCGTGCCCAGCTCGAGACCCGCGGTGAACAGCGTGGTGCCGAACGTGCTGTCCAGCGCGCCGGCCGCCGTCTTCGTCAGGGTTAGCACGATTCCGCTGATCCTCACCTGATGACGGCCCGCGCGCACGGCGGCGTGAGCCAGGCTGAGGTCCAGCAGCGGTACCCGTGCGCTCGCGCTGCCGTTGACCTCGGCGGTGAGAACGCCCTCGTGGACGGCGATGACGAAGTCGCTGACCTCGATCTGCTTGCCGGTCGCCGGGTCGCTGAACAGGATGCCGCCCGAGTGGCGGATGCTGCCGTGCAGCGTGGACAGGCTCACCCAGCCGCCGGTCACCGGGAACGTGAAGGTGACCGCGACGCCGCTGCCGCCGATCGAAGCTCCCTCGGTACCGGGCAGCACCGCCAGCGGGACGATGCCATGGCCCAGCAGCGCCGCGGCGATGCCCGGGGCCGTGGTCACCGACGTGTCGCCGCCGGTCAGCCGCACCCGGCTCCAGGCCGGCACCCGGGTAGCCGCTGCGGCGGTCGCGACGGTCGCCGCGCCGCCCACGCCCAGGAACAGGCCTGCGGCCATCGCCACCGCGGCCACGCGCTTGAACGCTCGCATGCTCACTCCATTTCTGGCCGCGCTCGGTCACGGCTCTCGTGCTGACATACGCTCCGAGGGCCGGGCGCGGATGCAGCCGAGGCTCAGTCGTGTGCGGCGGACCCGCGCGAGGCGCCCAGCGCCGCGGCCGGCAGGGAACCCCGGACCACGCTGGTCTTGGCGTGCACGGTGATGCCGTTGAACGGCTGGAGCGACACGTCGATGCGGGAGTAGTTGCGCAGGTCGGTTCCGGGCGGGATGGTGAACGTCCCGGTATGGTCGTCGTTCAGCTCACCGAGGGAGATCATGCTGACCCCGTTGCGGGCCAGCAGCCAGACCTCGTAGAAGCCCGGCCGCCGCGGCGCATGAAGCGTGACGGTGATCACCTGCTGGCCGGTGCTGGCGCGCATCACCGCGGTGCCGCTGGTGCCCTGCCACTGCGGGAACTGCGGCAGCGGGCTCAGCTGGACCTGGGCGACGACCCGGGTCGCCGGGGGCTTGGTGAGCTGGGCGACCCCGACCGTGCCGCCGACCCCGACGATCAGCCCTGCGGCCAGCCCGGCCAGCGCCGTGACCAGCCGACCACGTCGCTGGGTGCGGCGGGAGAGGTTGCCGTTCGCCGCGGCCGATACCACCGGGACAGCGGGGGCCGATACTCGCGGGACGGCGGAGGCCGCCGGTGCGCCGTCGGTCACGGCGGCGGCGATCCGGTCCCATACCTGCGGCGGCGGCGTTTCCAGCTGCCCCGGTCCCCCGGCCCTGGCCAGGTTGACGACCTCGGTCAGCCGGGCCTGCTCGGCCCGGCACTGCGCGCAGGTCTCGGCGTGCTCGTCATCCGCTGCGGTGCCGGCCCTTTCGCCCAGCGCCCGCAGGGCCAGGATCGTCGGGTCAGTATGCGACACCGGTGGCCTCCAGCCGGGTCCGCATCCGCTGCAGGCTGCGTCGGATGTGGCTTTTCACAGTGCCGAGGGGCATGCCCAGAACCTGGGCGATCTGCTCGTGCGTGAGATCAGAATAAAACGCCAGCACCATGACCAGGCGCTGTGGCTCTGGCAGCTGCGCCAGTTCATCGGTCAGCACGATCCGGTCGATGACCCGGTCCGACGGTGCTGCCGGCTCCTGAACGGCAGTTGTGCCGGCGGCTCGGAGCAGGACGCGGCTGTCCCGTTGCCGTTCCCGCAGCGCGTCGGCCACCTTGCTGCGCGTGATCGTGACCAGCCAGCTGCCCAGGGTGCCGCGGGCCGGATCGAAGCTGGCCCGGCTGCGCCAGGCCGAGACGAAGACCTGCTGGGTTACGTCCTCCGCATCCGGCCGCGCCCCCAGAGACCGCAACGCGATGCTGTAGACGAGTGGCCCAAAACGCGCGTACACGAGCGCGAGCGCATCCGGGTCGCCCCGACTGAGGGCACCCGAGACATCCCGGTCCGGCTCGTTGTCCACCGAGATGACAGTAATCCACCCACTATCCGCACACCGGGATTCCGGCCCGCCGGCACCCGGGGGGCTCCGGCGGGCCGGCCCGGTCCGCCGGAGTCGGTGATGGAGCGGTTAGCTGCGGACGGCGTGTGCGGTGATGTTCATGTCCAGGTAGCGGCCGGCCAGGCCCTTCTTCTTGGTCAGGCCGTGCGCGTACCGGTCAATCCGGACCGCTGCCTTGATAACGACGCCGTCCCCGTCGGTGCTCGCCTCGGTGATGACCAGTTCGGCCGGGGCGCTCTTGCCGCGCGCGGTGACCTGCCCGCGCAGCAGCCAGCGATCGCCGTCGCGGGCCAGCTCACTGGATGAGAACGTGATCTGCGGGTGCTCGCCGACGTGCAGGAAGTTGGCGGATTTCACGTCCTTGTCCCGGGCGGCACCGCCGGTGTGGAAGCTGGCCGCGTCGATCACCGCCGACGCGGTCGACGACGTCACCGGGTCCGCGATCGTGATCTCTCCGGAGATCGGGCGGAAGCTGCCGGTGACTCCGGCCAGGCCGAACATGTGCCGGGTGGCGAAGCTGATCGAGGAGGCTTCAGGGTCGAGCCGGTAGGTGCCGGCCGCCGGGATCTGAACGGTCGCGCTGTCAGGCATGGCGTAAGCCTTCCCTGGGTTACGAGACGGTATCCACCCCTTGGACGACCTTATTGAAGACAGCCCCGCCGCTCAACCACGGCGCAGCAGGCACCCGGATCGCAGCCGGTCAGGCTGAGGGCGACCCGCCGGTCGTAGACCGCCTTCCCGAAGGCCAGAGCCTCGCGGATGGCTGTCCGCTCGGGATCGTTGGCCTCAGCTTCAGGCCGCACCCAGCGGGCATGGGAGCCGGTCATCACGTCTGCCTCTCGTAGATGTGCGCCGCGGGTCGGCCAGCGCGCTGCCCGTGACGCGCATGCTCCGCCCGAAGCTACCGAGCCTCGAGATAGAGCGCTATGAGTCTTGGTCCGGCGCCCGGCCTGGCGGCGACGCCCGGTAGGGGCGGAAGAACGCGCGCAGTTCCTCCGCGTAGAGCTCGGGCTCCTCGAACGGGGCGAAGTGCCCGCCGCGCGGGGGCTCGGTCACGCGCACCACGTTCGCAATGCGCTCGAGCCACGCGCGAGGCGGGCGGGCGACGTCGCCGGGGAAGGCGATGTCGCCGGGGAACAGCGAGAACCCGGACGGGACCTCGACCCGGCGGGCGAGCTGCGCTGGCGGGATCGCGGCGTTCGCGCGGTACATGCGCATCGAGGAGCCGATCGTGCCGGTGAGCCAGTAGATCGTGACGTTGGTGAGGATCTCGTCCTTGGTGAAGCTCCGCTCGATGTCGCCGGCGCAGTCGCTCCAGGCGCGCAGCTTCTCGACGATCCACGCGGCGAGCCCGGCTGGGGAGTCGGTGAGCCCGAACGCGGCGGTCTGCGGCTTCGTGCGGTGCATGGCGGCGTAGGCGCCCTCCGCCGCTGCCCAGGCCGCGCCGCCCTCGATCCAGGCGCGTTCCTCCGGCGCCAGGCTGGCCGGGTCGCCCGAGAAGACCGGGAGGCCCGCGTCGATGCGGTGCACGGCCACGACCCGCTCGGGGTGGTTGAGGCCGAGGTAGCGGCTCACGTGGCTGCCGATGTCGCCGCCGGCGGCGCCGAACCGCTGGTAGCCGAGCACGCTCATGAGCTCGGCCCACAGACCGGCCACGGCAATGGAGTCCAACGGCGGCCCGGCCGGGTGGCCGGAGTACCCGTAGCCCGGCATGTCGGGTACGACCACGTCGAACGCGTCGGCGGGGTCGGCGCCGTGCGCGGCGGGGTCGGTGAGCAGCGGGATGACCTTCACGTAGCGCCAGAACGAGTCCGGCCAGCCGTGGCACAGGACCAGCGGCAGCGCGGGCCCGGCCGGCGCGGCGGCCGTGACGTGCGCGAAATGGATCTGCACGCCCCCAAGCCGGACGCGGAAGCGCGGAATCCGGGCCAGTGCGGCCTCCTGGGCCGGCCAGTCGAACCCGTCCGCCCAGTACGCGACGAGCTCGCGGAGGTAGCCAAGGTCAGTCCCGATCGACCACCCGGAGTCCTCGGGCGCGTCCGGCCAGCGGGTGGCGCGCAGCCGCGCGCGGAGGTCCTCGAGTACCGCGGGGTCCGTCCACGCAGTGAACGGCCCGGGACGGGGCGGGGTGTCCGGCATCACTGCCTGCCGAAGGCGGTCAGGTCCAGGAACTCGCTGGTGTACTCCGTGCACGACGGGCGGGCAGCATCCCAGTCCGGGCCGAACATGATGCGGTGAACGAACAGCTGCCTGCTGCCCGGACAACGCGCGGGACCGCCTCTGCCAGGTATGACCGGCGGACGACCGCCGTAGTAATCGGGCAGCTGAGGGAAAGGCATGCCACGCACGCTAGCCTCCGCAGGCCAGATCCATCCGATCGTTCGCGGAACGGTCCGCAAACGGCCGTGCGGGATACGAACGACCCTGTACATCCGGCCTCATCGCGCCGACACTGAAAGTGGAGTTGTCGGACTTCCAGCGGGGCTCCTCAGACTGCATCAATGGCCGGTGGTGGTGGGCATGTCCATGGCCGCGAACGATGAAAATATAGGCCGTCTCGGCGACGAGCCAACGTGCGGAATCATGTACCTGAGCGACGGGGACGGCCCGAACGCGAAGATCGTCGGAACTCAGCGCGATAACGTCGCCGCGGCTGGCGAGCGCTTCCTGAAGGCGAGCGGTGGCGACGCGTGCCTGCTGCTGGCCGGTCCGCTGGTGTCGGAGGCGGGCAGGGACGACCAGAGCACGGAGGGCGCGGTCGCCCGCTGCTGCGTGGCCAGATTCGGCTATCCGGGCGATCTGCTCGACGGAACGATCGACCTGATCCTCGACACGTTCGGAGGATCTCTCGACAGCGCATTCAAGACGATGCTGTTCGTCTCCCGCTTTGCGAAACGGCTCAGAGTGTTCGTGCCGCGGCGCGCGAAAAGCGCTGGGACGCTCATCGCCATCGCGGCCGATGAGCTCTGCATGTCGCCCTTTGCCGAGCTGGGGCCGCTGGACACGCAGATTCGTGATCCCCGGAATCCGACGGACCGGGTATCGGCTCTCGACTGCTACCAGAGCGTCGACTATGTCAGGGCCTTTGGGCTCAGCACTCTCAGCAAGACGTTCCGGGCTCTCGCCGCGGAGACGCGGACGCTCATACCGCTGCCCCAGCTCGTCAACACATCGGCGGACTTCAGCATCGGGAGCATCGCCCCGATTCTGACCCAGGTGAACGCGCTGGACTTTGGCGGCTGGGGCCGGACGCTGCGGATCGGCGAGATGTACGCGCAGACGCTGCTGTCGAGGGTTGGCTACAGCCAGGAAGAATCGAAGGCCATCGCCAACCAGCTGGTCTACGGCTATACGCATCATCCATTCCCGATCGACGTGAACGAGGCCAGCCGCATCGGCCTGAAGCCGTCCGCCATGACCGAAGAGCAGTATGAGAGCGCGGTCGACATCCTGGCGGCCTGCGCCCAGCCAGGTGTCGTGGTGGTCGGTTTCACCGACGACAAAACCGGCGCCCCCGCCGGGCAGGTGGCCCAGGGGCCGGATGGTCTCCGTGCGGATCAGGTGGCGAAGGGCGTGGCCCAGGCGGGGCACCGCAGCCCGGCCGGGACCGTGGCGGGCGACGGCAGCTCGAGCCCTCTGGCCTGGATTGAAGAGGGCGAGCGAGCACCGAACGAAGGCGATCCGGACTAGGGCGCCGCGGTGGGGGTGCGGGAACGGCTGGGGTGCGGGGTGCGGGCACGGCCGCTCCGGGGAGTGCGCACGTGACCGGCATCCTGGCGGCGGGTCTTGGGGCTCCGGCCGGCGTGATCACCGCGTGGGTCGTCGCGCTGCTCAGCCTCACCGCGGCCACCCTGGTCTCCGTCGGACTGGCCCGTGCCTGGCTCGGCCGCCGCCGCCCGCAGGTCGTGATCCACGACGTCGAATTGGACGAAGGTGTCCCGGCGGAGGCGGCGGCCGGGCTGTCGGTGCAGCTACGGGAGAAGGTGCGGCGGGAACTGCGCCGGCACATCGGCGACGCCACCCACGCGGACATGGAGACCGTGCAAAAGGACGTGGAGGCCGGGCTGGTGACCGTGCACGGCGGCACCGTCAGGATGGTCGCCGTCGGGGAACTCGACCGCACGACGTCGGATTCGATGGCCGCGCTGTCCGCTGGCCTGCGCGCCGTCGCCCCAGACGAGGCGGAAGGCCTGGCGGTCGCGCTGGATCTGGCGCTCCCCGCTCAGCGCGGGTGGAGCGTGCGCTGCTTCCCCACCATCCGTGGCTACGGCGCGAATTCCAAGGTCGGGCTCAGCGTGGAGGTGGCGCCGCTGGCGCGCGCACCGGACGCGGTCACGACGTTCTGGACGAGCTCGGACGCGCTGCGGACGGCGGACAGCGACGCGGCGCGGCTCGCGGTCACGCGTGAGCTCCTGCACGAGCTGTTGCGTCCGGCGTCGGTGTGGATCGCGATCCAGCTGGTGGCCCGGCGGCTCGAGCAGGCACCCGAGCGTCCGCGCTGGCTCCCGCTGGCCCGGCGGAGCAGCCGGGAACTGACCGGGTTGCAGTTGCAGCTTGCCGGCCAGATGTCGCTGTACGCAACCTGGGCACAGCGCGATTCCGCGGCCGGCTTTGTGGAGCAGGCGCTGAAGGACCTGGACCGGGCCGCGCAACTGCTCCCGCAGTACTACCGCCCGCGGTTGACCAAGGCCGCGATCCACGAGCGCCAGGGCTGGTCGGAACGCCAGAGCGGCCAGGACACGCGCGCCCAGAGGACCTTCATGGTCGCCGTCGAGGCCTTCGACGAAGCCGAGCAGCTACTGCAAGCGTGCGGCGACGAGGCGGATACGGAGAAGCGAGACGACGCGATCGAGAGGCTCGCCGTCCGGCGGACCAAATGCCGGCTGCTGTCCGGTAACCGCGCGCAGGCCGACATCGCCGTGCGCGAGCTGGTGGGCTATGCGCAGCTCAGGGACTCCGGTGCGGTGCAGCTGTACAACGCCGCGTGCCTGTTCGCGGTCGCGATGGCGTGCCCGCACCTTCCCGATCAGCAGCGGGAGCTGTCCGAATGGCGCGCGTGGCACTACCTGGGTCACGCGCTGGTTCTCGGCGGCGAGCGCAGCACACCCTGGTCGAAGATGACTGACGACGAGGAACTCGCCGCGCTCGATGCCGGCCTGCGGGTGGAGTTCCGGACCGAGCTGCAGAAGCGCCACGACGGCCGCGGCTCCCTCACCGCCGGTGCGGCCGGCCTGATCGTGGTCGGCGCCCTGGAAGTGCTCGGCCTCAGGAATCCGGTGCCGTAGCCCGATCCGGGCCGTGCCCGTCCGGGCGGCGACGCGGACGCGTCAGCCGACCGCGCAGGAGTCGCCGTCGCAGCTCGCCTCGGAGTCGCCGTCGGTGGTGACCGCGACCGGCGTCAGCTGGCTCGCATCGTCGTAAGCACGCTGCAGCAGCTGTAGCAGCACCTCGGGCGGCTGTGCGCCGCTGACCGCGTACTTGCCATCGGCGACGAAGAACGGAACCCCGGTGATGCCGTAGCGTGCGGCCTGCTGTTCGTCGGCCCGCACCGCGTCGGCGTAGGCGTCCCCGTCGACGACGGCCTGTGCCTCGGCGGCCGGCAGGCCGACCTCGGTGGCCAGGCGCACCAGCGTGGGCTTGTCGGCGATCGGGAGACCCTCGGTGAAGGTGGCGCGCATCAGGCGCTCCTTCATCTCCGGCTGCAGCCCGTGCTCGGCGGCCAGGTGGAGCAGCCGGTGCGCGTCGAAGGTGTTGCCGCCCCTGATGATGTCGAACCGGAAGTCCAGGCCGTCGGCGGCCGCGCGCTCGGTCATCTGCTCGTTGGCCTGCTCGGCCTGGGCGATCGTCATGCCGTACTTGCCGGCCAGGTGCTCGGCGTGGGTTCCGGTGCGCTGCGCGGGCGCGCTCGGGTCGAGCTCGAAGGACCGGTAGGTGACCTCGACCTCGTCAGGATGTCCGAACGAGGCGACCGCGCGTTCGAACCGGCGCTTGCCGATGTAACACCACGGGCACACCACGTCAGACCAGATCTCGATGTTCATGGCAGTGACAACCGTCGCCACGCTCGCGTGATTCCCCAGCTCAGCCGCTGCCCACGGCCTCGGCGATGGCCCGCAGCGCCGCGGTGAGGTCTCCGGCCGACGGGGCGCGGCCGGGATCGATGAACCACTGCACGAGGATGCCCGACAGCAGCGCCTGGTGCAGCGAGCCGACGGCCTGCGCCTTCTCGGGCTCGGCCTGCGGGTCGATGCCGTGCAGCAGCGCGGCCCAGGCCATCCGGCCGTCCTGGAGGCCGTCGGCGATCGCGGCGCGGATCTCGG
>JASHOI010000434.1 GCA_030041195.1 Streptosporangiaceae bacterium | reverse complement strand
CGGCGGGTGATCGGCCAGGTCATGGGCGAGTCGATCACGGTCGGCGTCATCGGCGGCGCCATCGGCGTCGCGCTCGGGTTCGCCGGGGCCGCGATCGTCACCGGCATTTCCCCGGCGCTGACCGCGTCCGTGGGTCCCACCACCGGCTCGGCGACACCGGGCGGCGCGCGGCAGTTCAGCGGCGGGTTCCCCGGCGGCGGGTCCGGCGGCAGCGGGGGCTTCAGCCCGCCCAGTGGCGGCGGCTTCGCGCGCACCACAGGGGACGCAGGCCAGTCCGTGGTGCACCTCGCCGCCTCGGTCAGCGTGGACGCCGTCATCCTCGCCGTGGTGCTGGCCGTGGTCGGGGGCCTGATCGCCGGCATCTTCGGCGGATGGCGGGCGGCGCGGCTGCGCCCCGCCGCCGCGCTGTCCCGGGTTGAGTGAGCCGACCGCAACTAAGACCGAAAGGAAGTCATGTACAAGCTGACCGATGTCAGGAAGGACTACCCGAAGGGCCGCGGCGTGGTGCACGCGCTGGCCGGGGTGGACGCGGTGATCGAGGACGCCGAATGGCTGGCCATCCAGGGCCCCACCGGCCACGGCAAGACCACGCTGCTGCAAATGCTCGGCGGCCTGGACCGGCCGACCTCGGGAACCGTGGAGTTCGATGGCCAGGACTTGGGCGCGATGCGGGAGAGCGAGGTCACCCGGGTCCGGGCCACCTCGATCGGCTTCGTCTTCCAGACCTTCAACCTGATCCCGACGCTGAGCGCGCAGGAGAACGTCGAGGTCGCGCTCGCTCCGCTCGGCGTCGGATCGACCGAGCGCAAGGCCCGCTCCGCCGCTGCGCTGGCGAGCGTCGGGCTCGAGGACCGGGAGCGCCACCTGCCGTCCGAGCTCTCCGGAGGCCAGCAGCAGCGCGTGGCGATCGCCCGGGCGCTGGTGAAGGAGCCCAAGGTGATCCTGGCCGACGAGCCGACCGGCAACCTCGACGAGGGCACCAGGGACGACATCATCGGGCTGCTGGAGAAGCTCTGGCGCGAGCATGGGCTCACGCTGATCGTGGTGACGCACGACAGCACCGTGGCGCGCCGGGCCCAGCGCATCGGGATCATGCGTAAAGGCCGGCTGACGATCAAGCAGGACACCCGGCCTGCCGTGTCCTGACGCGCGGCCGTCCGGGCCGGAGCGAGCGGGATAGCAGAGCGGGTATCCAGGCGGGCCGCAGTGAGCGCCGAGTTTCGCAGCCCAGAGTGGGGGTGTTGGCACCGAGCGCGCGAGGGGACCACGCACATGGTGAACGAGACGCTTGACGGCCACCCGGCCTGGTCCGCGGGCGAACTGGTCAGCGAGCTGTCGATCGCCGCGAACGCGATCGGCATCGGCCAGGCGGACCTGGCCACGGCGCTCGCGAGCGGCCTGACCATCGCCCAGGTCGCGCTCCTGCACGGAGTGAAGGTGCGCCGGGTGGTCACCGCGCTGGTGAGCGACGTGGTGGCCGGCATGGCGGACGAGATCCGGCGCGGCGACCTGAGCCCCGACCAGGTCAGGTGGCTGGTCGCGCTGGCGAGCTGGCGGGCCGAGGCGCAGGTCGCCAGCGCGTTCCCGGCGATCGAGTTCCGGCCCGGCTCCCTCGCGCCGGCCTAGCTGCCGGATACCGCGTCATCGGCTCACGCCGCCAGGTGCCGGGCGGCGTCTAACCCTCACATTGTAGACCTTTGGCCACGCGCAGCGATCACGCAGCGTACAGGCGGTGATAGTGCAGGAAACCGTCAGAAGGGTGCCGTACTGTTACGGTCATCAGCGGGCGGGGAGGAGATGCGTCATGACTGGCGTACCAGAGGAGAAGGTGCGAAATATCTCGCCGGTACCCGGCGGCCGCGGACGTGGTCCGCGGGGCAAGCTGAGCGGGCTGGCGGGGTTACCGCGTCACAGCCGGTGCCCTGTTTCCGGCTGCCGCGCTCAGATCGACCCAACGCGCCTGATGTGCCGCAGCCACTGGTACCGGGTGCCGAAACAGATCCGCGACCGGGTGTGGGCCACCTGGCGGTCCGGTCAGGGGGCGTTCAGCACGGAGCACCTGGAGTCCGTGCGCATGGCGATCACCGCCTGCCAGCCGACCGCCACGTAGCCCGTACCGCGGGCGCGGCGGCCCGGCGTGCCGCCCCTGCTACGGCCTGGCCGCTATGGCGCCGCGCAGCAGTTCAACGAACTGCCGGACCCGCAGTTCGCGCACTGGCGCGGACTGCGTGGCGGAGCCGAACAGGCCCGGGTCGAGTTCCTCGGTGACGATCGCGTCCTGGCAGCGGTCCATCAGCCAGTCGACCATGGACACGATCATCCGCACGTCGATGTCGGTGCGGACCTCGCCGCGGTCGATGCCGAACTGGACGAATTCCTGCGTGCCGTAGGGGTCCTCGCGGAGCAGGAACTGGGTGATCTCCCGCCGGAGCTGGAGGCTGGAACAGTAGTTGCCGATCAGCGTCACCCGGTAGGGCAGCCAGTTCTCGTGGATGAGCTGCGGGGTGCGGGAGATCCAGTGGCTGATCACCGCGAAGAACCCCGCGGCGATGACCTCCGGCGGCGCGTCCAGGTAGCGGCTGAACGAGCGCGCCGCGGCCTGGTAGGCGGCCAGGAACAGCCCGGCCTTGCTGCCGAAGTAGCCGAACACCGCCCCCTTCGCCACCCCGGCCTCCCGCGCCACCTCCTCGATCCGCACCTCCTCGTAGCCGCGCTCGGCGAAATGGCGCATCGCGGCCGCGACGATCCGCTGCTGCCGCTCCCGCTGCCGCGCGGTCGCCCGCATCGGGACGCGTTGTCCCGATGCCGTAGTTTGACCAACAGTCATATACAGACCACCGAGCGTCTCGTTACAGCCCGTCTATTGACACGCTGAGCAAGCCAATCATACTGGTCATCAACGTAGGCACAATTAGATGACCGGAAGTCAAAGATGCTGACTGGTTGGCAAGCGGGTACCAGGTGGGACGCCATCGTGGTCGGCGCGGGGCACAACGGGCTCACCGCCGGTGCGGTGCTGGCCAGGGCGGGCCTGGCCACGCTGGTGGTTGAGCGCCGCGACGTGCCCGGTGGCTGCTGCGTCACCGAGGAGATCGCGCCCGGCTGCCGCGCCTCGACCACCTCCTACATCGCCTCGATGCTGCGGCCCGAGGTGATCCGCGAGCTGAGCCTCGGCAGGCACGGGCTGCGGATGATCCCGTGCGAGCCCGCGCTCCAGGTCGCGCTCGACGACGGCGAGGTGCTGGCCGCCTGGGGCGACACCGCGCGGACCGCGGCCGGGATCCGGCGGTTCTCGGCCGCCGACGCCCGCGCGTTCGTGGCCGCCGACTCCGAACTGCGCGCGCTGGCC
>JASHOI010000433.1 GCA_030041195.1 Streptosporangiaceae bacterium | reverse complement strand
CCAGTCGCTGTGACGCCGCGCCGGCAAGCGTGATGACGCAAACCAACGGGTTATTGCGCTGCGAGCCCCATTTGCTCGGCATCCTCCTAGATCATTGGATCTTGAGCGCGGCGGGCGGCAGGCGCCAGAGCGGGCGGCAGGCGCCAGAGCGGGCTTGTCGCGCGGTAGGCGCGGCTGCTTGACCGGTGCTCTAGCGGCCCTTGCGCAGGAACTCCCGCAGCCGCGGCAGCGGCCAGGTGTTGATCACGTCGTCGGGCGTCAGCCAGCCGCGCTGCGCGGTGCCGACGCCGTAGCGCAGGTAGTCAAGGCCCCCGGTGAAGTGCGCGTCGCTGTCGATGGCGAACTTCACGCCCGCGTCCTTGGCCGCCCTGATGTGGGCCGAGGGAAGGTCGAGCCGGTTCGGGTGCGCGTTCACCTCAAGCGCGGTGCCGGTCCTGGCGCAGGCCCGGAACAGTTCGGCCAGGTCGACGTCGACCGGCGGGCGCTGGCCGATCTTCCGGGCCAGCGGGTGGCCGATGATGTTGACGTGCGGGTTCTCGCAGGCGGCGACGAACCGCCGGGTCATCGCCGGGCGCGGCTGGTCGAAATTCGAGTGCACCGAGGCCACGCACACGTCGAAGCCGTCGAGGAACTCGGCGGGCCAGTCGACCGTCCCGTCCGGCGCGATGTTCAGCTCGGTGCCGTGCAGCAGCACCATCGGGTTTTCGCCCGCACCGGCAGCAAGCTGCGCACCGAGGCGGCGCACCTGCTCGCGCTGGGCCAGCATCTTCTCGTCGGTCATCCGCTGCATGAACAGGTTCGGCGCGTGGTCGGTGATCGCGTAGTACGCGTACCCCCGCGCCTGCGCCTTGGCCACCATGTCGGCCAGCGTGGCCACGCCGTCGGTGAGGTCGGTGTGCGTGTGCAGGTCGCCGCGCACGTCCCGGTCGGTGACGAGGTCCGGCAGGCCGCCGCTTAGCGCCGCGGCGACCTCGCCGGTGTGCTCGCGGAGCGGCGGCGGGATCCAGGGCATCCCGAGGCGCCGGTAGACCTCCTCCTCGGTCTGCGAGACGATCTTCTCTCCGGTCACGGCGTCGAACAGGCCGTACTCGGACAGCTTGAGCTTCTTCCGCACCGCGATCTCGCGCACCGCCACGTTGTGCGCCTGTGACCCGGTGAAGTACTGCAGCGCAGCGCCCCAGGAGTCCAGCGGGATCACCCGCAGGTCGACCTGCAGCCCCTCGGCGGTGCGGATCGAGGTCTTGGTGGGGCCGGAGCCGATCACGGAAGCGGCCTCGGGCATGCCGGTGAGCGCGGCCATCAGCGGGCCCGAGTCGTCGGCCGCGGCCAGGATGTCCACGTCGCCGACGGTTTCGGCGAACCGGCGCAGCGAGCCGGCCGGAGCGCAGCGCTGGCACCCGGGGACCGCGCTGATCACCTCGACGACGCGGGCCGCGGTCTCGTCGGCGACGTTCAGCAGGACCCGGCCCACGGTGCTTTCCAGCAGTTCGATGCCGTGCAGGAGCTTTTCTTCGCTCTTGCTGCCGAAGCCCCGCAGGCCGGCCAGCCGTCCCGCCTTGATCGCGTCGCGCAGCTCGCCGGGGGAGTTGACCTGCAGCTCCTGGTGCAGCAGCAGGGCGCGCTTCGGCCCGAGCGCCGGGATCCTGGTGAGCTGGAGCACCCCGTCCGGGATTTGGGATCGCAGCCGCTCGAGCGCGGCGAAGGTCCCGGTTGCGCCGATCTCGCCGACCTTGTCGGCGATGGCCTTGCCGACGCCGGGAATCTGCTGCAGAGCCGCCGGGCCGAGCTGCGACACGTCCTCGGCCAGGCCGGCGATCGCGCGGGCGGCCTTCTCGTAGGACCGGGCGCGGAACTGGTCGCCGCCGGTCATCAGGTGCAGCTCGGCGTACTCGTTGAGCAGCGCCGCCACCGCGTCGTTGGCCCGGGGCATGCCGGGCTCCGCCTAGCTCTCGGCCGGCTCGAGGCTCAGCGACACCGAGTTGATGCACCACCGCTGGTCGGTGGGCACCGGGTAGCCCTCGCCCTCGAACACGTGGCCCAGGTGCGAGTCACAGGCGGCGCAGCGGACCTCGGTGCGGACGTTGCCGAGCGACCGGTCCTCGAGCAGCACGACGGCATCGTCCTCGGTCGGCTGGTAGAAGCTGGGCCACCCGCAGTGCGACTCGAACTTGGAATCCGAGCGGAACAGCTCGGCCCCGCACGCGCGGCACCGGTAGACACCCTCGGTCTTGGTGTCGGTGTACTCCCCGGTGAACGGCGCCTCCGTGCCCGCCTGCCGCAGCACGCGGTATTCCTCGGGCGTGAGCTGCTGCCGCCATTCCTGGTCTGTCCGCTGAACCTTGTCCATGGTGCCGAGATTACCGGGCGGGGTCAGGTCACCACCTCATAGGCCGGCTCGCCAGCGGCGCCCTCGCGCAGGTCCACCTCGGCCACCGTGCCGGCCGCCCGCACGTCGGCGACCACCTCGGCGAGCGCCGCGAGCTGTGCCGCGGGGGCGGTCACCACGAGCCTGCGCACGCTGGCCCGCATCGGCAGCCTGGCCTGGGACTTCGCCTTGCGGATCGCGCCGATCGCCGCCGACGCCGCATCCAGCAGGGCCTCCGCCTCCTTGGCGCCGGTGCCGCCGGTGCCGCCGAGGTCGTCGGCGAGGGCGAGCAGCGGCCCCGGATCCGGCCAGGAGGCCCGGTGTATCGATCCGCCGGGCTGCGCCCACGACCACACCTCCTCGGTGACGAACGGCAGGAACGGCGCGAACAGCCGCAGCAGCACCGAGAGCGCAAGACGCAGCGCGGCGATCGCCGATGCCGCCGGCCCGGCGCCGCTGCCGCCGTACGCCCGGGGCTTGGCCAGCTCCAGGTAGTCGTCGCAGAAGAACCAGAAGAACCGCTCGGTCAGCTCCAGGGCCAGCGCGTGGTCGTAGGCCTCGAACGCCTCGGTGCACCGCTCGGCCACGGTGGCGAGCCTGGCCAGCATCGCCCGGTCCAGCGGCTCGGTGACCGCGGCCACGTCGCCGGCCCCCGCCCCGCGGCCGGGCCCTGCCGCGTCGCCGGCCTCCGCCGCGTCACGGGCCTCGGACATGCCGAGCACGAACCTGCTCGCGTTGAGGATCTTGACCGCGAGCCGCCGGCCGATCTTGAGCTGGCCCGGGTCGAAGGTCGCGTCCACGCCGAGCCGGGCGCTCGCCGCCCAGTACCTCATCGCGTCCGACCCGTACTCGCGCAGCAGCTCGGTCGGCGTGCTCGCGTCGCCCTTGGACTTGGACATCTTCTTCCGGTCCGGGTCGAGGACCCAGCCCGAGATCCCCACGTGCCGCCACGGCAGCACGCCGCGATGCACGTGCGAGCGCAGCACCGTATAGAACAGCCAGGTCCGGATGATCTCGTGCGCCTGCGGCCGCAGGTCCATCGGGAACACCCGGCCGTACAGGTCCTCCGCGTCGGCGCCGAGGCCGCCGCAGGCCAGCCGGGGGCTCAGCGACGACGTGGCCCACGTGTCCATCACGTCGGGATCCCCGATGAATCCCCCGGCCTGACCGCGCTGGCTCTCGGCATACCCGGGCGGGGCGCCGGCCGCCGGGTCGACCGGCAGCATGTCCTCATCCGGCACGATCGGGGCGTCGTACCTGGGGGCCCCGGCGCCGTCCAGCGGGTACCACACCGGGATCGGCACGCCGAAGTAGCGCTGCCTGCTGACCAGCCAGTCGCCGGCCAGACCGGCCACCCAGTCCTCGTACCTGGCTCTCATGTGGGGTGGATGCCAGTCGAGCTCGCGGCCCCTGGCGAGCAGCGCCTGGCGCAGCCCCGCGTCACGGCCGCCGTTCCTGATGTACCACTGCTGGGTGGCGATGATCTCCAGCGGCGCCTCGCCGTACTCGTAGAACTTGACCGCGTGCACGACCGGCTCGGGCTCGCCGCGGAGCTCGCCGGCCGCGCGCAGCAGTTCGATCACCCGGGCCCGCGCCTTTGCGGCCGGCAGCCCGGCCAGCTCCCGGTACGCCGCCTGGCCGGACGGACCGGCCAGCCACGGCAGCGGACCGTCCAGCAGCCGCCCATCCTTGCCGATCACCGCGCGGGTCTCCAGGCCCAGGTCCCGCCACCAGGTCACGTCCGTGGTGTCGCCGAACGTGCAGACCATCGCGATGCCGGTGCCCTTGGCCGGGTCGGCGAGACGGTGCCCGAAGACCGGCACGCCGACGCCGAACAGCGGCGTGCGGGCCGTCCGCCCGATCAGGCCGGCGTACCGCTCGTCGTCGGGATGCGCGACCAGCGCCACGCAGGCGGGCAGCAGTTCCGGCCGGGTGGTCGCGACCAGCACCGACCCGCTCGGGGAGCCGTCGAGCCCGAACGCGATGCGGACGTACTGGCCGGTGATCTCCCGGTCCTCGAGCTCGGCCTGGGCCACCGCGGAGCCGAACGTCACGTCCCACAGCGACGGCCCATCGGCGAGGTACGCCTCACCGCTGGCGAGATCGCGCAGGAACGCGCGCTGCGAGACGGCCTGCGCGCGGCTGTCGATGGTCCGGTAGGCGATGGACCAGTCCATGGAGAGCCCGAGGCGCCGCCATGCCTCCGCGTACGCGCGCTCGTCCTGCTCGGTGAGCTCCAGGCACAGCTCGACGAAGTTGCGCCGGGACACCGGTACCTGCCCGCGCGGCGACGCGCGCCCGGCGCGCTCCGGTTGACCCGGGGTACCGGGCGGGGTGAATCCGGGGTCGTACGGCAGCGCCGGATCGCACCGCACGCCGTAGTAGTTCTGCACCCGGCGTTCGGTCGGCAGCCCGTTGTCATCCCACCCGACCGGGTAGAAGACCTCCTTGCCGCGCATCCGCCAGAAGCGCGCGGCCAGGTCGGGGTGGGTGTAAGAGAAGGCGTGCCCGAGATGCACCGACCCGCTGGTGGTCAGCGGGGGAGTGTCGATCGAGTAGACGTCGCCGCGGTCGGCGGTGCGGTCAAACCTGTACTACACGCTCCTGGTCCCACCGGAGCATCCACTTGTCTTCGATGCCGTCAAGCGTGGGGCGGGCGTCAGGGTTCATGGCGGTCAGTCTACCGCGGCGAGCGGCCCGCCCGGCGCGCCTTGCCGGCCCGGCGGCCGTGCCATCCGGCCCCGCGGCCGTGCCATCCGGCCCGGCGCGAAGCCGCCGTCACCAGCGCGGGCCGGAATTCGTCCGCCGGGATCTGATCGGAATGCGCGGAAAGGGGAACTCACAGTAAAGCGCTCACCGAATGTAGCGGGGAGCTTACAAGAAGCCTTAGGAGCGATCCGTGATAGGGCTAAACGGGGAGATTATACATTATGGCACGTATTATGGCTAAATCAGCCGCGATCCTCGCGGCTGCCGCGAGCGCCGCGCTGCTCCCGGCGGGATGGGCGTCCGCGAGCACGTCGGGCACCCTGTCGTTCGTGCTCACCACCCACTCCACCGCGGCAAACCCGGTCTACAACGCGGTGGCGTCGGGGCTGTTCAGCGCCACCGGCACCATGCAGGCCACGTCCACGGCGTCGAATGCCCCGCTCAAGGCCAAGTTCCCTAACGGCACATTCCTGGTCAACGAGACGTCGGCCGGCAAGCAGAGCGGCACCGTCAACCCGTCGACCTGCGCGGCCGTCTACACCGAAACCGGCCTGAAGTACAAGATCACCGACGGCACCGGCCATTACGCGGGGATCAGCGGCACCGGCACCGCCGACCTCAAGTTCACCGGGACGCTGCCCAAGCTCAGCAACGGCAAGTGCAACGAGTCGACCACCGCGGTCCCGGTGGCGGGCACCGCCACCTCGGTCGTGCACGCCAGCGGCCCGGCGACCCTGCCGTAGCCCCGGTCGGCGGTCAGCCTGCGCCACCGCTGCCCGGCACCGGTGCCGGAACCGGCTGCCGGCGCAGCGGCGCCCGCAGCGCCAGGAGTGCGGCGGTTACCGGCGCGCACATCACAAGCAGCGTCCACGGGCCAACCAAGAGCCGCCTGGTCGCGCTACTCCCGCCGCCACCGGGACCGGCCGAACATGCCTCCGTACATCTGGTTCCCGTACCGGTTCACGTATACATGTGGGGGCGGCGCGGCCTGGTCGATGGCGTTGGCGTAGAAGACCGGCGCGCCCGACGGCGGCTGGAGCAGCCCGACCTGCGACCGGTCCAGGTCGCACCGGATGTAGCCGACGGTGATCGCCGCCACCTTGTCCGCCTCGACGAACCGAAGGTCATTGTGGCGGAAGTTCTCAAGGAAACGGGCGGCGGACTGATGGCCCATGCTGAGCTCGCGCTGGACCTTGCGCCGGGACCAGTCCCCGCCGCCGACCCAGACCACGATGCCCTCGAAGATGTCTTCCTCTTCCACCGCGAGGACGTGCTCCAGGATGCCGAACTGCTCGCCGTCCTTGGTCATCACCGGGACGCCAAGCGAGACACCCTGGTAGGAGACCTGGAATTCGTCGTCCATAACGGATAACGCTACACGTAGCACGCGGATCGCCGCTGGCGCGACGTAGCCGCAAAACCTTGCCGAGCGAGCCGCGTGGTGGCTCATCCGCACGGGCGTTTCAGCACGAACAAACGTATCGTCGGTGGTGTCGGTCCCAGTCACGGACGGAGGCCGCGGTGGCTCCCGAGATCAACCTGATAGACCAGGACACCTACCAGCGCGGCGGCGCACCGCACGACCAGTTCGCCTGGCTGCGCCAGAACGACCCGGTGCACTGGCACGCGGACGGCGGCGAGCCGGCCTGGCCCGGGTTCTGGGCGGTGACCAGGCACGCCGACGTCGGGCACATCTCCCGGCACCCGGAGATCTTCTCGTCGAGCCGGCGGCTGGTGCTGTTCGGCGAGGTGCCGGAGCCGGAGATCGAGATGCAGCGGCTGATGATGCTGAACATGGACCCGCCGCAGCACACCCGGCAGCGCAGCTTTGTGAACCGCGGGTTCACGCCGCGGATGATCGGCAGGCTGGCCAAACACGTCAGGGAGATCTGCGACACGCTGATCGACGAGGTCGTGTCCCGCGGCGAGGCCGACTTCGTCACGGACATCGCCGCGCCGCTGCCGCTGCAGGTGATCTGCGAGCTGGTCGGCGCGCCGGCCGAGGACCGCGACTGGATCTTCGAGCTCTCCAACAAGCTGGTCGGCTACGACGACCCCGAGTTCCGGCACTCGCCGCAAGAAGGGATGCAGGCCGCGGCGGAGATCTACGCCTACGCGGACCAGCTCGCCGCGCGCCGCCGCGCCCAGCCCGCCGATGACATCGTGACCCGGCTGCTGCAGCCCGACGACGCCGGCGAGGTGCTGACCCCGAGCGAATTCGACCTGTTCTTCCTGCTGCTGGCGGTGGCTGGCAACGAGACAACGCGCAACGCGGCGTCCGGCGGGATGCTGACGCTGTTCCAGCATCCCGCCGAGTGGCAGCGGCTGCTCGCCGACCGTGACCTGATCCCCACCGCGGCGGAGGAGATCGTCCGCTGGGTGAGCCCGGTGAACCTGTTCCGGCGCACCGCGGTGTGCGACACCGAGCTCGGCGGCCAGGCCGTCGCCGAGGGCGACAAGGTCGTGGTCTTCTACGCCTCGGCCAACCGGGACGAAGCCGTGTTCGACGACCCGCAGCGGTTTGACATCGCGCGTGACCCGAACCCGCACGTCGGATTCGGCGGCGGCGGGCCGCACTTCTGCCTTGGCAGGCACCTGGCCGCGCTCGAGCTCCGGGTGCTGCTGGCCGCGCTCGCCGAGCGGATGCCCGACATCGAGCTCGCCGGCGAGGTCAGCAGGCTCAGGTCCAATTTCCTCAACGGGATCAAGCACATGCCGGTGCGTTTCACCCCATCGGCGCCCAGAACCTAGCTCGAGTGCCCAGAACCTGGCTCGCCGGTTACAGCCAGACGGCCCGGGCATGAACAGACCCGGGCTAGCGGGAACGCGCGGACCAAGCCGCACGTCCTACAACCTGGCAGGCGCACCGGTATTCGTTCCCTCCTAGGTGGGATGTCGCGCTGTGACTAGGTGTCCGGGAGTATCCAGGTGGGACTGACAAGCCCCGCCCTCATGGCGACGCTGGCGGTGATCGCCGCGGCCGCGCTGGCGGCGATCTTGTGGTACTGGCCGAAGCTGGCCCGCCGCGGCGTGCTGCCGGTCGTGGCGCGGATCGGGGCCCTCGGCGTGCTCCAGCTGAGCGTGCTCGGCCTCATCTTCCTGGTCGTCAACGGCTCCGCCGAGTTCTACTCGTCGTGGTCGGATTTGTTCGGCGACCAGTCCGGCGGCGGCGCGATCGTGGCCGGCCAGGCCCACCCCAGCCAGAGCAGCATCGGCAGCCAGCCGGTCACGCCGGTCACCGTGCTGGCTCGCTCGGCCGTCACCGTGCCCGGCCACCCGGGCCTCGCGGGCGGCCAGCTCCAGACGGTTCGGCTGTACGGCCAGCTCTCCGGGCTCAGCGTGACCGGATACGTGTACCTGCCGCCCGGGTACGGGGCCAGCGGCGAGACCGCGCTGCCCGTCGCTGTCGTGATCTCCGGCGAGCTGGCCAGCCCGATCAGCCCGTACGGCGCCGGTGTTCTCGCGGGCACGGCGGCCAGCCAGATCGCCGCCCGCCGCCTCGGGCCGATGATCATTGTCATGCTGCCGGCAACGGTCGGCCAGCACGACGAGGGCTGCCTGAACGTGCCCGGCGGCTCCCAGGCGGCCCTGTTCTTCACCCAGGACTTGCCGCACGCCATCGACTCCGGCTACCGGGCGGCGCCCCCGGCCACCCGCCGCTGGGCGGTGGTCGGCGACGCATCGGGCGGGTACTGCGCGCTGCAGCTCGCGATGACGAACTCAGAGACCTTCGCGGTGGCCGCCGTGCCGCCGGGCAGCTACACCGCGCCCCCGGGTCCCGCCGAGTACGGCGGCAGCCCGCAGATCCGCGCC
The DNA here is from genome assembly GCA_030041195.1 of Streptosporangiaceae bacterium. The sequence continues at coordinate 3,930 of JASHOI010000433.1, read as the reverse complement.
CAGGACGACCTGAGCTGGCTGCTGAGGCATCAGCCCATGCAGCCGATCTCGGTGCTGTTCACCGGGAGCGGCGCGGGGCAGCAGTCGTTCCTCTCTGGCGCCCGCCCGCCGATGCACGCGGGCCAGGCCGGCCTGGCTCCCGGCAAGTGGCAGCTATCTGGCGTCTTCGACTGGATCGGCACCACCCTTCAGCCGCTGGCCGGGCGCTGACGCCATGGGACTCTTGGGACTGACCAGCGGATTCTTCATCGGGCTGGTGATCGCCGTGGCCCTCGGCTCGGTCGCGGCCACGGTCTGGCTCTGGCCCCGGTTCGCCGACCAGCGGCCGGCGATGATGGCGGCCAGGCTCGGCCTGATCGCCGCCAGCCAGATCCTGGTGCTGGCCGCGGTTCTGGCGTTCGTGAACGGCTACTTCGCGTTCTTCGGCTCCTGGTCCGCGCTGTTCGGCGACGGCGGATCGGCACCGATCACCGTGGCCGGGGCCGTCGGGTCCTCACGGCCGATCGTGGTGACCGGGTCCGATCTCGGCCCGGTTCCCGGCGGGTCGGCCCTGCCCGAGCAGGCCGACGGGAAGCTCGCGGCCAAGCCGCCGCATTTCCAGGGGAAGACCACGTCGCCGGGCAGCGTGGCCGTCGCCCCGGGCCTGGACCTCAGCGGCGGTGCCGTGGCCGCCGCCCGCTCGGTCGGGAAGATACTGCAGATCACGGTCACCGGGGAGCATACCGGCATCGTCAGCTCGGCCGACTACGTCTACCTGCCGCCGCAGTACTTCCAGCCGGCCTATGCGCATACCCGCTTTCCCGTGGTGCTCGCGCTGACCGGGTACCCCAACGACACGTGGTCGATCGTGCGCTGGCTGGACCTGCCGTCGATCGCCGCGAACCTGGTGGCGCGCGGCAAGATCAGGCCCGCGGTGTACGTCATGATGAACGTGTCGGTCGCGCTGCCGCGCGACACCGAGTGCACCAACGTGCCCGATGGCCCGCAGGCCGAGACGTTCCTGGCGCAGGATGTGCCGCTGGCGGTGCAGCGGACGTTCCGGGTGCAGACCGCGGGCTCCGCCTGGGCGGTTCTCGGCTACTCCACCGGCGGGTACTGCGCGGCCAAGCTGGCCATGATGTACCCCTACCAGTTCTCGTCGGCGGTCTCGCTGGCCGGCTACTACACGGCGCTCCAGGACAGCACCACCGGGAACCTCTACGGCGGCAGCAGCGCGTTCCGGAACGAGAACAACCTGGACTGGCGGCTGACGCACCTGCCGGACCCACCGGTCTCGGTGCTCGTGACATCCAGCCTGGTCGGCGAGCATGACCTGGCGGGCACGCTGACGTTCCTGCACCTGATCCACTCGCCGATGCACGGCTACTCGCTGTTCCTGCCGCAGGGCGGGCACAACTACGGCACCTGGGTGCGCCAGCTGCCGCAGTCACTGGAGTGGCTGAACCAGCGGCTGACCCCGGGCGTGCCGCCGGTCCGGGCGACGCCGCAGCCCGGTCGCTGAGCCACGGTTCTTCCGCGGCCAAATTCTGTCGCACCCGGCTGGGATAATGGGTATATGCGGGAAGCACAGCAACCACGCCTGGTCGGCCGGGACGCCGAGCTCGGCAGGCTGCTCGCGCTGCTGGACGACGCGGCGGCGGGCCGGCCTGTCGTCGCCCTGGTCAGCGGTGACGCGGGAGTTGGCAAGACCCGCCTGGTCACCGAGCTCTCGGCCGCGGCGCGGGACCGCGGCTTCGCCGTGCTGACCGGCCGCTGCGCCGAGCTCGCCGACACCGTTCCCTACCTGCCGCTCGCCGACGCGCTGCGGGACGCCGCGGCAGGGGCGGCGGCAAGCAGCCCGCTGCTCGACGCGCTGGCCGCCAGGCCAGTGCTGTCCCGGTTGCTGCCCGACGTCGAGCCCGGGCGGCCGCTGGGCGGGGACATGCCCGGGCTCGCTCAGCAGCAGCTGTTCGGGGCCGTGCTCGGCATGCTCGCCGAGCTTGCCGAGGCCAGCCCGGCGCTGCTGGTTCTCGAGGACCTGCACTGGGCCGACCGCTCCACCAGGGACCTGGTCACGTTCCTGAGCCGGGCGCTGCACCGGGAGCGGCTGGCGATCGTGGTCACCTACCGCACCGATGACATGTACCGCAGGCATCCGCTCCGGCCGGTCATCGCCGAGCTGACCCGGCTGCCCAACGTGGCGACCGTGGCGCTCGGCCCGCTCAGCCCGTCGGCGATGGCCGAGCACCTGAGCGCGCTCTCTGGCCAGGCCCTGGACCCGGCGGTGCTGGACAGCCTGATCACCCGAGCCGAGGGCAACGCGTACTACGCGGAGGAGCTGCTCGCGGCCTCCTGCGACGGCAGCGAGCTCCCGGCCGGGCTCGCCGACCTGCTGCTGGCCAGGGCCGAGCGGCTGTCGCCGGCGGCACAGCAGGTGCTGCGGACCGCCGCGGTCACCGGGCGCCGGATCGACGACGAGCTGGCCCGGCAGGCGTCGGGGCTGGCCGGGCCCGAGTATGACGAGGCGGTCAGGGAAGCCGTGGCGCACCAGCTGCTCGTGCCGGACGGGGAACGGGGCTACGCGTTCCGGCACGCGCTGCTGCGCGAGGCCATCTATGCCGATCTGCTGCCCGGGGAGCGGACCCGGCTGCACGGCCGGCTGGCCGAACTGCTCGCCGACGAGCGGCGGCTCGCCGACGTGCCTGGAACCGCGGCGGAACTCGCGCACCACAGCCTGGCCAGCCATGACATCCCCCGCGCGTTCGCCGCGTCGGTCGCGGCGGGGCGGGAGGCCGACCGGCTCGCCGCCCCGGCCGAGGCGCACCGGCACTACAACCAGGCGCTCGCGCTGTGGGAGCGGGTTCCCGAGGCGGAGCAGCTCGGCGGGATGGCCAGGGGCAAACTCGCCTACCGCGCCGCGATCAGCGCGGCCGACGGCGGAGAGCTCACCCGGGCGGTGCAGCAGTTGCGCCGCCTGATCGAGTTCCTCGGTGACGGCTCGGCCGACCCGGAGCTGTTCTGCCGGGCCAGCGAACGGCTCTCGTATTTCCTGCTGGACATCGACGAGGACGAAGGGGCGATCGCCGCCGCCGAGGCGGCGGTTGCCGCGCTGCCCGAGGAGCCACCGAGCCGGTACCGTGCCCGCGCCCTGGGGACCTACGCGCGCGCCCTGCTGACGATGAAGGACGAGGCCCCGGCGAGGGCCCAGGCCGAGCGGGCCCTGGCCGCCGCCACCGCGGCGAAGGCCCCGTGGGTGGAGGCGGATGCCCTGGTGACGCTCGGCCAGCTCAGCGAGCGGGCGGGCCGGACCGACGAAGCCATCGATCTGTTCACCCGGGCGCACCAGCAGGCTCTCAGTGCCGCCGTGCTCGGCGTCGAGCTGCGGGCGGCGTTCCAGCTGGCGCGGGTGCAGCTCGAGTCGGGCGCGCTGGACGCGGCGAGCTCGACCGCGCACCAGGGCGTGCTGCGCGCCGAGCAGGCGGGCCTCGGCCTCGCGCCGTACGGATACGACCTGCAGTACCTGCACTACCTGGCGCACTACGCGGCCGGGGAGTGGGAGCATGCTCAGGAGCTTGCCGACGGCTTCGCCATCCGGGTAACCAGCGCGCCCGAGGCCAGGCTTTCGGCCATGGCGCTGTTCGTGGACGTGGCCAGGGACCGGCCCTCGGTGGCCGACCGCCGTACCTGGCTGGAACCGTTCTACGGCAGGGATGGGTTCGCCGAGTACATCGCCCGCGGGCTGCTGGGCGAGCACGCGTACTGGCACGGCGACGGGGAGACCGCGCTGGCCGAATCCCAGGCGATGATCCGCTCATACGAGAAGCTGTACGGCGGCGACGGGCCGACCGTGATCCGGCCGGCCGCGGTCGGGCTCGCCGCGCTGGCCGACCGGGCCAGGCAAGCCCGCGCCGCGGGCGACGCCGAACGCGCCCAGGCGGCCGTGGAGACGGC
>JASHOI010000432.1 GCA_030041195.1 Streptosporangiaceae bacterium | reverse complement strand
GGGAACGCCAACTACCTTCTCTACGCGCTGTTCGACAACCCGCGGACGTATGCCGCGGACTTCCACGACATCACCCCTCTACCGCTCGAAAGCAACAACGGGTTCTACCCGGTGACTCGCAACTATGACGAGGCCACCGGAATCGGAAGCCCGAACTTCACCGGGATAATCACCGGCTAACCAAGCTGGCGGTTGCCCGCCAAACGCCCCGGCCGGAGAGATCCGCCGGGGCGTTTGGCTGTCAGACGCGGTGCAGTGCGCTGGGAACCTCGGCCAGGGAGCGGACGGTGACGCGGGCGCCCTGGACCAAGCCCGGCGGTGTGTACGCCGTGCAGACGGCGAACGGCAGCATGCCCGCCCTCATGGCGCCGGCCACGCCGGCCGGGGAGTCCTCGAGGACGACGCAGGTGCTGGGCTCGACGTTCAGCTGGCTCGCGGCGAGCAGGAAGATCTCCGGATCCGGCTTGCCGTTGGCCACCATGTCCCCTCCCGCGACCGCGCGGAAATACCGCCTGATGCCGATCGTGTCGAGGCAGGTCTCGACCCACTTGGTTCGCGACGACGACGCGACCGCGAGCGGCACGCCGGATGCCGTCAGCCAGTCCAGCAGCGCGACGGCGCCGGGCGCAGCGACCGCGTGCCGTCGGTAGGCAGCAACAACGAGAGCGTCGTAGCGCTCCAGGTAGTGCTGGTGCGGCCGATCCAGCTCTCGCCGGGATCGCAGGTCCGACCACATGTCTTCGTCGGTCCTGCCGAGGTAGCTGGTGTACTCGGCCAGCGAGAGCGGCGGGCGGTGTTCCTCGCGCAGGATGTCGTTCGTCGCCTGGTAGTGCAGCGGCTCGGAGTCCAGCAGCACCCCGTCCATGTCGAAGATCACCGCACCGATCGCTGGGCGCGCTCCGCGGGAGCGTCCGAACGACGGTCTTCGTGATGGCCGCAGCGCGGCCGTCCGCGTCGTCACCGGCTGCTCGCGGTCTCGAGCGACCGGGCCGTTACGAACGCGCTCGCCTCGGTGTCGCTTCCTGCCTCGTTCTTCGGCAGTTGCGTGACCAACGGCGGCTCGAGAGCATAAGCCCTCAGCCGGGGCGGGTACAGCGCCCGGATGTCCGGTCGCGGATGGTTCATGTACAACGCCGGTATCAGCTCGTCGACGGGGATCAGCGCTCGTTCGAAACCACAGTCGAGCATCGCGCGGAGCCCGGAGGCGCTCAACATGTAGCCGAACGTGCAGTAGCTGAACCCCGGGCGCACGATGCCCTCGGCCACCGGGCGATCCTCGTTATCGAGCGGCCATCGCCCCAGGTAGAGCAGGTCCCAGCGCGGATCGATCGCCGACAGCTGCGCCAGGCGGGACGCCAGGCGTGCGGCGGGCTGCCCGGGGACCACCACGTCGTCCTCGAGTATCAGCGCCGGGTCCGCACCGTCCGCGGCGGCCTTACGCCAGCACATCCAGTGGCTGACGGCGCATCCGATCTCCCCGAGCTTGAGGGGCCGGTTCCACCAGGGATTGTCGCTCTGGAGCTGCCACCGGTAGAGCCCGAAACCGGGCAGGTCATCCGGGTCAATCGCCTGCCCGTCCATCGGGCCATCCCAGTCCGACGTGAACTGGGCGTCCCACGTACCAGGGAGTATGCGCTCCATCCGGGCCCGCCGGTCGGGACGGCGCTTGAGGTTGACGACGTAAGTCTTCAGGCGCTGTGCCGTCATGCCGCGGTCCTTTCCATCAGCAGGCCGGCTTGCAGGTCGGCGATGACGGCGTTGAGCTGGCTCACGACGAAGTCGATCTCGCTGCGGGTGACGCATAGCGGCGGGGCGACGAAGAAGATGTCACCGGCCCGGCCCATGAGACCGTGCCGCTCCATCAGCAGGCTGGCCCGGTGCGCCAGTCGTGCTTCCTTCGGGAAGGATTCCCTGGTCGCGCGGTCCGCGACGATCTCGACGGCGCAGATGAGCCCGAGCCCGCCGCGGACCTGCCCGACGATCTCGTGGCGATAGAGCTCCTGCAAGCGGTCGAACAGGTAGCCGCCCATGTACGCCGCGTTCCGCACAAGGTCCTCGCTCTCGAGAACGTGCAGGTTCGCCAGCCCGGCGGCACACGACACCGGGTTCCCGCCGAAGGTGATCCGGTGGTTGAAGGCCGCGCCGGCCGGGCCGATGAACGCGTCGGCGACGTGCTTGGTGGCGATTGCGGCGCCGATCGGCACATACCCGCTGGTGAGCGCCTTCGCGACCACGGTGATGTCGGGCACGACGCCCCAGTGCTCGGTCGCGAACATCCGGCCGGTGCGGCCGAACCCGGTGATCACCTCGTCGCAGATGAGAAGGATGCCATACCGGTCGCAGATCTCGCGCACCATCGGCCAGTACTCCCGGTGCGGGATGTGGACGCCAGCGGCAGCGGAGATCGGCTCGCCGATGACGGCGGCGACGGTGTCGGGCCCTTCGTTGCGGATGGCCCGCTCGATCTCGCGGGCACATTCGAGGTCGCCGGCGCCGTCGGGCCCACCGAACGGATTGCGGTACTGGTCCGGTCCTTGCACTCGCACTCCGCCGTACGGGAGCGGGCCGTACTCGGCGCCGTTGTTGCCCCCACCGCCGCCGAGGCTGAGGCAACCATGGGTCGCGCCGTGGTACGAGCCGCGCCGGCTGATGAACTTGTAGCGCCCTGCCTCGCCACGGTTGCGGTGGAATTTCTTCGCCATCTTCATCGCGGTCTCGACGCCCTCCGAGCCGCCGCTGACGAAGAACACTCGCGACCCGGGGTCGGGGGCCAGCTCAGCGATCTTCGCCGCGAGCGCCAGCGTCGCCGGGTGAACGCTGCCGTCGGGTGCGTAGCCGAGCTCGCAGATCTGCGCGTGCACGGCGTCGGCTACCTCGCGCCTGCCGTGCCCGATGTTGTTGAGCCACATGCCGGACAGGGTGTCGAAGAAGCGGCGTCCCTCCTCGTCGTAGACCCAGACCCCGTCCCCGTGCGTCACAATCTTCACCGCGCCCGGCGACGAGAGATCACCCGCCATCCGGGCGTGCGGCCAGAAGTGCGCCTCGCCGAGCGCCCGAAGCGACGGGGTAACCGTGGTCTCGACCGCGCTCGGTTCGGTATCAGGTGGCTCGTCGGTTTCCGCCGCTTCGGCCTGCGCTGCCGTTCGCTTCTGGAACGTCCGCGGCTGGCTGACGGGCTCGTCAAAGCCGAAGCCCAGCTCCTTGTTCGCGTACATGATCGTTAATCCCTTCTCGTTGTTTGTAGATGTGGGAGGCGCGTGGATCGGGCGCTTGTCCGTGGGCGTTTCGCGGGGCGGCGGCCGCCTCTGATGGCGCGGGTGCACGCGCTGGCCGATGCGCGGCCGGGCTGCCCTGCTACGGCCGCCCGGCAGGACCGATGCGCGGCCGGGCTGCCCTGCCACGCCGACAGGACCGATGCGCGGCCGGGCTGCCCTGC
>JASHOI010000431.1 GCA_030041195.1 Streptosporangiaceae bacterium | reverse complement strand
GGCTGGCCGGCGCGATCAGCCAGGCGGTGAGCAATCCGGCGATCCGCCAGCGCGCCGCCGAGATGAGCACCCAGCTCCAAGCCGAAGATGGCCCCGGCCAGGCCGTGCAGCTGTTCACCCAGCACGCCGCCAGCAACACCACGCCCGAGGGCCGCCCGCCCGGCCGTCCTTCCTGAGCTGGCACAGCGCGGCGCCTTGACCACGGCCGGGATGCCGGCACCGGCGTATCCGGGGCACGTCGCATCCCGCCAGCGAACGACCAGGCCGAACGCGACCCGCAGCCGGCCAAGACCGAGCAGAAGATCAGCGGCCGGCTCCGCTCGGAGACCACCACGCGGCACCGGCACGCCGTCCGCGGCTGCGCATCCACCGCCGCCAAGCACGGGCACCCTACGACGCAAGATCCCTTACGGGAGAGCTACCCGAGCCATGCGTCGATCCGGGACAGCAGCTGCGCCTTGACGTCGGCTGGCGCAAAGGACGCGCGTACACCCGCGCGGGCTATTTCGGCGATGACCGCGTCGTCACATCCAAAGATGTCCCGCAGCTGGCGGTACTCCTCCGCTAAGCCGACGCCCGTCATGGCTGGGATGTCGGTGTTCACCGTGACGAACAGCCCGGCGTCCAGCAGGCGCGGAAGCGGATGCTCCGCTAGCGAGGGAACGAGGCCCAGCAGCACGTTGGAGTGCGGGCAGACCTCCAGCGGGATGCCGAGCTCTACGACCTCGGCTGTCAGCTTGTCGTCGTCGAGGACCCGGATCCCGTGACCCAGACGCTCCGCTCCGCCTGCTGTGATGGCCTGCCGAATGCTGGCCGCGCCCGCGGCTTCTCCCGCATGATGCACGACATGCAACCCGGCCGACCGCGCCGCGCGGAACACCGCGACGAATGGGTCGCCGGGATAAGCCTCATCTCCGGACAGGCCGACCGCGACCACTCCCGCGCTCGCATAAGACTCCGCGAGTCGCAGCGTCGCCCAGGCTCGCTCGACCGGCCGACGCCGCGAATGATCCAGCACCAGCCGGGTGTGCAGGCCGTAATCCGTCCGGCCCTGCGCCAAGCCCTCGAGCACCGCCTGCAGCGGCATCGCCATGTCGCCCAGCCGCTCGCCGTGGCCGGCCGCGGTGAACGACACCTCCGCATAACTTGTCCCCTGGGCCGCCTCGTCCGCGCAGTATTCGACGGCCACCCGGTAAAAGTCCGCGAAAGTCAGCAGGCAATTGCGCACCACATCGTGGGCCGCGAAGAACGACGCAGAATCTGTGACCGGCGTGCCTTGCGGAAGCCGCAGGTCATGGGAAGCCGCCATCTCGGCCAGCGTCCGTGGCCGGATCGCGTCCTCCAGGTGCACGTGCAGGTTCGTCTTCGGCAGGCTGACCAGATCACGCACCTGCCGAAACCTACCAGCCGCCTTGGCCAGCGGCTTGCCGCAGCGCAATCGAGAGGCGCGCCACGCGCGTGTTACGGTCGAAGAGCGCCCTGTTCCGGGAGATTCGCGCTTGCCACACACACGTTTCCCGGATTTGGTGCGCTCTTCGCCACGCAGCATAACGGGTGGGATCATGCCCTGAAGGTCACCGCGGACGGGGCGGGGCTGGCCGAGCACGCCGAGGCGGTCCGGGTAGGAAGGAGCTGACCAGGCAGGACTGACCGTCGACCCGGGCGTGGCGCTGCGGAAAGCTGGTCCATGAACAGAAGCTGAGGCCGCACGGCGCGCCGTGGTCCCTGGCCGGGTCGTGGCCGCGCTCGGCGGCGCCACCACGGTGCGCTCAAATCGAGTGCCGGCCGGAGATCGGGAGCGATTCCGGGGCCCCCGTCGGCAAGCAAGGAGGATGCCGTGAGCGAACTCGACCGCCTGGAAGCGGCCGCAGGCGAATGCCGCGAGATGATCCGCGAAGCCCACGCTGCCACGAAGGATCTGCGGGCCGCGGTGCGTGAAGCGAAGAAAGAGCTGGGAACCCTGGCGCACGACGAGGTTGCCGCTCACATTCGGCTCGAGGTGTCGCGGCAGCTGGAGGAACTGGGCGAACGGACCCGTGAGGCAATGGCCGCGGCAACGCAGAAAGTGATCGCGGAGTTCGACCGGTTCGGCGAGTCGCTGCTGGGCAAGGAGACCTACTGGCAAACAGCGAGCGGCCGGCGCGCGGCCGCACGTCCCGACATCGATGTGACGACGCTCGACGTCCAGGCCGACGCGGACGAGGGCTGATGCGTTAGCGAATCAGGGGCACGGCAAAGTCCTTAGGTGACGCTGTGACCTGGGTGTCCTGGAGATGGAAGGGCGTCTGGCCGTGTCTGCGAGCGCGGGCGCGGCGGGCGGCAGGTTGACGATCTCGCCGGTGCCGCGCTCGTCGGGGGGTGGGGCCAGTCCTGGAGGGTGCGAATTTATGTGCGCAACGTGAGCTGGGATGTCAAGGGCAGTTGAGCGGCGCCAGGGCCTGGCTGGTTCGGGTAGCTGAGCATTCGTCGCTGCTGTCGTTGCCGCGCTGCGTGCCGGTCTTGTTTTCCGGAGATGGCATGTCAGGCCTGGATGGCTGGCTTGAGGGTGTCCTGGCACCACTGGCGGAATGTGGTGGGGGTCGCGGAGTTCGGGTCGCGGGGTTCGGCGTCGTAGATTCCGTTGTTCTGTGCCTCGGTCATGGCTGCCATGTTCTGCGCCATCGCCTCGCTCGCGCCGCGTTGCACCATCGCTGTCTGGCGGTCCGCGACCGGGACCTGCCGGTAGCGGATCGTGCGGCCCAGGGTGTCGGAGATGACCTCGGCCATGTCGTCGGGGGTCAGGTTGTCGGGGCAGGCTAGGGGGATGCTGGCCTGGCCGCCCCAGGAGTTGTCAAGCAGGAGCGCTGCTGCGGCGGCGGCGGCGTCCCGGGTGGCGACGGCCGGCAGCGGCCGGTCCGCGGTGTTGGCCATGGAGAACGTTCCCTGCTTTTTGATCGCCTGGGCCTGGCGGAGCAGGTTTTCCATGAGGAACGGCAGGGCCAGCGCCCGGTAGGCCGCGCCGGTGCCCTCAATCAGCGCGTCCATGGCCAGCGCGGCCGACAGCATTCCGGCCTTGCCCTGGTACCCGTGGCCAAGGGTCGTGATGCCTACCACCCCGACGTCCAGGCCCC
>JASHOI010000430.1 GCA_030041195.1 Streptosporangiaceae bacterium | reverse complement strand
CGACTGGTCGGCGGCAGCCGGGGAGGTGCTGGCGCTGGCTGCCTCGCCGTACCGGCCGCCGGCGGCCGTCCGCGAGGCGGCGGCCGCCCTGGCTGCCTGGCGTCCCGACCTGGTGGTCCTTGACTGCCTGGGCTTCGACGGCCCGATGAAGCAGATCGTGGCGCGGGCCGTGGGGGTCCCGGTGGTGCTGCCCCGGACGGTGCTCGCCGGCGCCCTCACAGCGCTGCTGTGAACAGGCAGCGGAGCTCGGCTCAGACCTTGATCACGGCAAGGCCCGCGACGCCGCGGACGGGCTCGAAATCGTCGTCCTGTGTCACCACGGGCAGCCCGTTGGCCGCGGCGACGGCGGCGATCCAGAGGTCGTTGACCCGAACGCGGTGCCCGGTCTCGGCGAGGCGCACACGCATCCGCGCCCAGACCCGGGCCGCCGCCTCATCGACAGCGAACGCGTGCATGTCGGCAACCGACTCCAGAGTCGCCAGCCGCCGGGCACGGATGTCGGTGTCGGCGGCGATGAGCACGCCGGCATGCAGGTCAGCGAGCGTGATGACCGTGGTGGCGGCCTCGTCAGGGAGCAGATCCTCGTCGATGGGGCGGCCGGATTCCCTGGCGATGAAGATCGTCGTGTCGAGCAGGCCCCGGCTCGGCTGCTGCTCTCCGGATCGCGGTTCGGTCACCGGATCGGCGGCAGGTCGTCCGTTGTTTCACCGGCCAGGCGGGCGAGATCACGGCTCAATCCCGGATCGGCCTGCGAGGAGCGCAACACGGACGCCGTGTCATTCCGCAGGTCGCGCGTGGCCACCGTTGCCATGGCTACGACTGAAGCACACGTGTAGCCGTCTGGCGCTGGGGCTGGCGGCGCCTGGCCGCGAGGTAGTACAGCACGGCGGCGACGATGAACCCGACGATCCAGGAGATGTCCGCGCCGCCGAGGTCGGTGGCGATCGGGCCGACGTACAGGCTGGTGTTGATGAACGGGATCTCAACGCCGATCGTCACGACGTAGATGCCGACACCCCACCAGTTGACCCGGCCGTACTGACCGTCGGCCCTGAAGAAGTCCTCGATGTCGTAATGGCCGCGCCGCACGACGTAGTAGTCGGTGAGGTTGATCGCCGTCCACGGGATCATGAAGTAGAGCAGGAACAGCACGAAGTTCGACAGGTCGGTGAGGAAGTGCGCGCTGGCCAGGATCGCGAGCAGGGTGCCGAGGATCGCCACGGCCGCCGCCGCCAGGAGCCTGGCCACCGGCGCCGAGCCGACCCGCCCGGACGGCGACACCGCTGCCGCGCCGGACAGGAACGGGCCGTAGAGGTTCTCCACGTTGGCGGCGAAGATCCCGAGCACGGCGGTGAGCAGGATCAGCCACTGCACCGAGGGGAACAGCCCGGCGAAGTAGCCCGCGGTGTTCGAGGAGATCGCGGCGGGAGCCAGCACCCCGCCGTACGCTCCGATGATCATGAACCAGATCGCGCCGATGGCCGAGCCCGCATACGTGTACCAGAACGTGCGCGAGGCCGGGGTCTGCTGCGGCAGGTACCTGGAGTAGTCCGACACGTACGGCGCCCAGGTGATCTGCCAGGACACGAAGACCGAGATCGCCAGCAGGATGTTCGCGGCGGTGTCGGCGTGGCCGTGGTACGCAGGCCTGGTCACGGTCAGCATCTTCACGGTGATCGCCAGGAACACGCCGGCGAACAGCACCGAGGCCCAGCGGTCGTAGCGGTGGATCAGGTCGTAGCCGATCCAGGCCATGATCAGCGTGATCGCGTCGCAGATCACGATTCCCCAGTCGGTGGAGACGTGCAGCAGCCGGGCCAGCGCCTCGCCGCCGAGGATCGCGCTCGAGGTGAAGAACCCGATGTAGAGCAGCACCACGGCCAGGATCGGCAGCGCCGCGCCGAACATACCGAACTGGGCCCGGCTCTGGATCATCTGCGGCATCCCGAGCCTCGGCCCCTGGACCGAGTGGTAGGCCATGAACAGGCAGCCGACGAGGTTGCCGATCAGGATCGCGGCGATCGCCCAGGGCAGGCTGAGCCCGAACACGACGGTGGCCAGCAGCCCGGTGGCCACCGCGGTGATCTGGGCGTTGCTGGCGAACCAGATCGTGAACAGCGTGTTCGGCCTGCCGCGCCGTTCATTGAGCGGGATGTACTCGATGGCCCGCTGCTCAACGATCGGGTTGTGACCTGTGTGTGCGCCCATATTTCCAGGTGACCACGGGGCCCGAGGTGCGTAAAGACCTTGATCTCAGTCCCGGGGCCCGGGCCACACGGGTGTTGCACCGTCATCTAGGTGCTACACTTTGGCTATGCCAACAACCCGGCCCAGGCACGTGATCACCGAGACGGAACAGATCGTTCGGGCACTGGACGACGCGGCCAGGCGCTGGCCCGCCGACGGCGGCAATCGCGCCAAGTTGCTGGCGCACCTGGTTGAGGAGGGACACCGCGCGGTGATCAGCCAGCTCGAGCATGACGCCAGCGCGCGGCGCGAAGGGGTGACGAGGACCAGCGGTGTCCTGACCGGAGCCTACGGCGATGGCTACCTCGCCAGGCTGCGTGAGGACTGGCCGGAGTGATCGTGCTCGACGCGTGTGTGCTGATCGCGCACTTTGACGATTCCGATGTTTTCCACCAGGATGCCGGCACCTTGCTCCGTTCCGTCGCCGACCAGCCGCTGGGCGCGAGCACGCTCACCCTGGCCGAGGTGCTGGTCGGCCCGGCCCGGGTCGGCCGCCTTGATCAGGCCACGGCCGCACTGGCTCAACTTGCCGTGAGCACCATCGGGCTGGGTGAGGACGCCCCGGTCCGCTTGGCCACTCTTCGCGCCGGAACCAGCCTCAAGCTGCCAGACTGCTGCGTGCTCCTTGCCGCCGAGCAGCCTGGCGGTGCAACGGTCGCCACCTTCGATGACCGTCTCGGCGCCGCCGCCCGCAAGCTCGGCTTCCACGTCATCGGCCGATGAGGGGATGACCGTGGCGGACGAGCTTGACGAACTGGCTGCCGTCCTGCCCGAGGGCCGGGTGAGCACGGATCCGGACATCGTCGACGCCTATCGCCGGGATCAGACCACGGCGGTCACGCCCGGCAGGGCCCGGTGCCTGGTGTCTGCGTGCAGCACCGACGAGGTGGCGGCCACCCTGCGCTGGGCCAGCAAGCATCGCGTGCCCGTTGTGCCGCGCGGCGGCGGGACCAGCCTGGCCGGCGGCGCCGCGGCGGTTGACGGCTGCGTGATCCTGTCGCTGGCCAGGATGAACGCGATTCGCGAGCTCGACCCGGCGGACGAGCTGGCCGTGGCCGAGGCCGGCGTGATCAACGCAGACCTGGACCGCGCCGCCGCCGAGCACGGCCTGATGTACCCGCCCGACCCGTCGAGCTACGAGATGTCGACGATCGGGGGCAACCTGGCAACCAACGCGGGCGGGCTGCGCTGCGTGAAGTACGGGGTCACCAAGGACTCCGTGCTCGGGCTGGAGGCCGTGCTCGCCGACGGCCGGGTGCTGCGCACCGGGCGCAGGACGATCAAGGGCGTGGCCGGTTACGACCTCACCAGCCTGTTCGTTGGCTCGGAGGGCACACTCGGCGTGATCACCTCGGCGACGCTGCGGCTGCGCCCCCGGCCGGCCGCGCCGCCGGTGACCCTGGCCGCGAGCTTCCCCAGCTTCGCCGCCGCGGCCCGGGCGGTGACCGCGATCGTGGCGGCCAGGCTGCAGCCCAGCATGCTGGAGCTGCTCGACCGGGTCACCTTGCGGTCGCTCGACGAGTGGAAGAATCTCGGGTTCGGCGACGAGGTGCACGCGCTGCTCATCGCGCAGGCCGACAGCGACGACGCGGCCCGCCGCGCCGAGATCATGCGGCAGAAATGCGAAGAGCACGGCGCGCTGCTCGCCGATGTGTCGGCCAGCGAGGCTGAGTCACAGCAGCTGCTCGACATCCGCCGCATGGCCTTCTTCGCGACCGAGCGGCTCGGCGCCACGCTGATCGAGGACGTCTGCGTGCCCAGGTCCCGGCTGCCGGACATGATCGAGCGCATCGAGCGGGCCGCCAGTCGGCACGGCGTGCTGATCGCCACCGTCGCCCACGCCGGTGACGGCAACCTGCACCCGGTCTTCGTGTACGACCGCGGCCGCCAAGACGTGCCCGCGCACGTCTGGGCGGCCGCGGACGAGGTGTTCCGCGCCGCGATCGATCTCGGCGGCACGCTGACCGGCGAGCACGGCGTCGGCATCATCAAGCGCCGCTGGCTGGCCATGGAACTCGGCGACGACTCCATGGCCGTGCATCATGCGATCAAGAATGCCCTGGACCCGGCCGGCATCCTGAACCCCGGAAAGGCCATCTGAGCGGGAGGACGCCAATGAGCAGCAGCGGCGAGGCTGACAAGCCTCCGTTCCGGTACGACGCGGCGTTGGCGAGTCGGCTCGAGCTCGAATGGCAGCAAAAGTGGGCGGCCGACGGAACGTTCCAGGCTCCGAACCCGGTGGGGCCGCTCGCGGCAGGTTTCGAGGACGCCAGGGGGAAACCGAAGGCCTACATCCTCGACTTCTTCCCGTACCCGAGCGGCGCCGGGCTGCACGTCGGGCATCCGCTGGGCTACATCGGCACCGACGTGCTGTGCCGGTTCCAGCGCATGAACGGCCACAACGTGCTGCACACATTCGGCTACGACGCGTTCGGGCTCCCGGCCGAGCAGTACGCGATCAGCACCGGTCAGGACCCCGCGGTCAGCACCCGCGCCAACATCGACACCATGCGCCGCCAGCTGCTGCGGCTGGGTCTGGGCTACGACGTCCGGCGCGAGTTCGCCACCACCGACCCGGGCTTCTACCGCTGGACTCAGTGGATCTTCCTGCAGATCTTCAACAGCTGGTTCGACGAGGCCCGCCAGCGCGCCCGCCCGATCGGCGAGCTGGTGGCGGAGTTCGAAGCGGGCACCCGGCCGCCGGCCGGGCCGGCCAACCCGGACCGGAAGCCCTGGGCCGACCTCGACGAGCTGACCCGCAGGAAGGTGGTCGACGGCTGGCGGCTGGCCTACATCGCCGAGGAACTCGTCAACTGGGCCCCGGGCCTGGGCACGGTGCTGGCCAACGAGGAGGTCACCGCCGACGGGCGCAGCGACGTCGGCAACTTCCCGGTCTACCGGCGGCCGCTGCGGCAGTGGATGCTGCGGATCACCGCCTACGCGGACCGGCTGCTGGCGGACCTGGACGACCTGGACTGGCCGGAGCCGGTCAAACTGCAGCAGCGGAACTGGATCGGCCGCAGCGACGGCGCCATGATCACGTTCCCGGTCGTTGGGGGTGGGGGGGCCGGGGAGGGCGCTGTGGGCGGGGACGACCGGATCGATGTGTTCACCACCCGGCCGGACACGCTGCCCGGGGCCAGCTACATGGTGCTGGCGCCGGAGCATCCGCTGGCCGGGAGGCTGGCCACCGGCCAGCAGGCCGACGCCGTCCGGGCCTACCGGGAGCGCGCCGCGAGGATCAGTGACCGGCAGCGGATCGCCAGCAAGACCGGCGTGTTCACCGGGAGCTACGCGACGAACCCGGCCACCGGCGAGCAGATCCCGGTATTCCTGGGCGACTACGTGCTGCGCGGCTACGGCACCGGGGCCATCATGGCGGTCCCCGCCGACGACGAGCGGGACCTGGACTTCGCGCAGGCCCTCGGGCTGCCGGTGATCGCGTACCAGCCGCTCGCCGACCCGATTGCCTGGCTGGAGCGCACCGGGAACGGCCACCGCCAGCGCAGCTACCGGCTGCGGGACTGGCTGTTCTCGCGGCAGCGGTACTGGGGCGAGCCGTTCCCGATCGTCTACGATTCCACCGGCCTGCCGATCGCCCTGCCGGAGAGATTCCTGCCGGTCACGCTGCCCGAGATCACGGGCCGTTACGCGACGCCCGCCGCCGAACCGGGCAGCGAGCCGGTGCCCCCGCTGGCCCGCGTTCCCGGCTGGGCCGAGGTCGAGCTCGACCTGGGCGACGGGCCGCGGGTGTACCGGCGGGAGCTGAACACGATGCCGCAGTGGGCCGGATCGTGCTGGTACTACCTGCGCTACCTCGATCCGGACAACGACACCGCGTTCGTCGACCCCCGCAACGAGCGTTACTGGATGGTTCCGCCGGACGCCTCACCGGGCGACGGCGGCGTCGACCTGTACGTCGGCGGGGTCGAGCACGCCGTGCTGCACCTGCTGTACGCGCGGTTCTGGCACAAGGTGCTGTTCGACCTCGGGTACGTCTCAACCAGGGAGCCGTTCCGGCGGCTGGTCAACCAGGGCTACATCACCGCCGACGCGTTCACCGACGCGCGGGGCATGTACGTGCCAGCGGACGAGGTCATCCGGCGGGACGGCGACGGCTACAGCTATCACGGCGAGCCGGTCACCCGGCGGTCAGGGAAGATGGGCAAGAGCCTCAAGAACAGCGTGAGCCCGGACGACATGTACGCCCGCTACGGCGCGGACACGCTGCGGCTGTACGAGATGGCCATGGGCCCGATGGGCACCGACCGGCCCTGGCAGACCGACGACATCGCGGGCGTCTACCGGTTCCTGCAGCGGCTGTGGCGCAGCATGGTGGACGAGCGCACCGGCGAGCTCGTCGTCGACGACGGCCCGCTGCCCGGCGACACCGCCAGGCTGCTGCACCGGACGATCCGGGCCACCCGGGAGAACTACACCGGGCTGCGGTTCAACCTCGCGATCGCCCGGCTGCAGGAGCTGGCCAGCCACGCGGGCCGGATCACCGCCGAGCGGGGCGCGCTGCCGCGGGCGCTGGCCGAGCCGCTGGTGCTGATGGTCGCGCCGCTCGCGCCGCACATCGCCGAGGAGCTCTGGGCCCGGCTCGGCCACCCCCGCTCGCTGGCCTACGAGCCGTTCCCCGAGGCCGACCCGGCCCTGGCCGCCGAGCCCGCGGTCGTGCTGCCGGTTCAGGTCAACGGCAAGACCCGGCTGCGGATCGAGGTCCCGGCCGGCGCCGATCAGCAGCGGATCACCTCGATCCTGATGGACCACCCCGATCTGGCCCGGTACCTGGGCGGGGCCGCCATCGACCGGCTCGTTGTCGTGCCTGGCCGCATCGTCAACGTGGTGACCCGGTAGGTTTCAGGGGTGACCAGACAGGCTTGGGGAGACGCGATCGTCACGGTGAGCGAGGCCGGCGTCGGCGCGCTCGACTTCTTCTTTCCCGACCCCCGGCTTGGCCCGCCGAGTGGTCCCGGGCAGTTCACCCCGGTTCCGGAGCGCGCGGACCAGGTCAGGGCCGTGCGGATCACGCACCGGCGGGTGGAGATCGACGACCTCGACGTGCCCCCCGTCGACTCCGGTGACGCCTACCTGAGGCTGCACCTGCTGTCGTACCGCATCGTGCGGCCGAACAGCATCAACATGGACGGCATCTTCGGGGTGCTGCCGACGGTGTGCTGGACGACCGCGGGCCCGGTGGACGCCGCCGAGACCGTCGCGGTGCAGATGCGGGCGCGCGCGGCCGGGCGGCACATCGAGGTGCAGTCGGTGGACAAGTTCCCCCGGATGCTCGACTACGTGGTCCCGGCCGGGGTCCGGGTGGCCGACGCCAGCCGGGTCCGCCTCGGCGCCCACCTGGCCGAGGGCACCACGGTCATGCACGAGGGGTTCGTCAACTTCAACGCCGGAACGCTCGGCCCCTCGATGGTCGAGGGACGGATCAGCGCCGGTGTGGTCGTCGGCGAAGGCACCGACGTCGGCGGCGGCGCGTCGATCATGGGCACGCTGTCCGGCGGCGGCAAGGAGCAGATCTCGGTCGGCGAGCGCTGCCTGCTCGGCGCCAACTCCGGGCTCGGCATCTCGCTGGGCGACGACTGCGTGGTCGAGGCGGGCCTCTACCTGACCGCGGGCACGATCGTGACCATGTACGACAGCGGCCAGCGGGTCAAGGCGCGCGAGCTCAGCGGGCGGTCCGGGCTGATGTTCATCAGGAACAGCGTCACCGGGAGCGTGGAGGCGCGGCAGCGGGCGACCGCCTGGGGCGCGCTCAACACACAGCTGCACGCGGCGGAGCAGCCGGCTACCTGAGCTTGCGTGCCACGCCGGCGATCACGCGGCTGTCCCGGGGCGGCAGGTTCGCGGCGTCCCAGCCCGGGCGCCACTGCCGCGCGTCGGCCAGCCCGGGCGGCACGAGTTCCAGCGACCCGAAGAAACTGGCGATGTCCGGCATCGGGTGGCTGTACACCGGGGCCGCCGCGGAAGAGTACGCGCTCAGGCCCTCGTCCGCGGCCTCGCTGTCGGCGTGCAGCACGGAGAGTACGAGGTAGCTCCCGGGTGCCAGCGCCGCCGCGTATCTGGCGACCAGATCCCGCGCCGCGCCGGCCGTGAAGAAGTGCAGCAGGTACCCAATGACCAGGCAGGCCGGCGCCGACAGGTCGAGGCCGGTGCGGACGCGGCCGAGGATCGCCGGGACGTCCCGCGCGTCTCCGTCCACGACCGAGACGCCGGCGTTGCCCTGGGCGAGCAGCGCGCGCAGGTGGGTGACCACGACCGGGTCGTTGTCGACGTACACCACCCGCGCACCGGGGTTGACCGCCTGCGCCGACTCGTGCGTGTTCGGTGTCGTCGGCAGCCCGCAGCCCAGGTCGATGAACTGGCCGATCCCCTCGTTGGCGGCCCAGGTCACGGCGCGCGCGAGGAACTGGCGGTTCTCGGTTGCCAGTTCCTTGATCTGCGGCACGAGCGTGAGCAGCCGGCCCGCCAGCTCACGGTCGGCGGCGAAGTTGTCCTTGCCGCCGAGGACGTAGTCGTAGACCCTGGCGATGCTCGGCGTGCTCGGGTCGAACTCCGGCACAGCACGATCCTAGGGCTCCCCGGCGCGGGCCGGTTCAGCCCGGCATGCGGGCGACGCCGCCGAGTATCCACGCCCTGCCCGGGTCGGGCTGGCCGGGCCGCCATTCCTGCACCGGGACCAGGCCCGGTTCGAGGATGTCCAGGCCGTCGAAGAACGTGAGGATCTGCTCACGAGTCCGCTCGGTGACCGGGTTGGTGGTGCTGGCGTACACCGTCGCGGTCGTCGCGGCGGCCTGCGGGTCTTGATCGTCGTAGCCATGCGACAAGACGAGGTAGCTGCCGGGTGCCGCGGCGGCGGTGAAGGCGGCGACCGCGTCGTGCGCGTCGGGGTCGGGCACGAAGTGCAGGACCGAGACGAACAGGATCGCCAGCGGCTTGCTGAAGTCGATCAGCCGCCTGGTGTCGGGGTGGCCGAGGATCGCGGCGGGGTCGCGCAGGTCTGCGTGGATGACCGCGGTGCCGTCGCCGGTTTTCAGCGCCCGGGCGTGGGCGATCACCATGGGGTCGTTGTCGACGTACACGACGTGCGCGCCCGGTGTGATCGCCTGGGCGACCTGGTGCACGTTGCCCTTGGTGGGCAGGCCGGTTCCCAGGTCGAGGAACTGCCGGATCCCCGCTTCCCCGGCCAGGTACCGCACCGCCCGGCCGAGAAACGCCCGGTTGGCC
>JASHOI010000042.1 GCA_030041195.1 Streptosporangiaceae bacterium | reverse complement strand
GCGATCGCGCACGCCAGGTCGGCCAGCACCCGGCCCCGGTCATGCACCAGCATCCGCGGCGAGGCCAGCGCCCGCGACAGCCCGGCCGTCAGCCCGGTCTTGTCCGCAAGATGCCGCAGGAGCACCAGCCCCGCATGCGACACGACCCCCTGCCCGCCGCCCGACACTTCCAGTCCCCGCGACCAGCCGGTAACGTTCACTGCAAAGGTGCTCCTTGACCTGGTACCGGTAAGAGTCTCGACAACCCTTATCGTTCCAGTTCAGGAGCACTTTCTACGTTAGGCGCACCACCCAGGCCGCACACCGCGATGAAAAGACAGGGCTAGGCGGAGCTTGCTTGATCTTGGGTAGCTGATCCTTGTCCTGACATGCGAAGACGATCGCGACACGATCATTAATGTAACCACTAAATATTGGACTTCTGGCCATGGTCGTGGTTGGATTCTGCCGTGAAGATGCGCAGCGGCAGGATGCACGTGGATCAGGCTGGTCGCCACTACACGACGGCCGGCGGGGAGCGGCGGTCCTACCCCACCTACCTGCTGCGCCGCTCCTACCGCGACGAGCAGGGCCGCCCGCGGAAAGAAACGCTGGCGAACCTGACCGGCCTGCCGGCCGAGTCGATCGAGGCGCTGCGGGCGACGCTGAAAGGCCACACGCTGGTGGACGCGGAGGCGGAGTTCGAGGTGGAGCGGTCGGTGCCGCACGGGGACGTGGCCGCGGCGCACGTGATGGCCTGCAAGCTGGGCCTGGCCGATCTGCTGGGCCCTGCGTGCGCGGAGCGGGACCTGGCCTATGCGCTGGTGCTGTCGCGGGCGGTGCGGCCCAAGCCGAAGCTGGCCACCGCACGGTGGTGGGCCGGCCGGGACACCACACTCGGTGTCGACCTGGGCGTGGCCGATGCCAGCACCGATGAGATCTACGCCGCGATGGACTGGCTGACCTCCAGGCAGCGCGGCATCGAAAAGAAGCTCGCGGCCCGGCACCTGGCCGAGGGCGGGATCGCCATGTTCGACCTGTCCAGCTCGTGGGTGGAAGGCTCATGCTGTGAGCTGGCGGCGTTCGGGCATTCGCGTGACGGCAAGCGCGGCCGCCGCCAGGTCGAGTACGGGCTGCTCACCGACCCGGCGGGCCGCCCAGTCGCGGTCGAGGTCTTCCCCGGCAACACCAGCGACCCCGAGTCGTTCAAGACCGCCATCACCCGGGTCCGCGATGACTTCGGCATCGAGCGGCTGATCATGGTCGGGGACCGGGGGATGATCACCGGCACCCGCATCGATGACCTGCGCAAACTGGAGGGGATGGGCTGGGTCACCGCGCTGAAGGCCCCCGCGATCGCCAAGCTGGCCGCCGGTGACGGGCCGTTGCAGATGTCGCTGTTCGACACCTGCAACTTCGCCGAGATCACCCACCCCGATTACCCCGGCGAGCGGCTGATCTGCTGCCACAACCCGGTGCTGGAAGCTGACCGGGCCCGCACCCGCGCCGAACTGCTGGCTGACACCGAGGCCGAACTCACCAAGATCAAGGCATCCGTCCAGGCCGGGCGGCTGAAAGATCCGGACAAGATCGGGATCCGGGTCGGCAAGGTCATCAACAAGCGGAAGGTTGCCAAGCACTTCCTCCTCGACATCGGCCCGGAGCGGCTGGCCTGGCGGCGTGATGAGGACAAGATCGCCGCCGAGGCCACCCTGGACGGGATCTACGTCATCCGCACCAGCGTCCCCGCCACCACCCTGGACACCGCCACGGCGGTCACCGCCTACAAGAACCTCAAACACGTCGAACGCGACTTCCGCATCACCAAGGCCGACGACCTGGACCTGCGCCCCATCCACCACTACCTGGCCGGCCGGGTCCGCGGCCACGTGCTCATCTGCATGCTGGCCTGCTACCTCACCTGGCACCTGCGCCAGGCCCTGGCCGAGCTCACCTTCACCGACCAGCACATCCCCCAGCCCGCCGACCCGGTCGCTCCCGCCCAGCGCTCAGACCAGGCCAAAGCCAAAGACCGCGCAAGGCACAACCACGACGGCCTACCCGTCTACCGCTACCGCGACCTGCTCGCCCACCTGGCCACCCTCGACCGGCAGACCATCACCTTCGCCGGGCGGCCCATCCAGAAACTCACCACACCCACCCCCGTGCAGCGCCGCGCCTTCGAACTCCTGGGCGCCACCGTGCCACTGGCCATCGCGTAGCCAGTAACAGCCCGGCCAACCCGGCAGCCTCGCGCGCCAACATCGCAGATCAGCGCGATTCCCCCGCATCAAGATCAATCAAGTTGGGTCTAAGCGGCCCCAAGCACAGAAAACCGGACCTTCTCATCGAGGACGCGCGAAGCCGAGTCGAGGTCAGCCAAGCGAGCCGCGAGCGTAGCTGTGGCCAGGCGTTCGGGCAGGGCTTCACTGAACTTTAGGCCGTCAAGGGCTCGATGATCCACGTCAGGCAGGCAAAGCCGATGGGCGGCGTCAGCCGTTCCAGCCTTCCACATGTCCGGGGTCAGGTCGGACCGCATGCGGACGCTTGCGTCGTCGAAGCGCTGCACACTGTCAGTCAGGTCCGACACTGTCGCGGCCAGTGTCGCGTTCGCGCGGTACCCCGCCCAGGTCCACCAGCGGACGTCGTCGCCGTCACGCGTGATGACCGTGCCGCCAGGATGCACGCCAGGCACGTGCTCGTCGCGGACCTCGGCCAGGACCCGCTTGGCCCGCTGGGTCAGCGCCACCGGAGGGTCCGCGCCGAGCAGCACGTCCCGGGTGGCGCGCGCCATCGCGAAACTCGCGCCGGACACCCCTGGGGTCAGCCAGCGCGCCTTGCCGCCGCCCTCGGCGGGCTCGACGTGGCAGCGTCGGCGCTTCCAGTCGGTCCAGGTCACCCGCCAGCTGCGTCCGCCAAGCAGGAGCAGCCGGGGTCCGTCGGTTTTCTCGGTGAGCAGCATGGGGTCGGTCCGGCCGATCTCCTGCCGTCCGCTCAGTACGGTGAACTGCGGCGGCGCGGTGAACACGGCGGTCATGCCCATGAAGTGCCGATGCCCGAACCGCTGCTCAGCGGATGGTCCGATGAAGAGCAGCTCGCCGTCCTGGTCGATGAACCCCTGTTCGACCAGGTACGCCAGGATGGGCTCGGCGCTGCGGTCAAAGGGCGGCAGGCCGTTCCACGCTTCGAGCCACAGGCGGCTGCCGATCCTGTGTTCTTGCAGGCACAGGGCCAGCAACTGCTGGGCGACGATGTGCCGCGGCTCTGGCGGTGGCACGACTGGCTCGACATACCCCTCACCCCAGAGGTGCAACAGGCCCGCTGTCCACATCAGCGCACCAGGGTTCAGGGCCAGAAACAGGCAGTTGTGGCTGGTGCCAGGACGGCGCCCGGTCCGCCCGATCCGCTGCAGGAACGCAGCCACGCTGGTCGGGGCGTTCACCTGGATCACCCGGTCCAGGTCCCCGACGTCGACGCCGAGCTCCAGCGTGGAGGTCGCGACGATCACGCAGTCACGGGCT
>JASHOI010000429.1 GCA_030041195.1 Streptosporangiaceae bacterium | reverse complement strand
CGGCGGCCGGCGCGGCGCCACGGCACTGCGGGAGCGCCGCGCGGCCGGCCTCACCGACACCCGGACCAGCGGGCCCCGCCGGCCACGCGGGTACTCCCGTGGCGGTGGGTCGGGCGGGCGTCGCGGCGGTGGTACGAGCACCCGCCGCAAGGGCGACTGGTGGCGCCACTGGACCTGGAAGAAGGCGCTGGCGGTGTCCGCCGGGATGTGCGTCTTCATGGGGCTGATGATCGTGGCGGCGATCGTGTACCTCTACGCGAACACCCAGGTCCCCACCGACGTGTCCTTTGCCGCGGTGCAGCAGTCCTCGACCGTGTACTACAGCAACGGCAAGACCGAGGTGGGCACGTTCACCGCCAACGGCATCGACCGGCAGATGCTGTCATCGAGCCAGATCCCGGCCGTGATGAAGAACGCGATGATCGCGGCCGAGGACCGGCATTTCTACACCGAGGGCGGCATCTCGGTCACCGGCATCCTCCGCTCCGCCTACGAGGACCTCAAGGGCGGCGCGGTCCTGCAGGGCGGGTCCACGCTGACCGAGGAGTTCGTCAAGAACTACTACGCGTCGGTCGGAACCTCGCGGACGTTCGGCACCAAGCTCAGGGAGATCTTCATCTCGATCAAGCTGGCGCACGAAGAGTCCAAGGACTGGATCCTGACCCAGTACCTGAACACGGTCTCGTTCGGCGACAACGCTTATGGCGTGGGCGCGGCCGCGCAGATTTACTTCGACGAGCCCGCGCTCAAGCTGAGTATCTCCCAGTCCGCGATGCTCGCGGCCTTGGTCAACCAGCCGGGGTTCTTCAGCCCGGATCCCAAGGCCGGGCAGGCGTATCAGGCGCTGGTCAGCCGCTGGAGGTACGTGCTCACGAACATGGTCAGGGACGGCGCGATCACCCAGGCTCAGGCCGACGCGCAGAAGTTCCCGACGGTGGACGAGGGTCAGGGCCTGGCAGCGAGCTGGACGGGCTACCGGGGCTACATCATGCAGGCCGTGGAGAACGAACTGGAGAGCACGTACGGGTACACCCAGAACCAGATCGACACCGGCGGTCTGAAGATCGTCACCACGTTCAGCCAGAAGCTGATGAACGGGCTGTACCGGGCGGTAGACGAGAACCTGGCCCAGATGAAGACCGACGGCCAGGGGCTGCCGAGCTACGCACACGTCGGCGCGGTGCTCGAGCAGCCCGGCACCGGCGACATCCTGGCCTTTTACGGCGGGCCGAGCTACAGCGCGAAAGACTGCGCCAAGATCGACTGCCAGTACAACATGGCCACCGAGAGCCGGAACCAGGTCGGCTCCTCGTTCAAGCCATACGTGCTGGCCACCGCCGTGAAAGAGGGCATGGACGTGCAGGACAGCACTCTGAACGCGATCGAGCCGATGTGCGTGCCCCCCGACACCGAGCCGCTGACGCTCTCGACGGAGACCATGAACTGCCCGGCGCCGGGGTTCGAGGTCGACATCCCTGGCGAGAACATGGGTGCGATCAGCGTGGTCACGGCCGCGGCACAATCGTCCGACCCGGCGTTCGAGGACCTCGTCCACCGGGCTGGCACCGCGGCCACGATCAATATGGCCAAGGCCTTCGGCGTCAACACGGCCGCGTCCGGCCTCGAGCAGGATAAGGGCGACGTCGGCATCGCGCTCGGCATCGCCTCGCTGACCGTCGAGGAACAGGCCACGACGTTCGCCACGCTGGCCGCCGACGGCGAGTACGCCACCCCGCATGTGATCAAGCAGATCACGCAGAACGGGAACAACATCCCGCTGAAGATCACGCACCGCCAGGTGCTGACCCCGGCGCAGGCCGCCGACGTCGACTACGCGCTGTCGTTCGACACGATCAACGGGACCGCGTCGAACCAGGGTCAGCTCACCCCGTCCCGGCCGACGATCGCCAAGACCGGCACCACCGACCAGGCCCAGTCGGCGTTCTTCATCGGCGCATTCCCCGACCAGTACTCGCTCGCGGTCGGGATGTTCACGAACAGCCAGAACGAGCTGCCGGGCGGCCAGACGCTGAACATCCTGCCCACGCTCGTCGGCAACCAGACCGGCGGGTACGGCGGCGCCTGGCCGAC
Organism: Streptosporangiaceae bacterium; assembly: GCA_030041195.1. The sequence continues at coordinate 9,146 of JASHOI010000429.1, read as the reverse complement.
GGCGATCTGGCGCACCTACATGAACAACGAGTTCTCCTCGCTCCCGATCGCCCAGCTGCCGACAACGGACTATGTGGGGTTCACCAAGTGGGACCAGGTGCCGGCGTCGGACCTCAAGCCCAAGCCGCAGCACCACAACCCGAACCCGAACCAGTGCCCGACCGGTGAGCACCGCATCTTCGGGGTGTGCGTCGGCGGCACGAACCCGAAGCCGAACCCCGAGCCGACCGCGACGAACCCCGTGAACCCGGACCCGACCCCGAGCGCGTCGACGCCGGTCGACGGCGGGACAGAGACGGCCGCGGCGGTACTGCTGGCAGATGATCCGACGACAAGGGTGGCCCGGCCGCCCGGCGGGGGGTAGCTAGGCTCGCTCGCCTCCGCCTTCCCTCTTCGCCGCGCCGCTCGGCTGGGTCGCCTCTAGGTCGCCTCTAGCCGAGCTGGCCGCGCAGCCAGGCGATGTCCACCGCGGGGTCGGGCGTCTCGCAGACGGCCGGGGCGCCCGCGGCGCGGATCACGTCCACGATCTGCGCCGGGTCGATCGTGCCCGACTCGAGGCCCGCATGCCGGTCCCGGCCGGAGTTGAACTCGTCCCGCGAGTTGTTGCAGTGCACGAGGTCGATCCGGCCGGTGATCGCCTTGAGCCGGTCCACGATCCCGTCGAGTTCCTCACCGGCGGAGTAGGCGTGGCAGGTGTCCAGGCAGAACCCGACCTCGCCGCCGCCGCCGGCGGCGTCGGCGATGGCCTCCCACAGCCGGGCGATCCCGTCGAAGCTGCGGGCCATGGCGCCGTCACCGCCCGCGGTGTTCTCTATCAGCATCGGCAGCGGCCGCTCGATGCGCTCCACGGCCTTGCGCCAGCTGTCGTATCCCTCCTGGGGGTCAACCCCGGCCGTCACGTGCCCGCCGTGCACGATCAGGGCCTTGGCGCCGATCGACGCGGCCGCGCCAAGCTGCTGCTCGAGCAGCTTGCGGCTGGGAATCCTGATCCGGTTGTTCGGCGACGCCACGTTGATCACGTAGGGGGCGTGCACGTAGATGTCGATGCCAGCGGCGGCGAAGGCCGCGCGTACCTCATCGGGCTCGTGGTTGCCGGGGAACGTGGGAGCCTTCCAGCCCTGCGGGTCCCCGAGGAAGAACTGCGCGACCTCGGCGTTGGCGGCCTGGGCAGCGGCGAGCGGGTCGTCGTCGTGTAGGTGAGCTCCGATGCGAACCATGCTTCAGAGCCTAACGGCCGCCGCCGTCAGCCGGACTCGCTCCGGCGCCCGGGGCGGTCAGTGAAGGCTGAACCCGCCGTGCGCGATGCTGAGGCCCGCCCCGACAAACGCGGCGATCATCCCAGCCATGATGAGCACCCGTTGCTCCCTGGTGGCCGAGACCATCTGCGCGTACAGGCCGACGGCGAATGCCAGCAGGCCGAGCAGCGTGGCCGGAAAATGAGCTGTCACGATGAACCCGATCGCGAACGCCAGCAGCCCGACGAGGAAGACCGAGATCGTGAGGATGTTCTCCATCGGGTGGCGCCGGCCGTCGCTGTTCAGCGTGAGGCGAGCGCGAGACTGCGTCTTGGTGGCCTCGTCCATGGCGCTGACTCCCTGACGGCTCGGGTCCTGTCAACTTGAGTCTGTTCCCGGGCGAGGCGGTATCGCAACGCCGCGGATGACGGCGATCAGCCTAGCGGACCCCGATTCCGGCGCTGCGCCGTGTTCCGGTTTGGCGTGGTCGGCGCGCGGGTTGACGAGGGGCTGGACCGGCGGCCCGTTCGGCTGCCCGCGCTTTCGGCCAGGCCTTGGCAGGGTTCCGGGCTTTCCGGTTCCCGCCAGCACGCTCGCGGGCCCCGCAGTTATGAGGTGGTGGGTCCCCCGCTGTTGTAACAGGAACAGCGTGGGACCCACCACACTGTTCCTGCGGCCGGGCACGCCGTCCATTTGGGCGGACAGCCGGCCGTGTCCCGCACCGTGCAACCTCCGCAACGCGGCGGAACCGCTGGTGCCTGCTGGTAAGCTGGCTCGGCCGCGCCGGGCCACTGCAGGTGGCGCGCGGCCCCTCCTGTCACGGAGAGACCGTGACCGCGTCAGTCCAGAGGAGGCAGGTAAGCGCATGCGTCACTACGAGATGATGATCATTCTCGACCCCGCGCTTGAGGAGCGTACCGTCCAGCCGTCGCTCGACCAGTTTCTCAACGTCGTGACCACGGCCGGCGGCACCGTGGACAAGGTAGATGTATGGGGCCGGCGGCGGCTGGCATACGAGATCGATAAAAAGTCAGAGGGCATCTATACCGTCGTAGACATGACGGCAGAGCCGGATACCGTCAAGGAGCTCGACCGGCAGCTCAACCTGAACGAGGCGGTCCTGCGAACGAAGATCGTCCGGCCAGACCACAGATGACGGTGTCGCTCGGCCCCGAACCGAGCTGATGCCACCCGAACGACCGGGAGGACCCCGATGGCAGGCGACACGCAGATAACCATTGTCGGCAACCTCGTCGAAGATCCCCAGCTCCGCTACACCCCGACCGGCCAGGCCGTGGCGAACTTCAGGGTCGCCTCCACGCCGCGCTGGCAGGACCGGCAGACCGGCGAGTGGAAGGACGGCGACTCGCTGTTCCTGTCCTGCAACATCTGGCGGCAGGCGGCCGAGAACGTCGCCGAGTCACTGCAGCGCGGAATGCGGGTGATCGTGCAGGGCAGGCTGCGGCAACGGTCGTACGAGACCAAGGAAGGCGAGAAGCGCACGGTCTACGAGATCGAGGTCGACGAGGTCGGCCCGTCGCTGCGCAATGCCTCGGCCAAGGTCACCAAGTCCAGCCGGTCCACCGGCGGCGGCGGCTTTGGCGGCGGCCAGTCCGGGGGCGGCGGCCAGTCCGGGTATGGTGGAGGCGGCGGACGCCCGGCCGACGACCCGTGGGCATCCGATGCCAGCGGCGGCGACGGGTTCTCCGACGAGCCCCCGTTCTGACCCGCGGCCGGTCATCCCGCTGACCTGACCGAGTTCCGCCGAACCATCCCCGCCTTGCGGCGGGGCCAGACCATCCCGCCTCCGGGCGGGGCCAGACCATCCCCCGCCCGCGGGCGGGGGCGACCATCCCCGCCAGTGGCGGGGCTCTGCTGAGGAGCACCACGATGGCCAAGCCACCTGTTCGCAAGCCCAAAAAGAAAGTCTGCCTGTTCTGCCAGGAGAAGATCGCCCACGTGGACTACAAGGACACGGGGCTGCTGCGGAAGTTCATCTCCGACCGCGGCAAGATCCGGGCACGTCGGGTTTCCGGCAACTGCACACAGCACCAGCGCGACGTCGCCACGGCGATCAAGAACGCCCGCGAGATGGCGCTGCTGCCGTACACGAGCACGGCCCGATAAGGCCGAGGGAGGCTTGCACCGATGAGCGGTACGCCGATGAAGCTCATCCTGACCCAGGAGGTCACCGGCCTGGGCGGCCCCGGCGACGTGGTCGAGGTGGCGGGCGGCTACGGCCGCAACTACCTGGTGCCGCGCGGTCTTGCCATGCGCTGGACCCGCGGCGCGGAGAAGCAGATCGATCTGATCAAGCGCGCCCGGTCCGCCAGGGAGATCAGAGGGCTTGACGACGCGCGGGACGCCGCTGCGCGGCTCGCGTCGCTCCAGGTCCGCCTGCAGACCCGCGCTGGCGGCGGCGGCAGGCTGTTCGGCTCAGTGTCGCCTTCCGACATCGCGGCCGCGGTGAAGGCCGCGGGCGGCCCCGAACTGGACCGTCGCCGGATCGAGATCAAGAACCCGATCAAGACCGTCGGCGCCCACCAGGTGACGGTCAAGCTGCATCCCGACGTGACCGCCACCCTGGACGTCGAGGTCGTCGGCGCCTGAGCGGTCACCCCTGGCCTGTCCCCGGGTTCCGCGGTCCGGCGCGCTTATTCGGCTGCGGACAGATAGCCGGGCAGGCGCTTGGCGAGTTCGGGATCCGCGTCGGCGACCATTTCCCAGATCGCGGCCAGCCGGGCGAGAGCCAAGCCCTCGGCCTGCACCCGGGCCGGGCCCTCGGCTTTCGCCCGGGCCGAGCCTCCGGCAACGTCACCTTCGCTGGTCGAGCGGGCAGCCAGCTCCTCGATAGCCCGGCATATCTGGCCGAGCTGTCCCCCGATACTCGAACACATGCTCGAATGCTAGAGAGTCCAGCCAGCGCGCGCCCGGCAAACGCGCGCATCCCGCTGAGGCCCGCTCAGCGCGCCGCCGGAACCGCGGCCCCGGAGCGCCACATGTGACGTCGTACGTGAAATTCCTAATGTGGATAACTTCCGGCCATTGTGGACGGCGTGACAGCCTAGAACTTTTTCCTGCGCACAACCCGTGGACGGCATAATCCCAGGCAGCCGCATTCTTACGGAGAGCAGTCGCGCAATATCCACAGCGCTGTCCCCATGCTGCGCACAGCGAGGGCGGCGTGTCTGCACAGGCTATCCACAGGCCTGTGCACAGCACCGCTGGACGCTCAGCAGCGCTCGCGCCAGACTGTCCGAGCCGTCCGATACAACGGCTTCAGTGGCCCGCGCCGGCAGCTGCGGGAATGCCAACCGCAATGGGGGAGGTGGCACCTGTGAGTGTGGCGGAGATCGCCCCGCATGGCGACGAATTCGAGCGGACCCCCCCGCACGATCTCGCCGCGGAGCAGTGCGTTCTTGGCGGCATGCTGATGTCGAAGGATGCGATCTCCGACGTGCTCGAGGTGATCCACCCCGGCGATCACTACCGACCCGCGCATCAGCTTGTGCACGAGGTCATCCTCGACCTGTACAGCAGGGGCGAGCCGGCCGACGCGGTGACGGTCGCGAACGAGCTGACGAAGCGCGGCGAGATCACCCGCGTGGGCGGGGCCCCGTACCTGCACACGCTCATCGCGTGCGTGCCCACCGCGGCGAACGCCGGCTACTACGCCCGTATCGTTCGGGAGCGGGCGATCTTGCGCCGCCTGGTGGAGGCGGGCACCCGCATCGTGCAGCTCGGCTACTCCGGCGATGGGGATGCCGATGAGATCGTCGACCGGGCCGAAGCCGAGGTCTACGGGGTGACCGCCCGGCGGATCAGCGAGGACTACCTGGCGCTGGCCGAGATCATGCCGGGAGCGCTCGACGAGATCGAGGCGATCGGCAGCCGGGGCGGGGCGCTGACCGGCGTGCCCACCGGGTTCGCCGACCTCGACGCGCTGACCAACGGCCTGCACCCGGGCCAGATGATCGTGATCGCCGCGCGACCCGCCCTCGGCAAAGCCTTGGCCCTCGAGACGCGGCTGCCGACGCCCACCGGCTGGACCACGATGGGCGAGGTCGCCGTGGGCGATCAGCTTGTCGGCGCCGACGGGCGGCCGGTGAACGTCGTCGCAGCCACCGAGGTGCTGCACGGGAGGCCGTGCTATGAGGTGGCGTTCTCCACCGGTGAGGTCATCGTGGCCGACGGCCAGCATCAGTGGCTCACCTGGACCCGCCCCGACGGCGCCCGGCGCGCGGGCGGTCCCGGCACCGTGCCCGGCACGGGGACCGCGCAGGTGCTGACCACGGAGCAGATCGCGGCAGCGGCCGGCCGGCGGGCGGGGAATGGCGGGCGGAACCACGCCGTGCCGATATGCGGGTCGTTCGATCTGCCCGATGCCGACCTGCTGGTCCAGCCCTACGCCCTCGGCGTCTGGCTGGGCGGTCCGTACACAGCGCCAGCGGGCCTGACCATCGCGGACCCGGAGATCGCGATGCGGCTGGCGCCCGCCGACTTCGCGGCCATCCCGGCGCTGCTTCCCGGCGGCCAGGAAAAGCGCATCCCGGAGGCGTATCTGCGCGGCAGCGAGGCCCAGCGGCGCGGTCTTCTTGCCGGCATCCTCGACATCGGCGGCACCGTGGCCAGCAATGGCGCAATCCACCTGGCCGCCACCAGCCGTGAGCTGGCATGCGACGTCAGGGAGCTGGTTCTCAGCCTCGGTTACCGCTGCTCCATGCCGATCAGGAAGGCACCGCGCGGCGCGGCCGCGGCACCGCGCTACCTGGTCCGGTTCCTGACCGACGACCAGGTGTTCCTGCTGAGCCGCAAGCAGCGGCTGCACAAGGAGCGGCTGCGGCACGACCCGCAGATGGCGCGCTGGCGGTACATCGTCGACGTCCGCCGGGTCCCGTCGCGGCCGGTGCGGTGCGTGCAGGTGGACAGCCCGGACCGGCTGTACCTCGCGGGCGAGGGCATGATCCCGACCCACAACTCGACCCTGGCCCTCGACCTGGCCAGGGCGGCCTCGGTCAAGACCGGCCTCACCGCGGTGATCTTCAGCCTCGAGATGAGCCGCAACGAGATCACCATGCGCCTGCTCTCGGCCGAGGCCCGGGTCCCGCTGCACTCGATGCGGACCGGCCAGATGAGCGAGGACGACTGGACCCGGCTGGCAAGGCGGATGAGCGAGGTGGTGGACGCCCCGCTGTTCATCGACGACTCGCCGAACATGTCGATGATGGAGATCCGGGCGAAGTGCCGGCGGCTCAAGCAACGGCACGACCTGCGCCTGGTGATCATCGATTACCTGCAGCTGATGAGCTCCCCGAAGCGGGTGGAGAACAGGCAGCAGGAAGTCTCCGAGATGTCCCGCTCGCTGAAGCTGCTCGCCAAGGAACTCAACGTCCCGGTCGTCGCCGTAGCCCAGCTCAACCGCGGCCCCGAGCAGCGAACCGATAAACGTCCGCTCTTGGCAGATTTGCGCGAATCGGGATCTATAGAGCAGGATTCGGATGTTGTGATACTTTTGCACCGAGAAGATGCATATGAGAGGGAATCACCGCGGGCCGGTGAAGCGGATTTCATCGTGGCCAAGCACCGGAACGGGCCGACGGCTACGGTTACCGTCGCATTCCAGGGTCATTACAGCCGATTCTGTGACATGGCCAGGATTTGATCATGCGACGTGTAGGATCTCAGGTTCCGTGGCCAAATCTCATTGATCTTGGCCATCGTTTGGCCAATTGGCCAACGAGCTGAGATTCGTCGGTCGGGCGTGGCGGTGGGTATCTAACTATGGCGTGCGTGAGGCGAGAAGTCCGGTGAGGAGGCTGGCCGTGCCGGGTGTGCTGCGGCTAGAGGCGCGAGACCACGATGACGGCCCCGCCAGGTGACACTGGGTGTGGCGCGAGGACGTCGCGGGGCCGCGTCATCTCATCATCGACGATCCGCGACCTCAAGATCGACGCTGCCGATGGCTGTGACGCCATGACTGTCTGCCGCCCCGTACCGGCGAAGAAGCTTGTGTTGCTTGAACGCCGTGATGGACAGGCCGCATTATTGGAATGCTGAAAGTCGGCCAAAGCGCCGCGGACTTCAGGAGGTGTTCGGTGGCAGGCAGTGGGTTCACGGTGGTGATGTCCGACCTGCAGGCCGCGGCAGACACCTTCGATTCGCAGGCCGGCGTGGTGCGCGGGCTGATTCCAGCCGGCGGCCCTGCGTGCCCGGACGGCGGCGGCGGCGACATTGACGGCGCTCTGCACACGGTCCTCAGCAGCGTCGGAGAGCTGAATGCGTCGCTGGCCGCGGTGATGGCCAGCCATGGCCAGAAGCTGGCCCAGGCGCACGCCAACTACTCGCGCGCAGAGCTCACAAATGCGCAGTTCAGCCATGACCTGTTGACCGCTCTCGTGACCGGGCAGCGCCGGTAATGCGGGTTCCGGCGGGGGGTTCGGGCGGTGCGACCAGTGTGTCGGCTCTGGCGCCGTTTTCCTATGACTGGATCGGCGGCGATATCCGCGGGCTGTCGGCGACGGCCGCCACGCTGTATGGATACGTGCCGCAGCTGAACGACGCGACCTCCATTCTGGACAGTGAAGTGGAAGGGCTGGTCGGCGCGGCGGGCTGGACCGGTTCGGCGGCGTCGGCGTTCGAGCGCCAGTACCAGGCCGACGCGGAGGCGGCGAACGGCTTGGCGGCGCTCATCGAGGACGCGGGTGAGATCATTGACGCGCTCGCGGTGGCGCTGTCGCGGATCGAAAGCGACCTGGAGGAGGCCGCCAGCAAGGCACGGCAGCACGGCGCCCCGGTCGGGGCGGACGGCAGTCCGGCGGAGGTGTGCCTGGCCGGCACGACTTCTGCGGAGAAGGAAGCCAGCGTGTGGCTGGAGTGGTACCAGAAGTACTACGCGGAGTGCATGAGCGTGGCGCAGAAGGTCCGCTCCGAGGCGGCCGGGAAGCTGAACGGGCTGCCGATCAGCGCGATCCGGCCGCAGCGGGGCAAGAGCGGCGGGTCGGGCTGGGAGACGGCGCTGGTGGCCATCGGCGCCGGGGTCGACGACATCGTCGGCGGTGGGCAGGGCGCGCTGGCCGGCGTGGGTTCTGCCAGCACCAAGGCCAGTGCGCTGCTGCGGGCCGGGGACCCGGCGGGCGGGCGGGTGATGAGCCTGCTGTCCCATAACAGCACCTGGCAGGAACTCGGTGAACTGGGCCGCAGCGACGCGGTGGACCTGGGCGGGGACTTCCTGCTGGGCGCCGGGGCGGTGCTCACCGGCATCGGTGTCTACCAGCAGACGCACAACGTCGGCGAGGCGACGGTCGACGCGGTCGGAGACACCGCGATCTCCTGGGGCGCCACCTGGGCAGGCACGCAGGCCGGCATGGAGGCCGGTTTGACCGTCGGGTCGTTCATCGGGCCGGAGGGAACCCTCATTGGCGGGGGCGTCGGCGCGATCGTCGGTGCCGGGGTGGGCTTCTTCGCCAGCGATGCATTCAACCACGTGGTTAGCGATATCTTCAGCGGGCTCTAGCCGGCGAGCCGGGAGGACGCCATGCAGATCACTGGCTGCATCGCGGGGGGCGTGATGCTGCTTGCCTCGCTGACCGTCGGCCCCCGGCTGGTCCGCAGGGTGTGGCGGGAGCCAGAGTATGCGCAGATGATGGCGCGCTCCGGGCGCGTGCTGCCGTTCGGCTACGCCACCAGCCGCGGCGTGACCCGGGGCGCGCTGCCGCTGTGGGTGGGCGTCGGGCTCATCGGGGCCGGGACCGTAGCGGCCTCCGCGCTGCCCAGCCGGGCCGGGCATCCTGCCCCGGTCAGCCTGGCCCTGGTTGCCGCGATTGCGTGCTACGCGGCCGGGCTGGTCGCCATCGGGCTTAACCTCTCGGTGGTCTGGTTCAGCCGGCCGCAGCGGCTGACGCCACCGCACAT
>JASHOI010000428.1 GCA_030041195.1 Streptosporangiaceae bacterium | reverse complement strand
GACATGTTGCAGACGGTCATCCGGCCCTGCATGGACAGCGCCCGCACGGCCGCCCCGCGGTACTCGATCACCGAGCCGACGCCGCCGCCGGTGCCCAGCGCCCGGATGATGCCGAGCACCAGGTCCTTGGCGGTGAGCTCGGGCCCGAGCTCACCGTCCACGGTGACCGCCATCGCAGCGGGCTTGACCTGCCGCAGCGTCTGGGTGGCCAGCACGTGCTCGACCTCGCTGGTGCCGATGCCGAAGGCCAGCGTGCCGAACGCGCCGTGGGTCGAGGTGTGGCTGTCACCGCAGACGATCGTCATGCCGGGCTGGGTGATCCCGAGCTGGGGCCCGATGACGTGCACGATGCCCTGCTCGGGGCTGCCGAGCGGGAACAGCGTGACGCCGTGGACCTCGCAGTTGCGCTTGAGCCGCTCGATCTGCTTGGCCGCAAGCTCGTCGGCGATCGGCTTGTCCAGGCCGATCGTCGGCACGTCGTGGTCCATGGTGGCCACCGTCAGGTCCGGCCTGCGCACCTTGCGGTCGGCCAGCTCGATGCCCTCGAACGCCTGGGGCGAGGTGACCTCGTGCACCAGGTGCATGTCGATGTAGAGCAGCGGCGGCTCGCCTTCCGGCGCAGCCACCAGGTGCCGGTCCCAGATCTTGTCGAAGAGGCGTTCAGCCATGATTCTCGACCTGTCTCAAATAGTGAGATAGCATGTTCAGTCTATGGACACTCTAGAGCCGGGCGCCGCGGGCCGCAACCTGGTCAGCGGGAGTCGGCGAGCGGGAGACAGCGGCGTTGGCGTGCTGGACCGCGCGATGGCCCTGCTCGGGCTGCTCGGCGACGGCCCGCGCACGCTGCGGTCGCTGGCGCAGGCCAGCGGGCTGCCGCGGCCGACCGCGCACCGGCTGCTGGTGGCGCTCGAGGTGCACGGCCTGGTCGTCCGCGACGCCGACGGTGCCTTCCGGCTGGGCCCCCGGCTGACCGAGCTGGCGCTGCGGGCCGGGCACGGGCTCGACCTCGGCACGCTCGCGGCCGGCGTGCTGGCCAGGCTGCACGACCAGACCGGTGAGAGCGTCCAGCTGTATCTGCGCTCCGGGGACCGGCGGCTGTGTGCCGCGGCCCGCGACGCCGGCGCCGGCCTGCGCGACAGCGTGCCGGTCGGCGCGCTGCTGCCGCTCGAGGTCGGCTCCGGCGGGAAGGTGCTGCTGGCCTGGTCGGACGATGCCGGCCGGTTTCCCGCGGCGGATCCGGCCGAGCTGGCGGCGGTGCGCAGGCGCGGCTGGGCGTCGAGCGTCGCCGAGCGCGAGCCCGGCGTTGCCAGCGTCAGCGCCCCGGTGCTGCGGGACGGCACGCTGCTCGGTGCCCTGTGCGTGTCCGGGCCGGTCAGCAGGCTGGGCAGCTCCCCCGGGCGTCGGCTGGCCCCGCTGGTGGTCGGCGCCGCGCGGGAGCTGGCGGTGCTGGCCGGGGCCGGCGGCACGCCCGTTCCGGCCTAGTGCCGCTACTGGATCGTGGCGGCGAGCACGCGGGCGACGCTGGCAACAAAGCGGGGAAGCGCATCGGGATCGCCGGCGCACCGGGTCGGGTTGATTTCCCCGAACGACAGCGCCCGCACCCGCGGATCTCGCGCCGCCAGCTCGAGCGCGTCGGCCGCCTGGTCCAGGGTCGGTCCGGTGTTGCGGCAGTCGGTGTTCTCGGCCAGCGGGGCGTCGATGAAGTCGAGGACGTCGACGTCCATGTGAACGGCGAGCGGACCGGGCGGCAGATGGCCAAGCGCCGCCCGGGCGGCACCGGCCGGATCGGCGGAGAGTGCCTCGCTGGTCGTCACGTGCACGCCGAGCCGGCCGGCCTGCTCGCGCTCCCAGTCGGTGGTCACGCTGGGCTCCACCCCGAGCCATGCCACCTGGTGCGCCTCGAGCAGCGGCCGGGGCCCGAACGCGTCGGCGACGGCGTCCACGCAGCCGGGCAGGGCCAGCGCGTGCGCGAGCCCCATCCAGTCCAGAGCCCCGTCCGCGGTACTTTCCGGGGTGTTCATGTCGTAATGGCGGTCGAGGTACAGCAGCCCCGGGGCGCCGGCACCCAGCCCCCGCAGCGCCGCCACCACCCCCAGCGCGATCGTGCAGTTGCCGCCGAGCACGAGAGCAAGGTCGCCGCGCGCCAGCAGCGGCTCGAGCCGGCCGGCCAGCTGCTGCAGCGACGTGGCCACCTGGTCGACGTTCTGGGCCAGCGGGTGATCCCGGTCGGGGCGCCATACCTGATGCGGCAGGTCTCCGTCGTCGTGCACCTGCAGCCCCGCTCCGGTGAGCCGTTCCACCAGGCCGGCCGAGCGCAGCGCCTCGGGCGCCAGGTCCTGGCCGGCCGCATAGCTGGCAGCGCTGCTCGGAACACCCACGATTGAGACCCGCCTCACGCGGGCGAGGATACAGCGTCGGCCGCGGCGGCGCCGCGACCCGGCGCGTTCCCGCGGCGCTAGTCCCGCTGGGCCCCGGCGCCGCCGTTGTCCCGGCGGTCCAGGGCCACCTGGACGGCTTGCAGCGCGCGCCGGGCGTCGTCGGCGCTGTCCGCTGGCTCGTTGCGTGGATCGCTGTCGGGCATGACATTTCTCCTGAATCAACGTCGTGAGGTTGGCTTGTCGGCCGGCAGCCCTTGCCCGTCGGCAAGGGCGGAGCCGCTGCGGGCCAGCCGGCCCCGGCATCGCGGCCGGGGTCGCGGGAGCGTGCCGCCGGGACGCGGCGAGACGATCGGCGATCCAGGGATCAGCGGGCGGCTGCCTGGTCCGGCTGTGGCTATTGGCTCACGGCCAGCACCTCATCCCGTAGCGGGTTGCTGGCCTGCCGTTGATCAGGTCCCGCTACGGCTGCTAAGGACGAGTACGCAGCGCCGCATGACGGAACCTATGGTAACCGAAACATTGACGCGTGCCGCAAACCGGGTCTGTCCGCGCGCCGCACGTTACGTTCGGCTCATGCGGCAAATACGAGCGATCCTGCTGGACATCGACGGTGTGCTCACGGTGTCCTGGCGGCCGGTGCCCGGCGCGGTCGAGGCGGTGCGGGCCCTGCGCGACGGCGGCTTCGCGCTGGCTCTGGTGACGAACACCACGTCGCGGACCAGGTCCTGGATGGCCGCCACGCTGTCGGACGCGGGCTTCGGTGTCAGCGAGCAAGACATCTTCACCGCGCCCGCCATCACCGCCGCGTACCTGGCCAGTAATTACCCGGGAGCCAGGTGCGTGCTGCTGAACAGCGGAGACATCGGTGCCGACCTCGCCGGGGTGGACCTCGTCGGGGACGGCACCGCAGCGCCCGATGTGGTCATCATCGGCGGGGCCGGGCCGGAGTTCAGTTACCAGGCGCTGAACCGGATGTTCGGCCACCTGCAGGCGGGCGCGCGCCTGGTGGCCATGGGCCGCAACCTGTACTGGCGTACCGACCAGGGGCTGCAACTGGACGGCGGGGCGTTCCTGGCAGGCCTGGAGCAGGCCTCCGGCGTCCAGGCGGAGGTGACCGGCAAGCCCGCCGCCGCGTTCTTCGGCACCGCACTGCACGCGGTTGGCGCGGACGCCGCCGAGGCGATGATGGTGGGCGACGACATCGCGGCGGACGTTCTGGCGGCCCAGCGCGCGGGGCTGACCGGCGTGCTGGTCAGGACCGGCAAGTTCCGGCAGGCCACGCTCGACAGCGCGCCCGGCACGCCCGACCATGTCATCGACTCCGTTGCCGACCTGCCCGGTCTGCTCGGCCTGCGCGCGCTACCGGGGATGTAACGTCAGCGGCGTGCGTGACCGTGCCGATCGCGTCCTCGCCGAGCTGCCCGGGTGCTCCCTTGCCTGGTCGGACGAGTTCGATGGGCCGGCGGGGACCCCGCCGGCCCCCGGCACGTGGCAGCCGCAGACCGGCGGGCACGGCTGGGGCAACCGGCAGCTGCAGTACTACACCGCGGGCGCCGAGAACGCCTCGCTCGACGGGGCGGGCTGCCTGGTCATCACCGTCGACCGGGCGCAGCCGGAGGCCCGTGACCGCTACGGCGGCTGCGAGTACACGTCGGCGCGGCTGACCAGCAAGGACCGGCTGGCGGTGTGCTACGGCGTGGTGCAGGCCCGGATGCGGATTCCGGAGGGCCAGGGCATGTGGCCCGCGTTCTGGATGATGGGCCAGGACTTCGACGAGGTCGGCTGGCCGCGGTGCGGCGAGATCGACGTCATGGAGAACTTCGGCCGGGACCCCAGGATCGTGTACGGGGCGGCGCACGGCCCCGGGTACACCGGCAGGGCCGTCACCAATTCGCACCAGACCCTGACCAGCCTCGCACGTGGTTTCCACGTGTACTCGATCATCTGGGAGCCGGGCCGGATCCGCTGGTACCTCGATGACCGGCACTATGCCACGGTCACGCCGGCGGACCTCGGCGGCCAGCCGTGGGCCTTCGATCACGACTTCTTCCTGCTGGTCAACGTCGCCGTGGGCGGGAACGCGTCGGTGACCCCCGGGCCCTCGGTTCGGTTCCCGCAGCGGCTGCTGGTCGACTACATCCGCTGCTACGCCATGCCCGCCGCGCCGGGCTGACCGCGCCGGCGTCAGCCGTTGCGCAGCGAGATGTCGTCAGACTCGCCGATCTTGTCGGCGTCGATGGCGCGCAGGCCCTCGCCGATGCGCTCGCGCGCCTGCCGGAGCAAGGTGATTGAGTCGGTCGCGGGGCTCTCCGGCGCCGAGCGCTCCAGATCGGCCCCGTGCTCCTCGACGAGGTGCGCCTGAAGCGCCGCCGCGACCTCGTCGACCGCCTTCAGCGCCTGGTAGATGCCCTGCTCTCGAGCGGTGTCGTCAACCATGCCGCCCAGTATCCCAGGCCGATGTCAGCCCCGCCGCCTGGCCAGCAAAAGCCGCTTCGGGCCGTGCGACGCCGATGGCACGTCGTGCTGATCCAGCACGGTGAACCCGGGTGGAAGCAGTGCCGCGGGCTCGCCGGGACCGACGCACCAGCCCGCGCACAAGCCGGGCCGGACGCTCCGGGCCTCGGCCGTGAGCGACTCCCAGCCGACGATGCCGCCCGGGACCACCGCACCGGCCGCAGCGGCGAAAACGGCGCGGTCCCAGTAGCCGGTGCACGTCACGAGCGCGTAGCCGCCCGGCTCCGGGCGCCACGCCTGCAGGTCGGCCTGCACCACGGTGATCAGGCCGTCCAGCCCGCGGCGGCCGGCCTCGTCGGCCAGCAGACCCAGCGCCACATCGGAGACGTCCACCGCGGTGACCTGGCGCCCGGCCGCGGCGGCCAGCAGGGCACTGCCGCCAGGCCCGCAGGCCAGGTCGGCGACCGGCCCGTCCGGCAGCCGCAGCGAGAAGGCCCGTACCGCCAGCGGATGCGGCTCGAACGACACCGGGTAGCCGCGTTCGTACCTGGCATTCCACCGCACCCGGTCCGGATGCCCGGCCAGTTCCCCCATCCCGGCATGCTACGTGCCGCGGGCGGCAGCGCTGCTGAGCCGGTTCGGTCAGCGTCGCAGCCGGGCCCGGACCACGCCGGGAACGGCGGCCGGCCCGGTGACCGGACGGAACCGGTCGGCGGCGGAACCCAGCGCCCGGAACTCGTCGTCGGCGAGGTCGACGTCGGCGGCCGCGACGTTACGTTCCAGCTGGTCGACGGTGGAGGCTCCGGGGATCGCGACCACCGCGGGGCTGTGAATGGCCCAGGCCAGTGCGACCTGCGCCGGCGTGACCGCGTGCGCGTCAGCCACCTCGCGCAGCGTGGAGATCAGCTCACCGGCGCGCTCGAGGTTCTCGGGCAGGAACAGCGCGCTGGTCGCGCGGACCCGGTTAGCCGGCCGCCGGTCCCTGTCGTACCGGCCGGACAGCAGGCCCTGCGCCAGCGGGCTGTAGGCGATCACCACGTGATTGTCCGACTCGGCGAACGGGATCAGGTCACGCTCTGGCGAGCGGGCGACGAGGCTGTAGCGGACCTGGTTGCTGAGCACCGGGCTGCCCAGCGCTGCTTCGGCCGCGCGCCACCGGTCAAGCGAGTAGTTGCTGACCCCGACGTCGCCGACCAGCCCCACCCGCTGCAGCGCGCGCATGCCGCGCATGATCGTGCCGTCGCGGACCAGCGGGTTCGGCTGGTGTACCTGGTACAGGTCGAGCCGGCGGACGCCGAGGCGGTTCGCGCTGGCGACGCCGCGCTGCTCCACAACCGGGGCGACCGGCAGCACCGGCAGGATCTTCGTCGCCAGGAACACCGACGCGGCGTCCTCGCCGAGAGCCTCGCCGAGGATCCGCTCGCTGCGCCCGAACCCGTAGATCTCGGCGGTGTCGAACAACGTGACGCCGAGCTCGAGCGCGCGGCGGGTGATCGCGCGCGCCTCCTGCTGGGCGTAGGCATCGCCGTAGCCCCACTCCTTGGACCCGAACTGCCAGGTGCCCAGGCCGATCTTGGAAATCTTCTTCTCGGTACCCCGGTCCAGATAGCGCATGAGTCCAGTGTCGGACAGCGGGGCCCGCTTCCCCTAGCTATCCGAAACAGTGATGCCCATTGTCTCGGCGAGCACCGGAGCCAGGTAGACGAGCTGCCCCGTGCTGACCGTCGCGCCGCGCAGCGAGTCCGGGCCGATGATGACGCCGAGCTCGGCGCCGCGCAGGTCGGTCCCGTTCATCGTCACGCCGGTGAGATCGGTCCTGGCCAGCCGCGAGCCGGGGAACGCGGCCCGGGTCAGCGTCGCTCCGGCGAAGTCAACGTCGCGCAGTTCACACCCGGCGAAGGTCACCTCGGTGAGCTCGGCGCCGCGGAAGTTCACCGAGTCCAGCTTGCAGCCGCGGAACGTGACCCGGCGCAGCTCGGCCCCGAACACCTCGGCACCTGCGGCGACGCTGTCGGCGGCCACCACGTCGGTCCAGCGCGACTCCCCCAGGCCGGTCGCGATCAGCCGCACGTCGCGCAGCAGCACGTCGCGCAGCCGGGCCTTTGGCAGCCGCCCGCCCTGGAAGGTCACCCCGGTGAAGGCGCACTCGATGAACTCGCTGCTCGCCGCCTGCGGCTCGTCGAAGCTGAGCTGGTCGAAATGCACGCCGTCATAGTCGGCCCCGGACATCAGCCCGCCGGCGTGCGGCGTCAGCGCCGCGGCGAACGGGAGGTCGGCGACATCCTGCCAGTCCATGGGTTCAGGCGCTCCAGCTTCGGTACCGGGGGATGCCGTTTGCCCCGATCAGCGTAGACTCCCGGCCGTGCGATCGTACCGTGAAGTCTGGCGCTGGCTCGGCGGCCTGTTCCTCACGCTGTTCGCATTTCTGGCCGCCGTCGCCATCGCATATTTTATTAAGCAGCCAAATTACTCCCTTTTCGTGAATGGGTGGATGCTGGGCGCGCTCATCTGCTTCGTGGCGGCCTATACCTGCTTCTTCGGTGCCATCAAGGGCTGGTCTTTCCCGCCGGTTACGAAAGCGGAGTTTCCGGGCCTCGAGGTCGAGATATACGGCACCGGATCCCTGGACACCCAGCGCGAGTCGGAGTCCGGCCTCGCCGTGCCCGCGACGCTGCGGTCGTTCCACGCGCGCTTCACCAGCACCGCGGCCAGCCAGGATGCGAGCCTCACGGTGCTGCTTTACGTCAAGCTGATACCGGGATCCTGGGGACGTGTCGGTGAGGCGGTCTGCCCTCCGCCGGACTGGCCGCTGCCGCCATCGCTCGGCCTCACCCCGATCAGCATGCCGTTCGCCCTGCCGCCGGGAGGCACGGTCAGCGGGCACCTGGTCTACGAGATACCCGGGTACTACCTCGATAAGATCGAGCAGCCGCTAAATGCGCGCCTGGAACTCTGGGATCACATCACCGATAAGAGGGTGAGCGCGCCGGCCGAGATTGGCAGCCACGATAATAGCGAGATGGTGCCGTCACGCGGCGGCGCCGAGGTCCTCGGTCCCGAATACGACAGCCAGCCAGATCAGCCTGATCAGCCAGATCGCCAGGGTGGCGCGAAGCAAGCGTCGCCCTAAGTTCCGCTCCCGGAGGCCCGCTTGACCACGACCGATCTCGACACGCTGTCCGTCAACACGATCCGCGGCCTGGCCATGGACGCGGTCCAGAAGGCCAATTCGGGACATCCCGGGACCCCGATGGGGATCGCTCCGGTGGCGTACACGTTGTGGCAGCGGTTCCTGCGCTTCGACCCCTCCGACCCCATCTGGCCGAACCGGGACCGCTTCGTGCTCTCCGAGGGCCACGCCTCGGCGCTGCTCTGGTCGCTGCTGCACCTGACCGGCGTGCGGGCCGTGGACCCCGACTACGAGGTGCTCGGCACGCCGGCGGTCTCCATGGAGGACCTGAAGACGTTCCGGCAGCTCGGCTCGCACTGCCCCGGACACCCCGAGTACCGGCTGACCAGCGGCGTCGAGGCCACGACCGGCCCGCTCGGGCAGGGCGTCGCGTCATCGGTGGGCATGGCGATCGCCGGCCAGTGGCTTGCCGCCCGCTACAACAGGGACAACTTCCCGCTGTTCGACTTCAACGTGTACGCGCTGGCCGGCGATGGCTGCATGATGGAGGGCATCTCGTCGGAGGCGGCCTCGCTGGCCGGCCATCTCGAGCTGGCCAACCTGTGCTGGATCTACGACTCCAACCGGGTGACGATCGAGGGCCACACCGACATCGCGTTCACCGAGGACGTCGCGGCCCGCTTCATGGCCTACGGCTGGAACGTGACCACGGTCGCCGACGTGAACGACCTCGAGTCGGTGGCCCGGGCGGTGCACTCGTTCCAGGCCGAGCACGAGCGCCCGACGCTGATGCTGGTGCACAGCCACATCGGCTACGGCTCCCCGGTCGAGGACTCGCCCAAGGCGCACGGCGAGCCCCTCGGTGTGGAGGCCGTCAAGGCCACCAAGCGGTTCCTGGGCATGCCGGAAGACGCCGACTTCTACATTCCGGACGGGGTCTACGACTGGTTTGCCGACGGCATCGGCAAGCGCGGCAAGGACGCTCGGACGGCCTGGGAGGCAATGTTCGCGGACTACCGCGCCGCCTACCCGGAACTCGCCGAGCAGGTCGAGCAGATGCAGCACCGGACCATGCCGGACAAGTGGGACGCCGACCTGCCGACGTTCCCGCCCGACCCGAAGGGCATCGCGACCAGGGACTCCTCGGCGCAGGTGCTGAATGCCGTGGCCAAGGCCGTGCCGTGGCTGATCGGCGGCTCGGCCGACCTCACGCCGTCGACCAAGACCCACCTGACGTTCGACGGCGCCGGCGACTTCCAGCCGGACGACCGTCCCGGCCGGAACCTGCACTACGGCATCCGCGAGCACGCCTCGGCGGCGATCTCCAGCGGCCTGGCGCTGACCAAGCTGCGGCCGTACTGGTCGACGTTCCTCACCTTCTCCGACTACGCGCGCGGCGCGATCAGGCTGTCCGCGCTGATGGAGATCCCGGTGCTGCACATCTTCACCCATGACTCGATCGGGCTGGGCGAGGACGGGCCGACGCACCAGCCGGTGGAGCACCTCGCGTCGCTGCGGGCCATGCCCGGCCTGCTGGTGTTCCGGCCGGCCGACGCGAACGAGGTCGTGGAGACCTGGCGCGCGGTCGCTGCGCTGCGCCACGAGCCTGCCGCGCTGGTCCTGTCCCGCCAGGCCCTGCCGACCTTCGACCGCTCCGTGCTGGGCGCCGCGTCCGGCGTCGCCCGGGGCGCGTACATCCTCGCCGAGGCGGCCAGCAGCCCGCCCGACGTGATCCTGATCGCGACCGGATCGGAGGTCCAGCTCGCGCTGCAGGCCCGCGACGAGCTCGAGGCCGAGGGGATCGGAGCACGGGTGGTCAGCATGCCATGCTGGGAGCTGTTCGACCGGCAGTCGCCCGAGTACCGCGAGCAGGTTCTGCCCCGGGGCGTGACCGCGCGGGTCGCGATCGAGCAGGGCTCGACCTTCGGCTGGGACCGCTACGTCGGCGGCAACGGCGCGGTGATCGGCATGCACACGTTCGGCGCGTCGGCGCCGCTGAAGCAGCTGCTGAAGAAGTTCGGATTCACGCCAGAGCACCTGTCGCAGGTCGCGCGCGAGCGTGTGGCCGCGGCCAGGGAACAAGCGGCCAGCTGACCGCGCCCGAGGATCACCTGGAGGTAGGACCGATGCCGACCGTCCCGCTCCGCGAGCGCCCCGCCTGGAAAGCGCTCGAGCAGCATTACGCCGAGATCTCCGGAGTTCACCTGAGCCAGCTGTTCGCCGACGACCCGGAGCGCGGCGAGCGCCTCGCCGCCGAGGCAGCCGGGCTGTACCTCGACTACTCCAAGAACCGCGTAACCGACGAGACGATGCGGCTGCTGGTCCAGCTGGCCGAGGAAACCGGCGTGGCGGAGCGACGGGACGCGATGTTCCGCGGCGACCGGATCAACGTGTCCGAGAACCGGTCGGTGCTGCACGTCGCGCTGCGGATGCCCAAGGGCACCTCGCTCGTGGTCGACGGCGTCGACGTGGTCGCGGAGGTGCACGAGGTCCTGGACCGGATGGCCAGGTTCTCCCGCCAGATCCGGTCCGGGGAATGGAAGGGGTACACCGGCAAGCCGATCAGGAACGTGATCAACGTCGGGATCGGCGGCTCGGACCTCGGCCCGGTGATGGCGTACGAGGCGCTGCGCTACTACTCCCGCCGCGACATGACCTTCCGGTTCGTGTCGAACGTCGACTCGACCGACTTCGTGGAGGCGACCCGGGGCCTGTTCGCGGACGAGACGCTGTTCATCATCTCGTCGAAGACGTTCGGCACGCTGGAGACGCTCACCAACGCCCACTCCGCCCGCGACTGGGTGATCAGCCAGCTCGGCGACGAGGAAGCGGTGGCCAAGCATTTCGTCGCTGTCTCCACCAACACCGAGAAGGTCAAGGCGTTCGGCATCGACACCGCGAACATGTTCGGCTTCTGGGACTGGGTCGGCGGCCGGTACTCGATGGATTCGGCGATCGGCCTGTCCACCATGATCGCGGTCGGGCCCGATCACTTCGACGAGATGCTGGCCGGCTTCCACGACATGGACGAGCACTTCCGCACCGCGCCGCTGGCCGAGAACCTGCCGGTGCTGATGGGCCTGCTGGCCGTGTGGTACGGCGACTTCTTCGGCGCCCAGACCTACGGCGTCATGCCCTACGACCAGTACCTGAAGCGGTTCCCCGCCTACCTGCAGCAGCTCACGATGGAGTCCAACGGCAAGCACGTCACGCTCGAGGGCGCCACGGTCGACTACGACACCGGCGCCGTCTTCTGGGGCGAGCCGGGCACGAACGGCCAGCACAGCTTCTACCAGCTGATCCACCAGGGCACCCGGCTGATCCCGCTCGACCTGATCGGCTTCGGCAAGACCCTCAACCCGCTCGGCGAGCACCACGACATCCTGTCGTCCAACGTGTTCGCCCAGGCCCAGGCCCTGGCGTTCGGCAAGACCGAGGAGCAGGTGCTTGCCGAGGGCACCTCGCCCGAGGTGGCGCCGCACCGGGTGATGGAGGGGAACCGCCCGACCAACGTGCTGCTGGCCGAGATCCTGACCCCGCGCCTGCTCGGCACGCTGGTGGCGCTGTACGAGCACAGCGTGTTCACCCAGGGCACGGTCTGGGACATCGACTCCTTCGACCAGTGGGGCGTCGAGCTGGGCAAGGTGCTGGCGGTGCAGATCATCCCGGAGCTCACCAGCGAGGCCGAGCCCGAGCTGAAGCACGACTCCTCGACCAACACCCTGATCAAGCGGTACCGCAGCCTCAAGGCCTGAAGCGCGGGCTCCGCCACGCCGCGCCGCGCCGGCCGGCCCTGGCTCAGCTGATCAGCAGCGCTATCGCGACGTACTGGCAGGTCGCCGCCGCACACACGAAGACGTGGAACACCTCGTGGTAGCCGAAGACCGACGGCACCGGGTCCGGCCAGCGTCGGTGGTAGGAAAGCGCCCCGGCCGTGTACAGCAGGCCGCCGGCCAGCATCAGCGCGCCGGGCAGAGCGCCGGCGTGGATCCACACCTCGGGGACCGCGAGGCCGGCCATCCAGCCAAGCGCCAGGAACGTGGCACCGACCAGCCGCTCCGGGCTGCTCATCCATCTCATCCGGATCCCGGCCGCGGTCAGCGTGAGCGTCCAGATCACGATGAGGCAGGCCAGGCCGACGGCGCCGCGCATGGCCAGCAGGAACGCCGGGGTTGCGGTGCCAGCGATCAGGAAGAAGATCATCGCCTGGTCGAGCCGCTGCAGCCGCCTGCGCCAGGCATCCGTCCAGTTCCCGCGGTGATAGAGCGCGCTGATGCCGAACAGCGCGCTCACGCTGGCCGCGTAGATCGAGACCGCCGTGATTCGCGCCCCTCCGTGCGTGTGCACCAGCAGCAGCGTGCCCAGCACCAGCGATAGCTCGAACCACAGCAGGTGCAGCCAGCCTCGCAGCAGCGGCTTCGTGTAATAGACACCACGGCGGGCGTCGTAGAGCGCGCCAACGGCCGGCGCCCCCGCCGTGGAGTCGGTCACGATCAACCTCCGCTTCTGCCGGGACCCATGATCCGGGCTCTCGCCGGGACCCGTGATCCAGGCCCTCTGCCGGACCCATGATCCAGGCCTCGTCGCAGGCCGCAAACCTAGTGTCGCTCACGGTGGCCACGGATCAAGCCGTTTGCCCAGGTAATGCAGGTTAATCGGAGTTACCGGCTGTTACGTCACGCCGATCGCTGGACCCCGGAACCGGCCCACTCCACCCGTCCAGCCCGCCCCAATGACCGCAAACCCACCCACCGAGCCGCCCAGTCGGCCCCCAATCACCGCAAACCGGCCCTCCCGGCTGTCCAGCCGTCCCCAATCACCGCAACCGGCTCTTCCGGCTGTCCAGCCGTCCCCAATCGCCGCAACCGGTCCTTCCGGCGGTCCAGCCGGCCCCGATCGCCGCAACCGGGCTCGCCCAGCCGCCCAGCCGGCCCCAATCGCCACAAACCGGGCCAACCGGGCACCCGCCGCCGCATCGATGTACCGATCGGCTTGTTCTATGAGGCCTTTTGGTACATCGATGCGGAGTCGGGTCGCTGGCATCAGACTGCCGGCCGCGCGATCAGGGGCAGAACAGGCCGTGACGTGCCAGCCGTTAGCGCGTCGGTCATGACGGCAATCACTTCTGCCCGGTTTATGCGGATCTGCCGGGGTGTGAAGTGCAATACGAGGATGCCATGACCGCTCATGCGGGCGTGCCGCTGCATCGTGCGCTCCCAGTCGGCCGGATTGAGGTGCCACTCCCGGGAATCGATCTCGGCCGCGACCCCGGCCCTAGGCCACCACGCATCGGGACGGGCGATGAAGACGCCGTTGGCAGCGAACAGCCGGGGGTTGAACATCGGTTCTGGCAGCCTGGCTCGCTTGATCAAGTCCCGGAACTCCGCCTCGGTGACCGACCGCACGCCTTCAGCCACTTCCTCCAGCACCCGGCGCAACGGCGCAGAATCGCATATCTGGCCCTCGCGCAATTCTCGGGCTAATGCGGCGAGCGGGCAGTCACCACGTTGCACGGCTCCAGCGATCAGCGCCCGGACCTCGGTGAGGTCGCCCACGGCGCGTGCGGCGTCGGCGTATGCCCGAGGCGGCAGCGCATACAACCGCCTGCCTTCGCGGATGACCCGCTCTGGCATCCGGGTGGTCCGGTGGACCGAGACGAAGCCCAAGCTTGCGGGCCGCCGCGTCGCCGGCACCAGGACGTCGAAACGTGGTGGTCGCGCCGTGACCAAGCCCAAGCCGTGCAGCGCGGCCAGTCCGGTGAGCACGCTGCCTGTCCCGGCGTGCAGCAAGGCGGCCATCTCCAGCTGCGGCACGGTCGGGGCGCCGGTCTGGGTCAGGTAGATACCGGGAAGCAGCCGTTGCCATGGGCCACTCGGCCTGGCCCGATATGCCAAAGCAGCGCGGGTCATGCCGCAGCCGAAGGCCTGCCCCCGAGAGATGACGTGTTCTTGTGCTCCCAGGGTCGCCGCCAGCGCGGCCCGATCGAATTCTGCGTCACGAGGCATGCCCGCAGCGTCGCACCCCCATCCGACAAAACGGGTGGTGGAGCCTGAGGCGGCCCAGAGGCGCATCGATGTACCGAAGGGCTCACTCTTGGGTGCCGGATGGTTCATCCATCGCCTCCGGGAGGTCAGGCGGGGACGCGGGACCGGGCGCGCGCGCTGTCAGGCCAGAACCGGGCGGGCGCGTGGTCAGGCCAGAACCGGGCAGGCGCGTGATCAGGCCAGAACCGGGCGGGACCGCGGTCAGGCCAGCACTGACCCGCCGGCCACGTCGAGGACGACGCCGGTGATCCAGGCGGCCTCGTCCGAGGCCAGGTAGCACGCGGCGGCTGCCACGTCATCGGGCGTGCCGAGGCGCCGGATCGGGTGCATGCCGATCAGTTCCTGCTGCACCGGCGCTGGAATCTGCTGCTGGTTGCGCTCGGTGAGGATCGTTTCCGGCGCGATGCAGTTCACCCGTACACTGTCCGGGCCCGCCTGCAGGGCCAGGCTCTTCGTGAGGACCTCGACGCCGGCCTTGGCCGCGGCGTAAGGGACCGGGGAGAAGGCAGTGGGCCTACGGGAAGCCGCCGACGAGATCGTGATGATGCTCCCGGCGCCCCGCTCTTTCATCCCCGGCAGGAAGCTCTTGATGGTCAGGAACGTGGCCGTGAGGTTGGCGTCGATGGTCGCCCGCCAGCCTTCCTCGCTGACCTGCTCGGCCGGGCCCGGCCGGACCGGGTTCCCGCCCGCGTTGGCGACCAGCACGTTCACCGGGCCGAGTTCCTGCTCGATCCGCAGGCGCATCGCCTCGATCTCGGCGTACCGCGTGACATCGGCGGTGACCTGCACAGCGCGGCCGCCGAGTTGCCCGATACGGGCCGCGACGTCCGACACCGCGGCGCCGTCCCGGCCGTGCACGACCACGCACGCGCCATGTTGCGCGAAGCGCGTCGCGATCGCCGCGCCTATGCCGCGCGAACTGCCGGTCACCAGCGCGACCTTGCCCTCGAGACTGTTCATCGTGCACTCCTCTCCAGAGCTCATAGCTTAGATATCTAATAATTGCATGTCAAAACCCTTAGGGCTCTACTGATACGCGGGCCCCGGGCGAAGCGGGTGCCGATCTGTGAGCGGGTGCCGGCGTGTGAGCGGGGGGCGGCGTGTGAGCGGGTGCCGGCGTGTGAGCGGGGGCCGGCCTTAGCTGCGGCTTATCGGCGGCTTATGGGGCTCTTATGGGCGGGCGTTCTAGCCCCATCGGCGTTGACCCGGGCGAACCCTCGGCATAGCGTCCTAGTCACCATCTAATAGGAAACTTTCCTATTAGATAAACGCCCGCTCGCCCGCCTCTGCCCCTGCTCCTGCCCCTGCTCCTGCCCCTGCTTCTGCCCTGGGAGGAAACGTGCACCAACCCCCGCTCGGCCCGCCGCACTCTCGACTGTCGCGGTGGGCACGCCGCCGGTGGCGGCTGGCCACCGCCGCGCTGGCGGCCGTCCTGCTGGCCGGCGGCGCGACCGCTGCGGTCGCGGCCTCGGCCCAGACCGGCCAGGTTCCGTCGGTGGCCGCGCTGACCGCCAACTGGTACGAGTCGGCGCCGTACTACAGCACGCTGGACTCGGACGCGCCCGATCTCGGCCAGGTGATGGCGGCAACCGGGCAGAAGGCGTTCGACATGGCGTTCATCCTGGCCGACGGCAGCTCGTGCGAGCCGGCCTGGGACGGGACCGACCCGGTGTCCTCGGACACCCAGGTGGCCGCGGTGATCAGCGAGGTGCGCTCGGATGGCGGCGACGTGATCGTCTCGGCCGGCGGCTACGACGGCACCAAGCTGGGCCAGGTCTGCGGCTCCGCCGCGGCCACGGCCGCCGCCTACCAGCAGGTGATCACGACCTACGGGCTGCACGCGTTCGACTTCGACCTGGAGGAACCCGAGATCGAGGACTCGGCGGCGATCGCGAACGAGCTCGGCGCCGCGCAGATCCTGCAGCAGGAGGACCCCGGCCTGTTCATCTCGATCACGATGCCGTCCACCACCAGCGGCGCGAACTACTTCGGCGAGCAGCTCCTGGACGAGGCGCAGAGCCTGGGCTTCACCCCGAACGACTACACGATCATGCCGTTTGACGGCGGGTTCGACGGAGGCTCGTCGCAGGTCACCGCGCTGCAGGACTTCAACGCCCAGCTCATGAGCACGTTCGGCTGGTCCAGCGCGCAGGCATACGCGCACGAGGGGTTCTCCGGGATGAACGGCCGGACCGACACCGGCGAGTACTTCTACCAGAGCGACTTCCAGACCGTGCTGAGCTTCGCCGAGAGCGTCGGCATGAGCCGGTACACGTTCTGGTCGGTGAACCGCGACCGGGAGTGCGACCCGGTCGACAACAACGACGTGACCTCGCCCGATTGCAGCGGCGTGGCGCAGAACCCGTGGGATTTCACCGCGTTCACTGTCGCGTTCGCGAACAGCACCTCGCCGAGCCCGACGCCCACGCCCACGCCCAGCCCCACATCCACATCCACATCCACACCGACCCCGACGCCAAGCCCCACGCCGACAACCGGCTGCGCGGCCGCTGCCTGGGTGAACGACACCGCGTACGTCGGCGGCGACGTGGTGTCCTACGGCGGCGACCAGTGGACCGCCAATCAGTGGAACTACGACGAGGTCCCGGGCGGCCCGTCGGGAGCCTGGAACGACGACGGCCCCTGCTGATCGCGCCGAACGCGCGCGCCGGGCGGCCCACCCCCCCACCGGTCGCCCGGCGCGCGGCCCGCACAACGCTCACGGGCGGCCCCGACCGGCTCAGCCGATCGGCGGGATCACGGCGTCGATCAGGTGCGGGCCCGGCTCGGCCAGCGCCCGCTGCAGCTGCAGGCCGAACTCCGCCGCGGTGCGGGCCCGGCTCGCCGGGACCCCCATCCCGGTGGCCAGCGCCACGAAGTCGAGGTCGGGCCGGGACAGCTCGAGGAGGTTGCGGGCGGCGTTCCCGGCCGGCTCGGCGCCGACCCGGTCCAGCTCCATGTTGAGGATCGCGTACGAGCGGTTGTTGAAGATGACCGTGGTGATGTCGAGCGCCTCCCTGGCGTGCGTCCACAACGCGGACAGCGTGTACATCGCGCTGCCGTCCGCCTCCAGGGCCAGCACCGGCCGTTCCGGGCAGGCCACGGCCGCCCCGGTGGCCACCGGCAGGCCCTGGCCGATCGACCCGCCGCACAGGGTCAGCCAGTCGTGCGGCGGCGCGCCGGCGGTGAGGCCGGGCAGCCACAGCCCGGACGTGTTGGCCTCGTCGGACACGATCGCGCCCTCGGGCAGCAGCGCGCCGACGGCCGCCGCCACGCTCTCCCCGGTCAGGTCCCCGTCACCGGACGGCAGCAGCGGGCGCTCGGCCTCGCGCAGCAGCGGCCTGGTGTCGGGCGCCACCAGGTCCGCCAGGGCGCCGAGCGCGGCGCAGACGTCGTCGGCCGGTTCTGCCAGCACGTGCACCTCACAGCCGGCCGGGACCAGCGAGGACACCTTCCCCGGGTACGCGAAGAACGAGACCGGGGCCGCCGCGCCGGCCAGGATCAGGTGCCGGGTCCCGGCAAGCTGCCCGGCGGCGAACTCGGCCAGGTAGGCGAGGCGGTCGACCGCCGGGATGCCGGCGCCGCGCTCGATCCGGGCCGGGAACGTCTCGCAGAGCAGCCGCGCCCCCGTGCCCGCCGCGATCCGGCTGGCCGCCTCGAGGCAAGGCCGCCTGGTGCCTGGCCCGCCGATCAGCAGCACGCAGGGTTCCCCGCTCCGCAGCGCGGCGGCAGCCGATTCGATGGTTTCGCCGCGGACCGGCGACGGCCCGCGCACCGGGACCGGTGGCGCGGGCTCGGCGCCGTCGGACCAGGAGACGTCGGCCGGCAGGATCAGCGTCGCCACC
>JASHOI010000427.1 GCA_030041195.1 Streptosporangiaceae bacterium | reverse complement strand
CCACCCCGGCCACCCCGGCGGACGCCCAGCGAGAGAACCCGCCCGCCGCCCCCGCCCGGGAAGCCGGCCCCGCCCAGGTGATCGTGGACCGCCCGCACACCCGCCTGGTCCTGACCTGGCCCGCGCCCCCGGCTTCCTGACGCTGCCGCGCCCCGCCCGCCGCCCGCCGCCCGCCCGATCAGCTCCCTTCGTCCCCTTTGCACGGTGTTCAATGGCACTCTTCACGCCTTCCGTTAGTAATGCTGGTTGTTATGCACCAAATGTCCTCACGGAAAGCGTGAGAAGATGCGGCGATCGGAAGGGTGGGCGGCCAAGGTGGGCTCCATGGATTCGTTGCGGGTGGGTGCGCTGGGGGCGGCGCGGATTACGCCGGTCGCGCTGATCAGGCCGGCGGGGGCAATGCCGGAGGTCACGGTCGCTGGGGTGGCGGCCCGGGACTTGGGGCGGGCGCGGCAGTTCGCGGCCAAGCACGGCATACCGGCGGTGTACGAGTCGTACGAGGCGCTGATCGCCGACCCCGGGGTCGACGCGATCTACAATCCGCTGCCGAACTCGCTGCACGCGCCGTGGTCGCTGCGCGCGATCGCCGCCGGCAAGCACGTGCTCTGTGAGAAGCCGTTCGCCTCGAACGAGGCGGAGGCGGCCGGGGTCGCCGACGCGGCCAAGGCGGCCGGGGTGGTGGTGATGGAGGCGTTCCACTACCGGTACCACCCGCTGGCCCGCCAGATGCAGCAGATCGCCGCGGGGCAACTCGGCGACCTGCGCCACGTCGAGGCGGAGCTGTGCTTCCCGCTGCCCAGGTTCTCCGACATCCGCTACCGGTTCGACCTGGCCGGCGGGGCCACGATGGACGCGGGCTGCTACGCGATCAACTGCATCCGGATGCTCGGCCAGGGCGAGCCGGCCGTCGTCCGCGCGCGGGCCAGGCTGCACGGCCCGAACGTCGACCGGGCGATGGTCGCCGACTTCCGGTTCCCGGGCGGCACCACCGGGCGCATCCGCACGTCCCTCTGGTCGAGCGACCTGCTCCGGATCAGCGCCACGGCCGTCGGCGAGCGCGGCGAGATGCGGGTGCTCAACTACCTGGCGCCGCAGTCATTCAGCCTGGTGAGGACCCGCATCGGGGGGAGCAGACGGTGGCAGCGGGTCCGCGACCGCACCGCTACCTATACCTACCAGCTGCGCGCGTTCGCGGCCGCGGTGCTGCGCGGCGAGCCGGTGATCACGACGGCCGAGGACGCGGTCGCGAACATGCGGGTGATCGACGACGTGTACCGGGCGGCCGGCCTGCCGCCGCGCGGGCAGCGGGATTAGTTGCGCTCGTCGATCTCGTGCAGCAGCGGCGCCGGGCCGACGATCAGCGGGTCGGGCCGGCCGACCACGGACTCGTCCTTGTCCTCGTACGGAACGCGGGACAGGACATAACGCATGGCCTCGAGCCTGGCCCGCTTCTTGTCGTTGCTCTTCACCACCGTCCACGGGGCGTCCGCCACGTCGGTGTAGTAGAACATCGACTCCTTGGCCTTGGTGTACTCGTCCCACTTGTCCAGCGAAGCCAGGTCGATCGGGCTCAGCTTCCACCGCTTGACCGGGTCGATCTGGCGGCGCACGAACCTGCGCAGCTGCTCGGTCCTGGATACCGAGAACCAGAACTTGATCAGCAGGATCCCGTCCCGGCCCAGCATCCGCTCGAACTCGGGAGCCTCCCGCAGGAACTCCATGACCTCGTCCGGGTCCGTGAATCCCATCACCCGCTCGACGCCTGCCCGGTTGTACCAGGACCGGTCGAACATCGCGATCTCGCCCGCCGCCGGCAGGTGCGCGATGTAGCGCTGCAGGTACCACTCGCTCTGCTCGCGGTCGGTCGGCTTGTCCAGGGCCACAATGTGCGCGCCGCGCGGGTTCAGGTTCTCGGTGAACCGCTTGATCGTGCCGCCCTTGCCGGCCGCGTCACGCCCCTCGAACAGGATGACCAGCCGGCGCTGCTGCGACCGGACCGAGCGCTGCATCTTGAGCAACTCGATCTGCAGCGCGCGTTTTTCCTTCTCATACCGGCGGCGGCGCAGCTTCTTCGGATACGGGTAGTCCTCGCGGAACGTCGGCACGGCCTTCTCATCCGGCCCGACAAGCTCGGCCTTGCCGCTGTGTGAGTGGTGAATGCGCAGGCCAAGCTGGTCAGCCAGCCGCTCCAGGACCGCGTCGGCGTCTCGGTTACGGCCGCTGGGCACGGCAAGACCCCCGTTCCGGCTGGCGGAAACTCCCCCGGGCCCCCGGTGCGCGGGCGGCGGCCCGGGCGGCCATCCGGCGTCGTACCCAGGCCCCGCAGGGGCACACGCGCCGGCCATCATCGATCAGTGACCGTGTTCCTGAGCAGATCCGACGTCGTGAGCCTGCTGGACATCGACGAACTGGCCGGGGCGTTGCGTACCGGGTTCCTGAAACAGAATCCGGCGTCGCCGGCCGGGCTCCGGGTGACCGCAGACCTTCCCGGGACGGGCACCGCCACGGCCCTGCTCCCGGGACTCCTGCCCGGAATGCCCGCCTACACCGCCAAATTGAACGCTAAGTTCCCCCGGGCCGAGCCCGCCCTGCGCGGCGTGGTGTGCCTGCACAGCCTGGACGACGGCCGCCTGCTCGCGGTCCTGGACTCGGCCAGCCTCACCGCGTGGCGCACCGGCATCGCCGCGGCGGTGGCGACCGACGTGCTGGCCGCGCCCGGGGCCGCGACGGTCGGGGTCGTGGGCGCGGGTGCCCAGGCGGAGCTGGTGCTGGCCGGCCTGTCCAGGTTCCGCCCGGTGACCCGGCTGACCGTCTATGACGTGGCCGCGGCCCGCGCCGAGCGGTTCGCCGCAGCGCACGCGCCGAGGCCCGGCGGGCGCGCTGCGTGGGTCGCGGACAGCGCCAGCGAGGTTGCGGCGGCATCGGAGATCATGGTGGTCGCCACCTGGAGCCGGGAGCCGCTGCTGCACCTGGCCGATTTGCGGCCGGGCCAGCACGTGACCAGCCTGGGCGCCGACGAACCGGGCAAGGCGGAGCTGGCGCCGGATGTGTTGCGGGCGGCGACCGTGGTGGTGGACCACGAAGACCTGGCCCGCGCGGGCGGCGCCCTGGCCCCGGACGGCCTGCGGGACGTGCGCCCGGTCACGCTCGGCCAGGTGCTGGCCGGCGCGCACCCGGGCCGCCGCGGTCGCGACGAGCTCACCGTGTACGCGCCGGTCGGCCTGCCCTGGCAGGATCTCGCGGCCGCCTGGATCGTGTACCGGGCCGCGATCGCACAAGGGCGAGGGCTGGACCTGGACCTGCTGGCCTGACGTGCTGCATCGCCCCTGTAGACGCAGCACAGCAGGCCGTGCGGCCCTACGGGGAAGAGCGGCGATATCGCACGCCGAATACCGCGACCGCGATTCCGGTCAGCGCTATCAGTGGCCCAACGACCGCCCAGAACGTGACGCCGGACATCACACTGCCGCCGATGTAGCCGAGACCCTGCAGGGCGAAGACAATTCCGGCCACGGTGATCAGGGTGCCGACGAGGATGAGCAAGCCGCTCTTCATACGCATCTCCAAGGACAGCCGGGCGTTCTGCCAGATGCTTCCACTCCTGAGAACGGTTCCCGCCGGACGATGGTTCGGCAGCGCCGAATGGCAGCACCAGCAGCAGCGGGAATGGCGGCCGGCGGCGTCCGCGCCGGGACGGTTTGGCTGCGATCGGATCGCGGGCCGGCGTGGCTGGGGGCCGCGGGAGCAGGGCGGCGCGTAGTGTACAGGCCGCCCGGCTGGAAAGGTGCCGCAACCCCACGCCTGGGTAAAACGTCTACAAAGCACCAGCAGGAATGGACCGCGCCAAAGTGCTGCTGAGCAGGCGACATTGGTGCGGGCCGGGCGCGGTAAGGGGAGCGACATGAGGCACGCGGCGGTGCGGTGGCTGTTCGCCCTTGGGGCCCTGGCTGCGGCCGGGGCACTGGTATTTGCCCAGGCCGGGGCCGCCGGAGCCAGCCCGTCGCTGGCCACGTCCGCGGCCAGCGCGTCGGCCCCGGCGTACGTTCCGCCCGGGCGCATCCTCAGCCTCGGCATGCACGGCCCGGCGGTGCGCCGGCTGCAGATCCGGCTCGCCGCGCTGAAGTACTACCCGGGCCCGATCGACGGCCAGTTCGGGCTGGACACGCTCGAGGCGGTCTGGGCGTTCAAGGAGACCCAGGGGCTCATCATCAACAGCGCGAACCAGGACGAGGTATCGCGCGCCGCCGAGCGCGCGCTCGAGCATCCCCGTGCGCCCAAGGTTCTCGTCCCGCACGGCGGCAGCACCCGGATCGAGGTCAACATGGGCGACGAGGTCCTGGTCCTGTACAAGCACAACAAGGTGGACCTGGTCAGCCACGTCTCCACCGGGGCCGGATGCCTGCCCGGGCAGGGCTGCGGCTGGGACACGCCGACCGGGAACTATCACGCGCTGTCGTTCGATCCGGGATGGGTCACCGTGCCGCTCGGGGAAATGTACAACCCGGTCTTCTTCATCGGCACGCTGTTCGCCATCCACGGGGAGTGGAACACCAGCGTTCCCTGGTACCCGGACTCGCACGGCTGCGTCCGCATCCCGTACGACATCGCGACGTTCTTCCACACGCTGTTCCCGGTCCCCGGCACGCCGATCTACATCAGGAACTAGTCCGCCCGGCCCGCGCCGCCGGCCGTTCTGGCTCGCGCCACCCTGGACCCGGCGGCAAATCCCAGTAAACTCGTCGGTTATTGACCGACAGGCGTGGCCTGTCCCGGCATGGTGTGAGGTGCTCCGATGCGGCGGATTATGTCGGCGGTCGCCGCCGTGGCGATCAGCGCCGGACTCGTGGCCTGCGGCAGCTCGTCCTCGTCGCCGGGCTCGGGGGCCAGCGCAGCGAGCTGCTCCAACGCGTCGATCCAGAAGTACCTGTACAAGAAGGGCCAGCTGACCGTGGCCACGGACCAGCCGGCCTACCCGCCATGGTTCGAGAACAACAACCCGGCCAACGGCAAGGGGTTCGAGAGCGGCGTCGCCTACGCGATCGCCAAGCTGCTCGGGTTCAAGACCTCGCAGGTGCACTGGGCGTACGAGCCGTTCGACGCCTCGTACGCGCCGGGGCCGAAGAAGTTCGACTTCGACATCAACGAGATCTCGTACACGGCGCAGCGGGCCACCGCCGTCACGTTCTCGGAAAGCTACTACGACGTGACGCAGTCGCTGGTGGCGCTGAAGGGCACACCGATCACCAGCCATCACACCCCGGCGGAGCTCAAGACCTACGTCTACGGCGACCAGGTCGGGACCACCAGCCTGGCGTTCATCACCAGCCAGATCCAGCCCACGGCGCAGCCCAAGGTGTTCCAGACGCTGAACGACGTCAAGTCGGCGCTGCAGACGCACCAGATCGCCGCGTTCGTGACGGACACGCCGACCGCGCAGTACATCTCCTCGTCGGAGATCCCCGACTCGGTGATGGTGGCCCAGTTCCCGAGCACCGGTGAGCACTACGGCCTGCTGTTCAGCCTCGGCAACCCGCTGGTCACGTGCGTGAACAAGGCGATCACGACGCTGAAGGCGAACGGGACGCTGCAGGCGCTGCAGAAGCAGTACCTGCAGATCTACCTCACCGTCCCGACGATCAAGCCTTGAGCCTCGGCGCCAGCGGCCCGGCCCCTGGGTCGTTCGGGACCACCGGGCGCGGGCCGCGCCTGCTCGGCGGCGGCGGCCGGCGGGCGACCGCGATCTCCACGGTCAGCACCGTGGTCGTGCTCGCCGCGCTCGTCGTGATCTTCCTGCTCGCGCCGGGCAGCGCCCAGGTGCGGCACACGTTCTTCAACCCGACCGACATGTGGCAGGCGCTGCGCGGCGACCCGAAGAAGGGCTATTACTCGGTCGGCGCGGCCATCTGGCTGAACATCAGGATGTTCCTCGCCGCCGAGGTGCTGATCCTGATCGTGGCGCTGGTCATCGCGCTGGTGCGGCTGTCGACCGGGCCGGTCGCGTTCCCGTTCCGGGTCCTGTCCATGATTTACGTGGACTTTTTCCGGGGTGTGCCGCTGCTGCTGGTGATCCTGGCGATCGGGTTCGGCGTCCCAGCGCTGCGGCTGCCGTTCGTCTCGGCCCAGTCGGCGGCGGTCTACGGGGTGGCCGCGCTGGTGCTGTCGTACTCGGCCTACGTGTCCGAGGTCTACCGGGCCGGCCTGAACTCGGTGCACCAGAGCCAGGTGGCCGCGGCCCGGTCGCTGGGGCTGTCGCAGCCGACCGCGCTGCGCTACGTGATCCTGCCGCAGGCGGTGCGGAACGTCATCCCGCCGCTGCTCAACGACTTCATCAGCCTGCAGAAGGACACCGCGCTGGTCGGGGTGCTCGGCGCGATCGAGGCGAACGAGGCGGCCCAGATCTACAGCAGCACGGTCTTCAACTACTCCAGCTACGCGGTGGCGGCCGTGCTGTTCCTGATCCTGACGATCCCGCTGGCCCGCTTCACCGACCGGGTGATCGACCGGGACCGCAGGCGGCGCCTGGCCGGGGCGGCCCCATGAGCGCTTCGGTTAGCGGCGATACCGGTACCGGCCCTGGCACCGCGCCCGCCGAAGGCGAGGCGATCAGGATCGAGGGCCTGCGCAAGTCGTTCGGCGCCAACGAGGTGCTGCGGGGCATCGACCTGTCGGTGGCCACGCACGAGGTCATCTGCCTCATCGGCGCGTCCGGCTCCGGCAAGTCCACGCTGCTGCGGTGCCTCAACCTGCTCGAGCCGATCGACGCCGGGCGGATCAGCCTGTGGGGGCAGGAGATCACCGGGGCGGGGGTCGACCAGAACCTGGTGCGCAAGTACGTCGGGATCGTGTTCCAGTCGTTCAACCTCTTCCCGCACATGAACGTGCTGCGCAACATCACGCTGGCGCCGACGAAGGCGCGCAAGATCCCGAGGGCGCAGGCGGAAGCGGAGGCGCGCACGCTGCTGACCCGGTTCGGCCTGCTGGACAAGGAGTCCGACTACCCGGACCGCCTCTCCGGCGGCCAGCAGCAGCGGGTGGCGATCGTCCGGGCGCTCGCGATGCGGCCGCAGATCATGCTGCTGGACGAGGTCACCAGCGCGCTGGACCCCGAGCTCGTGGCCGAGGTGCTCGACGTGATCAGGGAACTGGCCGCGTCCGGCATGACCATGCTGATCGCGACCCACGAGATGGGATTCGCCAGGGACATCGCCAGCCGGGTCTGCTTCCTCGCCGACGGCACGATCGTCGAGGACGCGCCGCCCGCCCAGCTGTTCACCGAGCCCAAGGACGAGCGCACCCAGAAGTTCCTGCGCCGCATCGTCGAGGCCGGCCGGCTCTGAGCCGGACTGTTCAGGCGGGCCATTCCGGTCTAGAGTCCGCACAACATGCCCATCACCGTGTCATTACGCACTGGAGCGTGAATCATGCGGCGGATCAGGAGATATCCGGTCATTGTGGCCTGTGCGGCGTTGCTCGTCCTCGGCCTGGGCTCGTTAACGCCATCGCTCGCGGGCACTCAGCCGGGCTCCTGCAGTACAACCGCGCGCACCCTGACCGGCACGTTCGCCGACGGGTCCACGTACGAGATCCAGGTGCCAGCGAACTGGAACTGCACGCTGTTCCTGTACAGCCACGGGTACGTGGTGCCCGGTTCGGCGAACCCGGCCCAGGACGTCGGCGACCCGGTGACCGGCGCCTGGCTGCTCGGCCACGGCTACGCGCTGGCCGGGTCGTCGTACGCGTCCACCGGGTGGGCGATCCAGCAGGCGCTCACCGACCAGATCGCCACCCTGAACGTCTTCGACCAGCAGGTCGGCACGCCCGCGCAGACGATCGCGTGGGGTCACTCGCTGGGCGGCATCATCACCGCCGGCCTGATCCAGGACTACCCGAACCGGTTCAGCGCCGCGCTGCCGATGTGCGGGGTGCTGTCCGGCGGCGTCGCCACCTGGAACACCGCGCTCGACTCCGAGGTCGCGTTCCAGCAGCTCATCGACCCGTCGGTGCAGGTCGTGAACATCACCGACCCCGGCGCGAACCTGGCCGCAGCGGAGCAGGCGGCCGAAGCGGCGCAGCAGACCGCGCAGGGCCGGGCCCGGCTCGCGCTGGCCGCGGCGCTCGGTGACACGCCGGGCTGGTTCACCCCGCTGTCGGCCGAGCCGGCCGCGAACGACTACACCGCGCAAGAGGCCAACCAGTACCTGTGGGACACCGAGGTGGACTTCCCGTTCGTGTTCGACTTCCGCGCCGAGCTCGAGGCGCGGGCGGGCGGCAACCCGTCCTGGACCACCGGGGTGAACTTCTTCAGCCAGCTGGCCCACTCGGCCGACCTGAGCGAGGTCGTCGCGCTGTACCGGGCCGCGGGCCTGAACCTGGGCGCCGACCTGGCCCGGCTGAACAGCGCGTCCCGGATCGCCGCCGACCCGGCCGCGGTCAGCTACCTGGCGAAGTACATCAGCTTCAACGGCCGGATCTCGGTGCCGGTGCTGACCATGCACACCACCGGCGACGGGCTCGTGGTGCCGGAGAACGAGCAGGCCTACGCCAGCGTCGTGCAGCAGGCCGGGAACGGGCGGCTGCTGCGGCAGATCTTCGTCAGCCGCGCCGGGCACTGCGCATTCACCCCCGCGGAGACGATCACCGCCGCGCAGATCCTGCTCAGCCGGCTCGCCACCGGTCACTGGAACGATCAGGCACTCCAGCCTTCCGCCCTGAACGCCGACGCCTCGGCGCTGGGCCCGGCCTACAACATCTACTCGGTCAGCGGGCCGGTCGTCGCCACGCCGCCGGAGTTCGTCAGCTACCGTCCCTACCCATACCTGCGCCCGTTCGACCTCAGCGGCTACTGGGGCGGCGCGCGGTAGCCGCGTGATCAGCGGCGGCCCGGTGTGGCCCGCTTCAGCACCCGCCATGCGATCAGCGAGAACACCGCCGCGAGCGCTGCCATCATGGCCATGTCCAGCGACCAGGTGCCGAGGGAGTGCGTCCAGAGCGAGTCCGGCTTGGTGCCGGGCGTGATCACCGCGAGGTTGGCGGTGGAAGCGGCCGCACCGTAGCCCCAGCGGGCCGGGAAGAGCCAGGCGACCTGCTCCAGCCCCGGCCTCCCGGCGATCGGGAACGCTCCTCCGGAGAAGACGACCTGAGCCATCACCGAGACGAACAGCAGTATCAGGGTTGTCTCGGACGAATTGACCAGCGCCGAGAGGAGCAGGCCCAGGGCCATCGAAGCGATCGCCAGCAAGGCCATGGCCAGCACCAGCTCCAGCAGCGGCGCGTTCTTGAACAGCACCCCCGAGGTCGGCTCCGGCTTGCCCGCCAGCCCGATCACCGTCATCACGGCCGCCTGCACCGCGCTCAGCACGCCCAGGACCAGCAGCTTGGACCACAGGTACGCCCCGGCCGACAGGCCCGCGGCGCGTTCCCGGGTGTAGATCGAGCGTTCCTTGACGACCTCCCTGATCGAGTTCAGCGCCCCGATGAAGCAGGCGCCGATGGCCAGGATCAGCAGCACTTCTTGCGCGTTGGTGTTGCTGTCCGGCCCCCCGGCCAGGCCCTGTTTGGAGGAGACGATCTGCAGGATCGCGGCCAGGATGATCGGGGCCGCTGCCGCGCACGCCAGGTAGAAGCGATCCGACGCGATGATGGCCAGGTAGCGCCGGCACAGCGTGGAAAGCTGGGACAGGTGGTTGCGCTGGCGCGGCGACGGTGCGATCCGCCGCTGGCCGCCCGCCGGGGCGACCGCGTTCATGCCCGTGGTGACGTACTGCGCATGCAGCGGGGACCGCCGGAACTCCCCGGCCCAGTCCCGGCCCGGCTCGGCGTCGAACGCCTGGAACACCTCGGCCCAGCCCGGCTTGGCGAAGTGCCGCAGGCCGTCGCGCGGCGGCCCGAAGTACGCGACCTTCCCGCCGGGAACCAGGACCAGCAGCCGGTCACACAGGTCGAGGTTGGCGACGCTGTGCGTGACCACGATCACGGTCCGGCCGTCGTGGGCCAGGCCGGCCATCATCTCCATCACCGACTTGTCGAGCCCGGGATCCAGGCCGGACGTCGGCTCGTCGAGGAACAGCAGCGAGGGCTTGGTGAGCAGCTCGAGCGCGACGCTGACCCGCTTGCGCTGCCCGCCGGACAGCGACGAGGCGCGGGTCTGGGCGTGCTGGGCCAGCCCGAGCTCGTCGATCACCTCGTCGACCCGCTGGTTGCGCTCCCTGGCGCTGGTGTCGCGGGGGAACCGCAGTTCCGCCGCGTAACGCAGCGCCCGGCGCGCGGTCAGCTGCGTGTGCATGATGTCGTCCTGCGGCACCAGCCCGATCCGGTGCTTCAGCTCCGCGTAGTTCTTGTAGAGGTCGCGCTCGTCGTAGAGCACGGAGCCCTCGCCCGCCGGCTGAATTCCGGTCAGCGCGCCGAGCAGCGTCGACTTGCCGGCGCCGCTGGGCCCGATGACGCCGAGCAGGCAGCGCTCACCGAGCGGGAAGCTGACGTGGTCGAGCAGCACCTTGCCCCCGGAGATGCGGACGGTCAGCTCCTGCACGTTGAGCGAGATGTCGCCGCTGTCGATGAACTCGACCAGTTCCTGGCCGGCCATGCGGAAGGTGGCGGGGCCGATGCTGATGATGTCCGCCTCGGTCACCGGAGCCGGGGCGGCGATCCGCTGCCCGTTGACGTACGTGCCGTTGTGGCTGGAAAGATCTGCGATCTCGTACCCGCCGTTGCTGTCCCGGCGCAGCTCTGCGTGGTAGCGGGAAACGCTGAGGTCGGAGACGACGACCTCGTTGTCGTTGGCCCGGCCGATCCGCAGCACCCGGGTCGGCAGCCGCATGATCGCGCTGGGCTGGCGGAAGAGGCTTGACCCCCCCGGCTGCGCGGATGGGTGGGGCCGGGCCGGCGGGGCCGGCGCGACGAAGTTCGTGGGCGGCTGCGCGTCGCGCACCGGCGAGGCGACGGCGGTGGCGTCCCGCGGCGGAACCGCGATCGAGCACCACAGCCGCTGGCCGTCGTCGGGGTGGCCGAGCCGCAGCACGCAGTCGTTCGTGATCTCTACCCGCTGCACCCGCTGGGCGCCGAGGAAGGTGCCGTTCGTGCTGCCGACGTCCTCGAGCAGCCAGGTGCTGCCCTCGCTCCGGAGCACGGCATGGCGCCAGGAAACCCTGGCCTCGGTGACCACTATGTCCGATTCTGGATTGCGGCCGACGCTGTAGGAGCGGCCAGCTTCCAGGCTCCGATCAGATCCCTGCGTCCGGACCACAAGCGCCGGAGTATTTGACGAGATCTCCCGCCCGATCGTCATCTCCCAACTGTAGAGGGACGCGACCCGAATAATCACGTGTCTGGCCTGGACATGCCCGGAATGGGTGGCTTCACAGCGTCCCGTTTGGCCCCGGGTTCGGATACCGTTCGGGGTGATTGGAGGAGGGCGGGTGAGCGACCAGTTTCCGCCGGGATTCAGCGAGTTCGCGATTGGCTCGCGGATTGCTGGCTATCGGCTCGAGGAGCAGATAGGCCGCGGCGGGATGGCGGTCGTCTACCGCGCACACGAAGCCCGCCTCGACCGGAACGTCGCGCTCAAGATCCTCGCCCCCGGGCTGGCCGCCGACGGCGCGTTCCGCAAGCGGTTCATCCGCGAGTCGCGGATCGCCGCGGCCGTCGACCATCCCAACATCATTCCGGTGTTCGACGCCGGCGAGGCGGACGGCGTCCTGTTCATCGCGATGCGGTTCGTGCACGGCCCGGACGTCCGCACGCTGCTCGACGCCGAGGGCCCGCTGCCCGCGGCGCGCGCCGTCGACATCGTCGCCCAGGTGGCGTCCGCGCTGGACGCGGCGCACGCGCGGGGACTGGTGCACCGCGACGTGAAGCCGGCCAACATGCTGCTCGACACGACCGCGGGCGGCGGCAGGCAGGACCACGTGTACCTGTCCGACTTCGGGCTCGGCAAGCAGACGCTCGGCGAACTCGGCCAGACCGGCCTGACCTCCCAGGGGCAGTTTCTCGGCACCCTCGACTACATGGCGCCCGAGCAGGTCGAGGGCCGCCCGGTCGACGGCCGCGCCGACCTGTACGCGCTGGCCTGCGCCGGCTTCGAGTTGCTCTCCGGGGTGCCGCCGTTTCGCCGCGACGCCGGGCTGGCCGGGGTGTGGGCAAAGCTGTCCGAGCCCCCGCCGCCGCTGAGCGCCCGCCGGCCGGACCTGCCCGGCGCGGTCGACGACGTCATGAACCGGGCGCTGGCAAAGGACCCGGCCGGGCGCTTCGGCACCTGCGGCGA
>JASHOI010000426.1 GCA_030041195.1 Streptosporangiaceae bacterium | reverse complement strand
CGGCGCGGCGAGATCATCGCGGTCGGCGGTCGGGGTGGCGGCCGAGCCGCCCGCCACCAGCAGCGCGGACTGGCCGAGCACGACGGACGGCGCCGTGCCGCCCGCCGGCATCCGGCCAGCCGAAGCCGGGACCGCTCCGACCGCTTCGGCCGTTGCCAGGATTCCTGCCGTAACGGCGGTTCCGGCGGCCAGGCCCGCGGGCTTGGCAGCCGCGGTCGCGGCCGCCTGGCCGGCCGACGCCTCGCCGAAGATGTTCCCGCGCCAGACGACCAGGAAGACGGCGAGCATCGCGGCGGACAGCGCGGCCACGGCGATGGCCAGATAGACCAGCAGCAAGCTGTTGGCCAGAACCCCCCCGGCGAGCAGTCCCATGGCCACAATCACGACCGTGAGGACCGCACCGAACCGGATCACGGGCAGGACTCCAGGGCAGTAACGGGATCGTGCCAGCCCGCCTGGCCGAGCACCGGCCAGGCGGGCTGCACTTTGCGTCTAGCGGTCTAGCGGCGGTCGTGCGGCGCGGAGTCGGCCGGGTGGAAGCCGCCGTGTGCCACCGGCTCCGGCGGGCCAGCGTAGGAACCGGTCACGGCCGACTGGCCGCCGTTGCGGACGTCCATGCGTCCCATGCCCGCGGTCACCGGCGACTGCGGCCCGGTGGCCACCGCGGGGAAGACGCCGCTGTCCGCCGCGCCCGCCTCCAGGTCGCGCAGCTGGCCCTCCAGGTAAGCCTTGAGCCTGCTGCGGTACTCGCGCTCGAACGCGCGCAGGTCGTCGACCCGCCGCTCAAGCTCTTCGCGCGACTGCACAAGAGAGCCCATGGCCTGCCGGTGCCGCTCCTGCGCGTCGCGTTCCAGGCTCTCGGCGCGGGCCCGGGCGTCGCTGGTGATCTGCTCCGACTGGCGGCGGGCCTTGGTGAGAATGTCGTCGGCCTCGCGCCTGGCGCGCCCGAGCGTCTCGTCGGCCTCGCGCCGTGCGTCGGCGATCGCCTGGTCGGCCGTCTGCTGGGCCAGCGCCAGCACCCGCGCCGCCGTGTCCATGTTGTCCTCGGCGGGCCTGGTGGGCATCATCACCGGCTCGGGCGGCCGCACCGGCTCCGGCTCGTGGCGAAGCGGCTCTGCCGCCATGAGGTCGGCGGGGGCCTCGGCATGCGGAGCGTTGAGGGCGGGCACCTTGCCCCCGCGCAGCACTTCGGC
This sequence comes from Streptosporangiaceae bacterium, assembly GCA_030041195.1. The sequence continues at coordinate 2,794 of JASHOI010000426.1, read as the reverse complement.
GAGCTTGGCCCGGAGCTCTTCGTTCTCCTGGATCAGCCTGTCGAGTTCCGCTTCGACCTCGTCGAGGAAGCCGTCCACTTCCTCTTCGTCGTAGCCGGGCCTGAGCCTGGTCGTGCTGAACTGCTTGTTCCGCACATCCGCGGGCGTCAGTGGCATGTCGTCGTCTCCTTGGCGCGTCGAGCTAGGTCCCCTGTGGACGCTACCCGATCAGATCCTCGGCACCACGGCATCCAGCAGGATAAGTATCACCAGGAACAGCACCATGAAGCTGAGGTCCAAGGCCACAGTACCGAGCCTGACCGTCGGAATGTAGCGCCTTAGCAATCTCAGTGGCGGATCGGTGGCGGTATACACGACCTCGGCGATGACCAGGACGATCCCGGTCGGGTGCCAGTCCCTGGAGAAGACCTGTATCCAGCTGATGATCAAACGCGCGATGAGTAGCAGCAGGTAGAGCCAGAGCACGTACGTGAGAACGATCTTCAAGATGTCCACTACGCCGCCCTGCTTTCACGCCAGCACCCGGCTGGCCCGTCAGCTTTGATTGAAGAAGCCTCGTTCCGCTATCCGTGCCTTGTCCTCGGCGGCCACCTCGATGTTCGCCGGCGACAGCAGGAACACCTTGTTGGTGACCCGATCGATGCTCCCACGGAGCCCGAAGATAAGGCCCGCCGAGAAGTCGACGAGACGCCTGGCGTCGCTGTCGACCATCTCGGTTAGGTTGATGATCACCGGAGTGCCTTCACGGAAGTGCTCTCCGATCGTACGAGCCTCATTGTATGTGCGCGGGTGCAATGTGGTGATCCTCGCCAAATCCGTGGTCTGCACGACCGCGGCGGCCTCGCGTTCCGGCAGCCTGCTGGTCTCGGAGTGCCTGATCACCTCGCGAGAATCGCTCTGGTCTATGAACTCGGCGCCGTATTCCTCGTACTCCTCGGCACCGTACTCGTCCTGGTACTGCTCGTCGTAGCGGCTGTCGTCCTCTACCAGGCCGAGATAGACCGCCATCTTGCGCATCGCGCTGGCCATCTTTGTCCTCCGTCACGCCTGCCGTGCAGGCACGCTCGCGCCGCGTGCCACGCGTCGGACATTACCTGACGAACGGCCGCCGGCCTCCGAGCAACGCCGTACCGACCCGCACGTGTGTCGCGCCGGCCTCGATCGCCTGCTCCAGGTCGGCGCTCATGCCCGCCGAGATCATCACCGCACCGGGATGCGCGGACCGTACCGTGCCGGCCACCTTCGCCAGTTGCCGGAACGCGACGCCAGCATCCGCATCGAGCGGCGCCACGGCCATCACGCCGCCGAGGGCAAGACCTTCCTCGGCGGCTATGGCGTCGGCGACGGCCATGACCTGCGGCCCGAACGCGCCGCCCCGGCCCGGGTCGTCGTCCAGGCTGACCTGGACCAGGCAGGTGACCAGGCGGCCCGCGCGCCTGGCTCGCGAGCCGAGCGCGCCGACCAGCCGCAACCGGTCGACCGAGTGGATGAAGCTGGCGTACGAGACCACGCTCGCGGCCTTGTTGGTCTGCAGCTGGCCGACGAAGTGCCAGGTCACCGGCACGCCGCGGGCGGCGCACTCGGCGGCCTTCGGCGCGGCCTCCTGGTCGCGGTTCTCCCCGATGTCGCACGCGCCGAGCTCGCACAGCAGCTCGATGTCGGACACCGGGTAGGTCTTGGTCACCGCGATCAGCGTGATCTCGTCGCTGGCGCGGCCCACGGCATCACACGCCGCAGCGATCCGATTACGCACCGCGTCCAAACGCCCGGCGAGCTCGCTCTTGCGGCCCTCATCCACCGCGCTCACCCCGCCGACCCCGCATCGATGTACCGGAAGGCACGTTAGAACAGGCCCAACGGTACATCGACGGCCGCTCCCATCATCGCGCCAGCCAGACCAGGCCGGCGAACCGGCCGGTCCGGCCGTCGCGGCGGTACGAGTACAGCGATGGCGTCTCGGCCGTGCACCGCGGGTCGCGGGCCACGGCGGCGACCCCTGCCCTGGCCAGCTGCGCCTCGACCCCGGCCCCGACGTCGATGCCCGGGGTGCCCTTCCTGGTCACGCAGCCGGACTCGGGCACCTTTCCGGCGATCCGCGCCCGCATCTCGGCGGGCACCTCGTAGCAGCCGCCGCAGATGTGCGGGCCGATCACGGCGTGCACCCGGGCCGGGTCCGCCCCGGCCGCCGACATCGCCGACAGCAGCTCGCTGACCACGCCGGCCGCCATGCCCTCGCGGCCGGCGTGCGCCGCCCCGACGATCCGTGCCCCGGGATCGGCGAGCAGGACCGGCGCGCAGTCCGCCACCAGCACGCCGAGCCCCAGCCCGGCGACGTCAGTGAATGAGGCGTCGGCCTCGGGAAGCGGCTCTGCCTTCTTCCCCCCGGCGTAGCGGACCGTCACGCCGTGCACCTGGCGCATCCAGGCCAGCCGGCCGTCGGCCAGGCCGCACGCGCGCGCGGTCAGCCGGCGGTTCTCGGTGACCGCCGCCGGGTCGTCACCCACCGCCCCGCCCAGGTTCAGCGTGTCGTAGGGCGCCGCGCTGACGCCGCCACCTCGGCCGGTAAACAGGAACAGCACCCCGGGCGCCAGCTCGGCCGGTCGGCCAAGCCCGGTGCTCACTTGAGGAAGTCTGGCACGTCGAGATCGTCGTCTTCCTCGAACACCACGGACGAGCGGCGGGTGCTCGAGGTATCCGGCACCCACGGAGCGCCGGTTCCCGGGCCTGCCCGGCCCGGGCCGGGCGCAGGCTCGGCGGCATCCGCCGCCGCGGAGTCGGCGGCGCGCGGCGCTGG
>JASHOI010000425.1 GCA_030041195.1 Streptosporangiaceae bacterium | reverse complement strand
CTCGCCGTGGCCAGCGCGGCGCGCATGCCGTCGATGTCGGCGGGTTCCAGCCAGACGAGCGCGTCGGCGCCGGCGTCGACGCCGACCGGCTCGCCCCCGCCGTCGCGGATCGCCTTCTCGGCGTAGTCCCTGAGATCGGGGCCGACGGCCACCCGGGGCGCTGTCACGTTCAGCACCCTAATGCACGGTCGTGCTGGCTGCCCGGGACTGGGGGCGAGGGCTGGCCGTGCGGGTTGCGCCGGGCCTGGGCGGAGACCAGCCGTGCGGGTTGCGCCGGGCCTGGGCGGAGACCAGCCGTGCGGGTTGCGCCGGGCCTGGACGGGGGACTGGCCGTGCAGGTTGCGCCGGCCTGGGCGGAGACCAGGCGCGCTGGTTGCGCGGTGCCTGGGCGGGGGACCAGCCGTGAGGTTGCCCGAGCGTGGGCCCGGGCCGGCGAGGACGGGGGACCAATGAAACGCTCATTCCGCTCGGTGGGCCGGTGGGTATGTGCCCGCCGGGTGGCCCGGTGGGTATGTGCCCACGGGGTGGCGCTCTGGGGTGCCCACGGGGTGGCGCTCTGGGGTGCCCGCAGGGTGGCCCTCTGGGGTACCCGCAGGGTGGCCCTCTGGGGTACCCGCAGGGTGGCGCTCTGGGGCGTTGCCGGGGCCCCGGGTTGCCACTCACCCACGGGGCGCGTCGTCGAGGCGCGATGTCGTGCCACGTTCCTGGCCGCCTGCGCCGCGGCGCTAGGGCTGGCCGCGGTGGTCGCTGGGTGCGCGGGGCCGGCCGGCACCGGTTCGGCGCCGCGCGCGGTCACCGGTGCGTTCCTGACCAGCGCGCCGACGGGCGTTCCGGCCGGCTATCAGCGAGTCGGTGGCTCGGCGCAGGGCATATCCATAGCGATCCCGAGTTCCTGGGCAACGGTCAACCTCGCCCAGGTGAACCTGGGGCAGGCGCTCAAGCAGATCGGGCTCAAGGGAGTCAGCCGGCAGACGCTGTCCCAGAACCTTCAGGAGCTGATCAAGCTGCACGCGGTCTTCGCGACCGATCTCAAGTCCATGGCCAGCTCACCGGGGCATTTCGCGACGAACATCAACGCGTACTGCTCCAACTCGGGAACGTCGGACACCGGAACCGCCGGGGTCCCGCTGCTGCGCCAGTCCGCGGAGACCGAACTGCCTCAGGTCCTGCACGCTCAGCACGTCACCGTCACCGACGTCAACATTGGCGGCGTCCCCGGCGTCCAGGTCGGGTACACGCTCACGTCCACGACCGCGGGAACCCTGCACGCCGCGCAGCTTGAGGTGCTGCCCAAGCCCGGCCGCGCCTGCTTCGTGACCCTCACCGCCACCGGGCCGCTGCCGACCGACGTGCTCGCCACGGCCGCAGCGACGGCCCAGTACCCGTGAGTCAGGCCGGCCGCCGCTTCTGAGCGGCGATCCGGTCGAGCACCGAGCGCCGCCACTGCTCGGTCTGACGGACCTGGTTGAACGTGAACACGTGCAGGCCCTCGACCGCCGAGGCGGGATTGGCCAGTGTGGCGCCGGTCCGTTCCAGCAGCCGGCCCGGGTTGTAGCCGGTCGGCGTGCCCAGGCGCAGCAGCCACTCGGTGTGCCCGGTCAGGAACCGCGCCGACTCGGCGACCCCGGCCTTCGCCGCCATCCGCAGCAGCCGTGCCCGGTCCACCGGTCCGGCGATGCCGATGAACATCGGCATCGTGACCCCCCGCGCCCGCACCCGGACGATCCAGTGCCGCAGCGTGGCCGGGTCGAAGCAGAGGTTGCTGACCAGGTAGGCGGCGTGGTGCCGCTTATCCCACATCGCCTGGATCGTGATGTCGTCGCCGATCCTGGGGTGGCTCTCCGGGTAGCCGGTGATCCCGACCCTGGCGAACGGGCGGCCCATTTCGGCCAGCCGGTCGAGCAGGGACAGCGCGCTGTCGAACCGGCCGGTCGGCGGGTCGGCGTCACCGGCCGGGACGAACACGTCGTCCACGCCGGCCGCGGTCAGCCGCGCAACGATGTCGGTGAGATGGGCGTCGTCGCGCACCAGGCGGGCGGACAGGTGCGGGACCACGCGGTAGCCGCGGGCAATCAGCCGCTCGGTGAGGTCAAGCGTCGGGTCGAGCCCCTTGGCGGGGGAGGCGGTCACGGTCACGGTCAGGTCGGTCGGCACCCATTCGAGCACGGTCTCCTCGGTGCTTTTGGCGGGGAACACCTCGTACCTGGGCCGCTCCAGCAGCGGCGCCACCCGGGCGAGCCCGCCGCGGATCACGGCGCACCGTCCGGGGGGCCGACCGGGGCCGGGAGGGCCGGCCGGGACGGGGGAGCGGGCAGCAGCCGGGCCAGTTCGCGCTCCAGGCCGCCGGTGCCGACGTCGACCACGGTCAGCGGCAGGCCGAACATCGCGGCGACCGCATCGGCCTCAGCGTCAAGCGCATCGTCACGTGACTGCGCCAGCCAGACCAGGCGCCGGTAGTGGCCGAAGTAGTCCGGCCACAGCTCCGGGTGGCGATCGAGGCCCAGCTCGGCCAGCACCGAGCGGCGGAAGCCGCGCACCAGGAAGTCGGTCAGCAGGTAGGTTCCGGGCTCCCGCTCGAACATCTCGCGCAGCCGATCGGGACCAGCCAGCACGTCGTAGCAGTGCAACCCGGGAAGCCTGCGCAGGTCCAGCCGGGAGCACAGTTCGTCGAGCGCCCCGTAGCTGCCGCAATCCGCGTAGCCGAGCGCGACCCGCAGGCCGCGCGCCTGCAGCTCGCGGGCCAGCCGCTCGGCGGCCGGGGCGATCCGCTCCGGGTGGTTGTGCAGCAGCGACGGAAGGGTGTGCAGCTCGACTTGCCAGCCGCGCCGGGCAATGATCTCGCGGATGTGGGCGCCGAGCGCGCCGCAGGCGATCACGGCAACGGGGGGAGTGGGGGCTGGGGTGGCGGCGGCGCGAGTGGAGGCTGGGGTGGCGGCGGCCTCAGGCCGGGAACTGGAGCTGGTCCACGAACGCGTCGTTGAAGTCGCTGCGGTCGGAGAGCTCGACATACCTCACCTCCTCCTGCAGCGCCAGCGCCCCGGCCCGCTCCCGGACCGAGAGCAGCGCCATCTTCGCGCCCTCCCCGGCCACGTTCCCCGCGCTGACCACCCGCGCCGCGGGCATCCGGGGGACCAGGCCGAGCCTGATCGCGTTGGCCGGGGACAGGTAGCTGCCGAACGACCCGGCGAGCAGCACCTGCTGGATGTCGCCGGGCGCCAGCCCGGCCTCGGCGAGCAGGATGTTCCAGCCGGTCGCGATCGCGGCCTTGGCGAACTGGAGCTCGCGCACGTCCCGCTGAGACAGATAGATCGACCGTTCCACGTCGCCGGGCTCGCCGAGCCAGTGCAGCACGAACACCCGTTCCGCGCCGAGCATGGTCAGCCGGTCCGCGAGCCCCGGTGCGATCCCCGCCGCCTGCTCCTCGGGCACGAACCGGCCGGACCGGTCCAGCAGGCCCACGCCGACCAGGCTGGCCACGGCGTCCACCAGCCCGGAGCCGCACAGCCCGGCGGGCTCGGCGTCGCCGATGACCCGTAGCTGCAGGCCGTCCGGGGTCATCGAGACCACCTCGATCGCGCCGTCCGCGGCGCGCATGCCGCACCGGATCGCGGCGCCCTCGAACGCGGGGCCGGCCGGGGCCGCGGTGGCCAGCAGCCAGTCCCGGTTGCCGAGCACGATCTCGCAGTTCGTGCCGATGTCCACGAACAGCCGGGTGCGCGCGTCACGGTCCATTCCCGATGCGAGCAGCCCTGCGGTGATGTCCCCGCCGACATACGCGCCGAAGGCGGGGAACAGGAACGCACGAGCGCGGGGATGGACCGGCAAACCGAGGTCGGCCGAGGCGAGCACCTCGGGGTACTGCCGGGCCGCCATGATGAACGGGGCCACGCCGAGCGGCTCGGGGTCGATGCCGAGCGCGATGTGCGTCATCGTCGCGTTGCCCGCCAGCGCCACCTCGCAGACCTCGGCCGGGTCCACGCCCGCCTGCCCGCACACGTCCGCGGTCAGCTCGGCGAGCGTGTCGCGGGCCAGACCGGCCAGGGCGGCGAGCGTTCCGGGCTCCATCATGATCGCGCTGATCCGGGTGATCACATCCGCGCCGAACGGCTGCTGCTTGTTCAGCATCGACGCCACGGCCAGCGGGGTGCCGGTGGCCAGGTCGAGCAGCGTGGCGACCACGGTGGTGGTGCCCAGGTCGAATGCGATGCCGTACAGCCGCGCGGTGGTGTCGCCCGGCTGGATGTCGATCAGCGCGTCGTCGACGATCACCGCGGTGACCTTGTAGTCCGCGGCGCGGAGCACCTGGCCGACCGACCGCACCACCGCGAGGTCGACCCGCAGCTCAAGGTCGTCGACGGCGCTGAGGACCCGCTCGGTGTCGGTCCGCTGGTCGGACAGGGACGGCTCGGCCAGTTCCAGGTACCGCTTCTGCGCGGCCGGGCGCAGGATGACCTGGCGGCCGACCCCGACCGTGGCCGCCTTGGGCCTGGTGACCAGCGGCGGGACCTCGATCTGCAGGTCGGTCGCTGCCTGGGCCCGGCAGGCCAGCCGCCACCCGGCCCGCAACTCGTCCGGGGAGAACGCCCGGGCGTCGAGCGGCGAGGCCGGCACGCTGCCGCCGGCGATCCTGATCTTGCATTTCTTGCAGGTGCCGTGGCCGCCGCAGGTGGA
>JASHOI010000424.1 GCA_030041195.1 Streptosporangiaceae bacterium | reverse complement strand
CCGCCGGAGGACAGCCGCGTGCGCGACGTGGACGTTGTCGTGGTGGGGTTTGGTATCGCGGGCGGGTGCGCCGCTGTGGAGGCGGCGGCTTCGGGCGCCTCGGTGCTGGTCCTGGAGCGGGCCGCGGTGGCCGGCGGCACCAGCGCGATGGCCGGCGGCCACTTCTACCTGGGCGGCGGCACGGTGGTGCAGCGGGCCACCGGGCACAAGGACACCCCCGACGAGATGTACGCCTACCTGATGGCGGTGACCCCGGAGCCGGAGGCCGACAAGATCCGCGCCTACGCCGACGGCAGCGCCGGGCACTGCGACTGGCTGGAGAGCCTGGGCTTCGAGTTCGAGCGCAGCTACTACCCGGAGAAGGCGGTCATCCAGCCGCAGACCCAGGGCCTGATGTACACCGGCAACGAGAAGGTCTGGCCGTTCCGCGACCTCGCGGTGCCGGCGCCGCGCGGCCACAAGGTCCCGGTGCCCGGCGACACCGGCGGCGCGAAGCTGGTCACCGACCTGCTGGTGCGGCGCGCCGCGGAGCTTGGCGTCGAGGTCTGGTACGAGACCGGAGCCACCGCGCTGGAGATCGACAACTCCGGCCGGGTCCGGAGGGTGCGGTGGCGCTGTTATGACCGCCGCGGGGTAATCCGGGCCCGCAGCACGATCCTGGCCACCGGCGGCTTCGTGATGAACCCGCAGATGGTCGCGAAGCACGTCCCGCAGCTTGCCGCCAAGACGTTCGTGCTCGGCTCCACCTACGACGACGGGGGCGGCATCAGGCTGGGCCAGGCCGTTGGCGGCCAGTTGCTGCACATGGACCAGGCGTTCATCACCGCGCCGTTCTACCCGCCGGGGAGGCTGCTGACCGGCATCGTCGTCAACCGCGACGGCAGGCGGTTCGTCGCCGAGGACAGCTACCACTCCAGGACCTCGGGCTTCGTGCTCGACCAGCCGGGGAGCGTTGCGTTCCTGGTGGTCGACAGCGTGCACATGGCGAACCCGGAGATCCCGCTGGTGCCGTTCATCGACGGGTGGGAGACGGTCGCGGAGATGGAACGCGGGCTGGGCATCCCGGAGGGGAACCTCGCCACGACCCTCGAGGGGTACAACGCGGCAGCGGGGCGTGGTGAGGATCCGGAGTTCCACAAGCACCCGGACTGGCTGGAGCCGCAGGACACCGGGCCGTGGGGTGCGTTCGACCTGTCGCTCGGCAAGGCGATGTACGCGGGCTTCACGCTGGGCGGGCTGCGCTGCACGGCCGACGGGCAGGTGCGGCGCGCCGACGGCTCCGTGGTGCCGGGCCTGTACGCCGTCGGCGCGTGCGCGTCCAACATCGCGCAGGACGCCAAGGGATACAGCAGCGGCACCCAGCTCGGCGAGGGCTCCTTCTTCGGCCGCCGGGCCGGCCGCCACGCGGCAGCCCAGCGGCCCCGCTGAACAGCGTGGTGGGACCCACGCCGGTGTTAGAGGAACAGCGCGGGACCCACCACCACATTGAGAGCCGCCCGGCGCGGTCAGTCGCAGGGGCCGCCGGTTAGCCAGGTGGCGCCGCGGCGGTACAGCGCCTCGACCTCGGGGCCGGTCAGGCCGGGCATGTCCGTCTTGACCTGGTAGCCGATGCCGGCCTGCAGATAGGCCAGGTGCCGGTAGCCCTCGGGGAAGCGCTCGAGTTCCGCCCGGTCAAGCTCGAGCCGCGCTGCCGGGTCGACCGGGTCCAGGCGGTCTTTCTCGTAGATCGGCTGGCGCAGCACGAGCGACCAGCGGGCGGCGCCGCGTTCCAGGAAGTCATAGAAGCGGCCGGTGCACACCACATCGCACAGCACCTCGTGCACGCGCGCGCGCTGGGAGATCGTCATCTTCGTCTGCGCGATCGCGCGGTCACCGGCCAGGTCGATGGACGTCCCGCCGAGGAAGTGCAGGATGCGCACACCGCGCGCGAAGCCCTCCCGGCTGACCTTGATGAACTCGTCGGCGGGGCCCTGGAACCAGGTGGCCATCATCCGGCCGGACGGGTGCCAGAGGGTGCGGAAGCGCTCCCAGTCACCCGCGTCGCGCCACACCACCCAGTTCTCGACCAGGTCGCGGATGGCCTGCCGGTCGGCCGCTTCGTCGCTCATCGTCACCGCCACAGTCGCCGGGTTGCGAGCGCCGCGCCCTCGCGCATCGCGTCGAACTTCGCCCACATCACCCTCGGATCGACCTCGGGACGGTACGTGGCCTGGGACGAGAAGCCGCAATCCGTGCTCGCGATGACGTTCTCCCGGCCCGCCAGCGCGGCGAAGCGGCCGATCCGCTCCGCGATCAGTTCCGGGTGCTCGACGATGTTGCTCGCGTGCGTGATCACGCCCGGCAGCAGCACCCGGTCGTCGGGCAGCGCGACGTCCTCCCAGGCGTGGTACTCGTGCTCGTGCCGGGCGTTCGCCGCCTCGAACGACAGCCCGGTCGCGTGCACCTTCAGCATCAGCGGGATCACCTCGGCCAGGGCCACGTCGTGCACCCGGGGTCCCTCGTTGATGCCGTAGCAGGTGTGGTACCTGACCCGGTCGGCGGGGATGCCGCGCAGCGCCCGGTTGTTCGCCTCGACGAAGAGTTCCACGCGCTCCGCGGCCGTGCGCCGGTCGAGGGCCGAGTCGCTGAGCGTATCGGTCAGGGCCGGGTCGTCGACCTGGAGCAGGAATCCCGCGTCGACGATCGCGCCGTACTCCTGGGCGAGCGCGTCGGCCACCGCGAACAGGTACTCCGGGTACGACGGGTAGTACTCGTTCGCGATGTCGGCGCCGCCGGTCATGATGCCGAGCCCGCTCGGCGCGGTTGCCGGCAGGAACGCGTCTTCGTGCGGCCGGTCGGCCAGCGCCGCCCGCAGGTTCGCGATGTCCCTGGCGACCGCGGCCTGGCCGCGGTAGCTGACCGGGCCGACACACACCAGCGGCTCGGGCCGGACCACGGAACCGCCGGTCATCGCGCGCTCGAAGTAGTCCGCGTAGTACTCGGGAAACGCGCTGACCTCCGCGGTCCACTGGCTGGCCCGCAGGCCCGGCCGGGGCTCGAACCCGGTCAGCCGCTCGCCGATGTACGCGAAGAACCCGGTCTTTCCCTGCTCCCCGTCGGTGACCACGTCGACGCCGTGCGCGACCTGCTGGTCCACGGCCGCGCCGACGGCCTCGGCGATCGCGCCCTGCACGCCGGGCCCGCGCTCGCCGTCGCGCATCTTGTCCAGCAGCGGGGCCGGCCGGGGGAGGCTGCCGACGTGCGTGGTGAGGATGCGATCGGTGCTTCGCTTCACCGGCCGCACGCTACCGGGAACCGGCACGGCCCGTCGACTGCGCCCGGTCAGGCCTGCTTGGCGCGCACGCCGGCCTCGACCTTGTCGCCGAGGTCTTTGTCGACGTTGCGCCAGTACTCGAACGCGCGCACCAGGACCGGCTCGGTCACGCCGCCCCGCAGGTGCCCGACGATGTTGGAGACCAGGCGGTCGCGCGCGGCGTCGTCGAGGACCTCGCGGACCATGGTGCCGGCCTGGCCGAAGTCGTCGTCGTCGCGGCGCGGGACGTACGCCGACCGCATGATGTCGCCGTCGGCGTACCAGGACGCGGGCTGGTAGTGCTCGCTGTCCGCCTTCGGGCCGCCCTTGGAGTTCGGCGCGTACACCGGGTCGCGGGCGTTGACCACGCGCATGGCGCCGTCCTTGGAGTAGGCGTGCACGGGCACGTGCGGCGCGTTGACCGGGATCTGCTTGTAGTTAACCCCGAGCCGGGCGCGGTGCGCGTCGGCATAGGAGAACCCGCGGGCCAGCAGCATCTTGTCCGGGGACAGCGCGATCCCGGGGACCAGGTTGTTCGGCTCGAACGCTGCCTGCTCCATCTCGGTGTGGTAGTCGGTCAGGTTCCGGTCCAGCGTCAGACGGCCGACCCTGGTCAGCGGGTAGTCGGCGTGCGGCCACACCTTGGTCAAATCGAACGGGTTGAACCGGTAGCTGGCGGCTTCCTCGAACGGCATGATCTGCATCCACAGCGTCCAGGACGGGTAGTCCCCGGCCGCGATGTGCTCGTACAGGTCACGCTGGTGGTAGTCGGTGTCCACGGCGGCCATCTGGTCGGCCTCGTCCTGGGTGAAGAACTCGATGCCCTGGTCGGTCTTGAAGTGGTACTTCACCCAGAACCGCTCACCGGAGGCGTTGAGCCACATGTAGGTGTGCGAGCTGTACCCGTTCATGTGCCGCCAGGTCCGCGGCACGCCGCGGTCGCCCATCAGGTACGTCACCTGGTGCGCCGACTCCGGCGACAGCGTCCAGAAGTCCCACTGCATGTCGTGGTCGCGCAGGTTGTTGTCCGCGCGGCGCTTTTGCGACCGGATGAAGTGCTGGAACTTCATCGGGTCCCGGACGAAGAAGATCGGGGTGTTGTTCCCGACCATGTCGTAGTTGCCCTCGGCGGTGTAGAACTTCAGCGCGTACCCGCGCGGGTCGCGCCAGGTGTCCGGGCTGCCCCGCTCCCCGGCCACCGTGGAAAACCGGATCAGCGTGTCGGTGCGGGTGCCCGGCTGGAACACCCCGGCCTTGGTGTACGCGGAGACGTCGTCGGTGACCTCGAAGTGGCCGAACGCGCCGCCGCCCTTGGCGTGCGGCTGCCGTTCCGCGATGCGCTCCCGGTTGAAGTTCGCCATCTGCTCGATCAGATAATGATCTTGCAGGAGCACCGGTCCCTGCGGGCCAACGGTCAGCGAAAACTCATCGCTTTCGACCGGAGCGCCGGCGTCGGTGGTCGTGGGGGTCGTGCGGGTCGTGGGGGTCGTGGGGCGCGGCTGGGTGTCGGTCATCGTCATCCCTCCTCTACCCGGCTGGCCCTACCCGGTCGGCGCCAGGGATAACACCGGCCCGCGACGGCAGACGGCTCCTCCGGTGCCGCCTAGCCCTCGGCGATCAGCGATTCGAACAGGTCCGCGTAGCGCAGCAGGTGCACGTCGCCCACGTAGTGCTCGCGGATGTAGGCCTGCGCCGCCTGCCCCATCTGGTCGGCCCCAACGGGGTCGTCGAGCAGCTCGCGCACTGCCACGCCGAACGCCTTCAGGTCACGCGGGTCGGTCAGCAGGATGCCGGTGCCCTCGGCGAGCTGGTCGATGATCCCGCCGACCGCGGAGCCCACGACCGGCCGGCCCTTCCACATGCCCTCGGCCACGGTCAGCCCGAACCCCTCGGCCAGGCTCTTCTGCGTGATCACCTTCGCGTGCCGCTGCAGCGCGTTGACCATCGCCGCGTTCTCGTCGGCGTCGTCGAGCGGCAGCGTGACCAGCAGGATCCGCGCCCTGGCCTCGGCCGGCAGCTCGCGCCACTGCAGCAGGCAGTCGCCGAACACCGCTGCGCCCTCGGGGTCGTCGGTCACCCCGGCGACCGCGGGGCCCACCAGCATCAGGTAACCGTCGCCTTCCGGCACGACATACTCCGCGAATCCGTGCATGACCCCAGGCATGTCCTTGAGCTGGTCCCACCGGGATACCTGGGCCACGACCGGGTCCGCGGGCCCGGGCCGGCCTTCGCCGGTGACCTCGGCGTACCGGGTCACGAAGCCGATGCTGCCGTCGCTGCGGGCGAACGACGTCCGGTCGTCCGGCGTGGCGCCGTCCAGCACCCCGATCCGGCCCAGGATCCCGCGCACCGTCTCCGCGTCGAGCGGCTGGTTCTTGGGGGAGAGCGGGTCGATCGATGGCGGAATGATCGCCACCTTGCGCGGCGGAACCCACGAAGGCACGTACTCGCGCCGGGTGAACACGAACCCGTCAGCGGCCTCCAGGTACGGCCGCAGGAACTCCCACGCCCCGCGCGTGGCGTCGTTTTCCCAGTCCACGCCGATGTGGCAGCGCCACGCCACCTTGGCTCCCGCGCGCACCAGCGCCCGGGTCAGCCCGGCGGTCTGCGGGTCGTGCAGCAGCACCAGGTCGCCGGGCCGGATCTCGTCGAGCAGCTCGGCCGCGTTCGCGGCCAGCATCCGCGCGTAATGATCGGCGTCGGCCCTGGTCAGCGGGCCTCCAGCGGTCTCGCCGTGAATCTGGTTGTGCAGCCGCTTGGTGATCACGAAGAACTCGGCATCGCCGGTGATCACCCGCCACTGCACCGGGATCCCGAGATCCTTGGCATAGCCGATGAGCACGTGCAGCATCTCGGCGACCCCGCCGCCTACGGCCGTCGAACTGATGTTCCAAACTGTGCGCCCGGCCAGTTGCTGCCGGAACTGGTCGGCTGCCCGGATCAGCCGGTCGTGCCGCTGCGTCCCGATGATCGGCTGCAACAGGTCGACGCTGCGCCGCTCTACTTCTACCGACTCCGCCAGGCTCACCATCGGCCCCCCCACGTAGGCAATCGCGCTGGCTAGCCTTCCCCCGACGGTGGCGGCCTATGTCATGGCTCGAGGTGCGGGTACCTATAGTCGCGAACGGGCAAGTGGTTCCGCTTGACCGACCGCGGGCTGGCGAACCGGATCAGGTTCCAGACCGTGCCGGCCTTGTCGTTGGTGCCGGACGCCCTTGCGCCGCCGAACGGCTGCTGCCCGACGACCGAGGCGGTGGGTTTGTCGTTGATGTACAGGTTTCCCGCGGTGTACCGCAGCGCGTCGTCCGCCTGCTCGATCACCGCGGGGTCGGCGGCGAATACCGCGCCGGTCAGCCCGTACGCGGTGGACTCGTCGACCAGCCGCAGCGTCTCGTCCCACGCGTTGTCGTCGTAAACGTAGCCGGTCAGCACCGGCGCGAACAGCTCCCGGGTCAGGAACGGCGAGGCGGGATCGGGGACCTCGAGCACGGTCGGGTCCACGAACCAGCCGACCGAGTCGTCGGTGTTGCCGCCGACCACGACCAGGTTCTCGCTCCTGGCGCTGGCCAGCGCCTCGGCGTGCTTGGCGAACTGCCTGGCGTTGATCACGGCGCCGAGGTAGGTCCGCGGCTCGGTCGGATCCCCGACCACGATCGACTCGGTGAGCGCGACCAGCCGGTCGCGCAGTTCCGGCCACAGGCTGCGCGGCGCGTACAGGCGCGACGCCGCCGAGCACTTCTGGCCCTGGTACTCGTAGGCGCCGCGGACGCAGGCCACGGCGAGCGCCTCGGCGTCGGCGGTGGGGTGGGCCAGGATGAAGTCCTTGCCGCCGGTCTCGCCGACCACCCGCGGGTAGTTCTTGTACGAGGTGATGTTGGCGCCGACCGTCTGCCAGATGTGCTGGAACGTCGCGGTCGACCCGGTGAAGTGCACCGCGGCCAGGTCGCGGTGCGCCAGCGCCACCGAGCCGATCTCCGGCCCGTCGCCGTAGACGACGTTGATCACCCCGTCGGGCAGCCCGGCCTCGCGCAGCAGCTGCAGCGACAGGTGCATGACCAGCGACGCGCTCTCGGCCGGCTTCCAGACCACGGTGTTGCCCAGCACGGCGGGGCCGAACGCCAGGTTGTTCATGCAGGTGAAGTTGAACGGCGAGACCGCGAACACGAACCCCTCGAGCGGGCGGTACTCGGCCTGGTTCCACACGCCGGGCAGCGACCCGGGCTGCACCTCGTACATGTCGACCATGTTCTTGACGTTCGCGCGGAGGAAGTCCACGGTCTCGCACGCGGCGTCGATGTCGGCCTGGTAGGTCGTCTTCGACAGCTCCAGCATCGTGGCGGCGTTCAGCCGGTCCCGCCACGGCCCGTGCTGCAGCATGTCGGCGGCCCGCAGGAACGGCTCGGCGCGCTGCTCCCACGGCAGCCGTCCCCACCACTTTGACGCGGCCAGCGCAGCGTCGATCGCCCGGGAAGTCTCGGCCGGGCCGGCCCAGTGCACGTGCCCGAGCTCACCGGAGTGGTTGTGCGGGGTGACGATCGGCGCCCGCCTGCCGGTGCGCACCTCCTCGCCGCCGATGACGTTCGCCACGTCGTAGCCGGCCTGGCGGACCTCCTTCAGCGCGGCGGCGACCCGCGCCCGCTCGGGCGAGCCGGCGGCGAACGCCAGCGGCGCGGTGGGCCCGATCGGAAAGAGCGCGGTCCGGCCTGCGGTCGCGGCCATGATGACCTCCCGGAACGTGTAGCGCCGTGCCTGGTCTGGCCGACACCCGCACTGTAGACAGCCGCGCACGCCTGGGCTTCGGCACCGCTGCGGAACTTCCCGCGCTGGTTTCCTACGATTGTCGGAAACGGCAGCGGGCTCCTCCCCAAACCACCACCACCGAGGGGGTGACCGGCGTGCGCGACGTGCAGTCGGCCGTCGACGAGCTCGGCGCGTCGCTGGCCCACCCGGTGCTGGTCGAGGACGCCAGGCACCGGCCGATCTGGTGGAGCGCCCAGGGGCAGGTCGACGGCACCCGGATGCGCACGATCCTGCAGCACGAGGTCGGCCCGGCGGCCAGGGCCCTGGTGGCACGGCTCGGGCTGGCGCGGGCGCGCGGCCCGGTCCGCACCCCGGCCGCACCAGAGGCCGACATGCTGCCCCGGTGGTGCGTGCCGCTGCGTTCCGGCCGGGAACTGCTGGGCTACCTGTGGGTGCTGAACGGCGACGAGACCGTGACCGAGGAGCATCTGCCGCGGATCGTGGCGTGCGCCGAACTCGCGGCGATGTACCTGGCGCAGACGCCGATGACCAGCGCGGGGCGCAGCCGCCGCCGGGCCGCGCTGCTGGCCCGGCTGTCGGCGGGCCCCGACGAGGCGGCCGCGCGGGAGCTGATCGCGCTCGAGGAGCTCGACCCGGCGGTGACCGTGACCGTTCAGGCCCCTCGATCGGGCAACGGGTGGCCGCTGCGGGGGGACATGAGCGTCCATCCGGGGGATCCCGGGGATCCGCCGCGGGAGGTGGCCGCCAGCGGGCCGCCGCTGCCGTTGGCCCGGCTGCACGTTGCCGTCCGGCGCGCGGCGCAGACCCGGCAGGCG
>JASHOI010000423.1 GCA_030041195.1 Streptosporangiaceae bacterium | reverse complement strand
GCCGTCGCGCTGATGGGCACCGCGCTGGTGCTGCTGAACACCGGCATCGACGAGCTCGGCAACCCCCGGCTGCGCGACGCGAGCCACGGCGCCCGGATCGGCGGGCACCGGCAGCACCCGGCCGACCCCACCCCGGTGCTGCACGCGGACCCGGTGCCGCGCGGCCAGCGCACCCGGCTGGGCAGCTTTGTGCACTCGTTCTCCCGGAGCTCGCTGCTGGACGACGGACGGCAGCCATGAACGCCGACGCCCCCGTCCTCGACATCGCGGACTTCTCGGTCGTCTACCGAACGTCCGGGGGCGATGTCCGCGCGGTCAGCCGGGTGAATCTTTCGCTGCACACGGGCGAGGTGGTCGGCCTGGCCGGGGAGAGCGGCTCCGGCAAGTCCACGCTCGCCTACGCGGTGTGCCGGCTGCTCCGGGCGCCCGCGCTGATCAGCAGCGGCAGCGTCGTCTACAACGGGCGCCGCGTGTCCGGACCGACCGACGTGCTGCAGCTGCGCAACAACGAGCTGCAGCAGCTGCGCTGGCGGGAGATCGCGATCGTGTTCCAGAGCGCGATGAACGCGCTCAACCCGGTGCTGAACGTCCGCGAGCAGATCCTCGACGCGATCCGCGCCCACCTGCGGATGTCCAGGCCGGACGCGCAGGAGAAGGCGGGCAACCTGCTCGACCTGGTCGGCATCCCGCGTTCGCGGCTGCGCAGCTACCCGCACGAGCTGTCCGGCGGCATGCGCCAGCGGGTGGTGATCGCCATGGCGCTCGCCGCCGACCCGGAGATCATCATCATGGACGAGCCCACCACCGCGCTGGACGTGGTGGTGCAGCGCGACATCCTGGCCCAGATCGCGGAGCTGAAGGAAAGCCTCGGCTTCGCGATCCTGTTCATCACGCACGACCTGTCGCTGCTGCTGGAGCTGGCGGACCGGATCGCGGTGATGTACGCCGGGCAGCTCATGGAGGTCGGCACCGCGTCCGAGCTGCACCGCGAGCCGGCCCACCCGTACTCCCGGGGCCTGCTGAACTCGTTCCCGTCGCTGCACGGGCCGCGCCGCGACCTTGCCGGGATCCCCGGCACCCCGCCCGACCTGCGCAGTCCACCCGCTGGCTGCCCGTTCATGCCCCGGTGCGGTTACCGCAGGGACGCCTGCCGCACCGTGGACATGCGCCTGGAACGGGTCGCGTCCTCGGTTGATCCGGAACACGTAACGGCGTGCCCGTTCGTGCTTCCGATGACTCTGGCGAGTACACGGTGAACCCGAACGTGGTGTCGGCTGCGGCGGCGCGCGGCCCGCTGGCCATGGAGGCCGTCTCGATCAGCAAGGACTTCCGGCTCGGCCACGGCCAGGTGCTGCACGCGGTGCGCGACGTCTCGTTCGCGCTGTACCGGGGCGCGGTGGTGGCCCTGGTCGGGGAGAGCGGTTCCGGCAAGTCGACGGCCGCGCGGCTGCTCGCCGGGCAGGAGCGGCTCAGCTCCGGGGAGATCCGCCTGGACGGCGCGCCGGCCGAGGTTGCGACCCGGCGGGACTTCCGGCGGTACAAGAGCGAGGTCCAGCTTGTGTTCCAGGACCCGTTCTCGTCGCTGAACCCGGTGCACACGGTGCGCCACCACCTGGAGCGCCCGGTGCGGCTGCATCAGGGGCGGAAATCCCGGGCCGAGGTGGCGCTGGAGGTCTCGGCCCTGCTGGAGCAGGTGCAGCTGGCCCCGGCGGAGTTCACCGCGAAGTACCCGCACGAGCTGTCCGGCGGCCAGCGCCAGCGGGTGTCGTTCGCCCGGGCGCTCGCGGCAAAGCCGAGCGTGCTGCTCGCCGACGAGCCCGTGTCCATGCTGGACGTGTCGATCCGGCTGGAGATGCTGAGCCTGCTCGACGACCTGCGGCGGCGATTCCAGCTCGCGCTGCTGTACATCACCCACGACATCGCGTCGGCGCGCTACTTCGCCGACGAGGTGCTGGTCATGTACGCGGGCGAGATCGTGGAGCGCGGCCCCGCCGAGGAGCTGACCCAGCAGCCGGCGCACCCGTACACCCAGCTGCTCGTGGCGTCGGCGCCCGACCCCGACAACCTCGGCGGCGCCCTGCGCACCGCGGCAGCGACGGCCGTGCGCCAGCCAGCCGCGGTGGCCACGGCCGTGCGGGGCTGCCCGTTCAGTCCCCGATGCCCGCTGGCCATCGACCGCTGCCGCAGCGACAACCCGGCCCTGGTGCCGGTGTCCACGACCCGCGCGGCCGCGTGCTGGCGCCTGGACGTCGCAGCTCCCGGGGTGCTGGCGTCGGGCCGAGACGGCGGGCCCTGAGGAACCCCGACAACGGATGTTGGCTCTCAACAACAGCAGGAGGAAAGCATGGAAGGACTGCTGAGACGCAGAAGCGTCGCGGGCATCGCGGCGGCCGCCATCGTCTGCGCTGGCGTGGCAGCGTGCTCGTCAAGCACCAGCTCAGGCGCGAAGGGCAGCTCCTCGTCGTCGGCGACGGCGACCTTAACGATGGAGAGCTCGCCGGAGACCACGATCACCCAGGCGTTCAACCCGTACGCCACCACCCAGGCCGCCTACGGCATGGGAGCCACCGGGCTCATCTACGAGCCGCTGGTCCAGTTCGACCTGGCGGACCCGACCGTCCAGTACCCGTGGCTGGCGACGTCATACAGCTGGGCAGACAGCGGCAAGCAGATCACGTTCACGATCCGGTCGGGCGTGAAGTGGAACAACGGCACACCGATGACCGCGGCCGATGTCGCGTACACGTTCGACCTGATCAAGGCGAACACGGCCATCAACATCGGCGGGCTGAGCATCTCGTCGGTGGCCACCTCGGGCAACACGGTGACGCTCACGTTCCCGACGTCCCAGTACTCGAACCTGGAGGAGATAGCGGGCACCGCCATCCTGCCCAAGGCCATCTGGAGCAAGGCGGGCAACCCGGCGACGTACACGGACGCGAACCCGGTCGGGACCGGCCCGTACATGCTGGGCAGCTTCACCCCCCAGGGGTTCACGCTGAAGAAGAACCCGTATTACTGGCAGCCCTCGAAGGTCAAGATTTCGTCGGTCTACTTCCCGGTCTACACCTCGAACACCGGGGCGCTGGCCGCGCTGTTCTCCGGCCAGATCACCTGGACCGGCAACTACATCCCCGGCCTGCAGAAAGAGTTCGTCGACAAGGCACCCGCCTACCACCACTACTGGGAGGCCGCTGGCGGCACCAACTCGCTGATGCCGAACCTGACCAAGTGGCCCACCAACCAGCTCGCGGTCCGGCAGGCGATCAGCCTCGCGCTGAACCGCTCGGTGATCGCCTCCGAGGGTGAGGCCGGCCTGGAGTCGCCGGTGCTGAACGCGACCGGGGAAACCCTGCCGACGTTCAGCGCGTGGACCGGACCGGTCGCCTCGATGACCAACTCGGCCACCGCCAACCCCGCGGCCGCGGAGAAGGTGCTGGAGGCAGCCGGGTTCACCAAGGGCAGCAACGGCTTCTTCCAGAAGGGAGGCAAGACGGTCGCGCTGACGATCGTTGACCCGGCGGCCTACACCGACTACGCCGCGGACGACGCGATCATCGCGCAGGACCTGCGCGACGCCGGCATCGACGCGACGTTCCAGGGCCAGGCAGTCACCGCGTGGCTGTCCAACGTCGCCGACGGCGACTTCCAGCTGACCATGCACTGGTCCAACGGCGGCATCTCGCCGTACAACATGTACAACGGCTGGCTGAACAGTTCGCTCGCGACCGGCAGCGCCGCGACCGGCGACTATGAGCGGCTCAGCGACCCGGCGATCGACTCAGAGCTCGCCACGCTGAGCTCGGCCACCTCCGTGGCGCAGCAGACCACCGACCTGGTCCCGCTGGAGAAGTACGTCGCCGCAAACCTGCCGGTGATCCCGACAACGACGGCGGCGGACTGGTTCGAGTACAACTCGCAGAACTTCGTTGGCTGGCCCACGCAATCGGATCCGTACGATTCCGGGCAGCCGTCGGGCACTAACAACGGCCCGGGCTCCGGCACCGACGAAGTGGTCATCCTGCACCTGAGCCCGCGGTCCTGAGCAACCGCGGAAACACGGCCCGCCCCCGGATTCTCCCCCCACCTCCGGGGGCGGGCCCTGATCACCAAGCCCGAGGAGGTCTGATCACCGATGGCATCGATCCTCGATGTTCCGCCCCGAACGGGACGCCCAGCAACGCGGTCAAGCCGGCCCGCCCGCAAACCGCGGCGCCGTCCGATCGCCGTCGCGGCCGCGTTCATCCTGGCCGCCGCGACGTCGGTCTTAGCCGCCGGGGCCCCAGCGCTCGCCGCGCCTGCCACGCCGCCTGGCCAGCCAAGCTTCGGGCCCAACGTGTATGTGTTCAGCCCGAGCATGCCGCAGAGCCAGATCCAGGCCACGGTCGACTCGATCGCCAGCCAGCAGGTCAGCAACCAGTTCGGCACGCAGCGCTATGAGCTGCTGTTCGAGCCGGGCACCTACGGGTCAGCGGCCGACCCGCTGATCTTCCAGGTCGGCTACTACACCGCCGTCGCCGGCCTGGGTGCCCTGCCCGGCGACGTCGTGATCAACGGCGCCGTCGACGTCTACAACCAGTGCTCGTCCGGCAGCTGCACCGCGCTGGACAACTTCTGGCGCTCGCTGTCCAACCTGACGATCAACGTCACCGCGCCGCCCAACGTCAGCCCGGTACCGTGCCCAGACGGGACCGAGTTCTGGGCCACCTCGCAGGCCTCGCCGATGCGCCGGGTCGACATCAACGGGACCGTGACGCTGTTCGACTACTGCACCTCGCCGGGCTACTCAAGCGGCGGGTTCATCGCCGACTCGGTGTTCTCCGGCGGCAGCGTGATCAACGGCACCCAGCAGCAGTTCCTGGTCAGGAACAGCAGCATCGACGACTGGACCAACAGCGTCTGGAACCAGGTCTTCTCCGGCGACGTCGGCGCGCCGGCCCAGGGCTTCGGCGGGACGACGGGAACGCAGTACACGACGCTGCCGGCCAGCCCGGTCACCGAGGAGGAGCCGTTCCTGTACACCGACTCGGACGGCAGCTACCGCGTCTTCGTGCCGGCCGTCGAGCACGGTTCGTCCGGGCCGTCGTGGGCCAGCGGCACCGAAGCCGGCCGGTCGATCCCGATCTCGGCGTTCTTCGTGGCCAGCCCGAGTACGCCTGCTCCGGCCATCAACGCTGCGCTGGCCCGGGGCCGCAATCTCATCCTCACGCCCGGCGTCTACGACCTTGACCAGCCAATCGTGGTCAGCCACCCGGATACCGTCGTGATGGGCCTGGGGTTCGCGACGCTCGTACCCCAGCATGGCAACGCCGCGATGGTCGTCGCTGCGAACACCGGCGTGAAGCTGTCCGGCCTCATTGTCGACGCCGGCCCGGTCAACTCGCCGGTGCTGCTCTCGGTCGGCGTGCCCGGGCTGGGCGCTGGCACCGCCGCCGACCCGGACACCATCCAGGACGTCTTCTTCCGGATCGGCGGCGCAGAGACGACGCCCGTGTCGGCGACGGTCAGCCTCCTCGACAACGCCGACAACTCGATCATCGATGACGTGTGGGCATGGCGCGCGGATCATGGCAACGACGTCGGGTGGACGCAGAACAAGGGCGACACCGGCGTCGTGGTTACCGGCAGCGACGTCACCGCCTACGGCCTGGCGGTCGAGCACTACCAGAAGAACGAGGTGATCTGGAGCGGCCAGGGCGGCACCGACATCTTCTTCCAGAACGAGCTGCCGTATGACCCGCCCACCCAGTCGGACTGGATGGAATCGCCGAGCCAGGACGGCTACCCCGCCTTCCTGGTCACGCCGAACGTCCGGACGTTCCAGGGCTACGGGATGGGCAGCTACGTCGTGTTCATCGACACCACGGCCACGTTGTACGACGCTGAAGCCTTCGAGTCTCCGGACACGCCCGGTGTGCAGTTCCACGACATCTTCGGCGTGTGGATTGCCGGCTCCGGCGGCGACAGCTCGATCATCAACGGGGTCGGCGGTCCGGTGACATCCACGAACCCAGGGACGGTGGAGCCGGTCGATGTCACAAGTTACCCGTAACAGCTCGCCGGTCATCCGCGGCGGCCAACGCCCACGAGGACCCAGAACTTGCTCGGGTCCTGTGGAACGTCTCCGGGCGAGTCGGGCCGCCACTGCGGGATGTAGACCAGCCCCGGATCCACGAGGTCGAACCCGTCGAAGAACCGCAAGATATCGGGGCGGGAGCGCGCGTGGAAGTCCGTGGGGACACTGCGGTTATAGACCTTCTGCGCCGCCTGCGCCACGACCGGCTTAGCCTCATTCGAGGCGTGGGCGAGCAGCAGGTAGCTGCCGGGAACGAGTCCCTGGCGCAGCGTCTGCACGATCCGCCATGGGTCCTCGGCGTCGCTGATGAACGGCAGCACCATGTTCAGCAGCAGCCCGGCCGGCTGAGTAAAGTCGATCAGGCTGCGGACCGTGCCGTTCTCGAGAATCTTCCACGGTTCCCGCAGGTCAGCCTCGATCACCGCGGCGTCCGGGTTCCCCGTCAGGATGGCCCTGCTGTGCGCGACCGCGACGTCGTCGATGTCGGTGTAGACGACGTGGGCACCCGGGCTGGCCTGCTGCGCGATCTCGTGCACGCTGCCGTTGGTTGGGATGCCAGACCCGATGTCCAGGAACTGGCGGATCCCGTTCCCGGCCATAAAGCGAACGGCGCGGCCGAGGAACGCACGGTTGGCCCGGGCGCCTTCGCGCGCGTTGGGCTCGATGGCCATGATCGCCCTGGCCACGTCCTGGTCGGCGAGGAAGTTGTGGCTGCCACCCAGCCAGTAGTCGTAGACCCGGGCCACGTTGGCCCGCTTGGCTTCGGCGCCCGGTGGCACCCAGATCAGATCGTCGGTCATGTCAGGCGGCCCACCCCCACGAGACCCCAGAACTGGCTCGGGTCTTCGGGAACGTCCTCGGGCGAGTCCGGCCGCCACTCCGGAATGTAGACCAGCCCCGGATCCACGAGGTCGGACCCGTCGAAGAACCGCAAGATTTCGGCGCGCGAGCGAGCGCGTCCCTGCGTGGAGACGTTGGTCTTGTACGCCCTCTCGGTCGCCCGCGCCAGCACCGGATTGCTCTCGTTGGTCGCGTGACCGATCACCAGATAGCTCCCCGGCGCGAGCGCGCCCCGCAGCGTGGCCACGATCTGCCACGGGTCCTCGGCGTCGCCGATGAAGTGCAACACCATATTGATCAGCAGCCCAGTCGGCTGGGCAAAGTCGATCAGGTCGCTGACCGTGCCGTTCTCGAGAATCTTCCCTGGTTCCCGCAGGTCGGCTTCGATGGCTGCGGCGGCCGGATTCCCCGTCAGGATGGCCCGGCTATGCGCGACGGCCACTTCGTCGATGTCGGCGTAGACGACGTGCGCGCCAGGGCTCACGTTCTGGGCGATCTCGTGCACGTTGCCCTGGGTCGGGATGCCCGAGCCGATGTCCAGGAACTGGCGGATGCCATTCGCGGCGAGAAAGCGCACTGCCCGGCCGAGGAACGCTCGGTTGGCGAGCGTGATAAGGCGGATATTGGGGTCGACGGCCATGATCCCCCTGGCCACATCCTGGTCGGCGAGGAAGCTGTGGCTGCCGCCGAGCAAGTAGTCGTACACCCGGGCCGCGTTGGCCCGCTTGGTGTCGACGCCAGGAGGGACCCAGCTCAGGTCCTCGGTCATAGACGGCGCCCGACGCCGGCCAGGATCCAGATCCGGCTCGGGTCCTCTGGAACATCGTCGGGTGAGTCGGGCCGCCACTCCGGGATATAGACGAGTCCGGGGTCCACGAGGTCGAACCCGTCGAAGAACCGCAGGATCTCGGCGCGGGAGCGCACCTGTGCCCGGGTGGAGATGCTGCGGTTGTAGACCTTCTCGGTAGCCTGCGCCACCATGGGCCTGCTCTCGTTGGTCGGAGCACCCAGCACGAGATAGCTGCCGGGCGCGAGTGCGTCGCGGAAGGTGGCGACAATATGCCAGGGATCGTCGGCGTCGCCGATGAAGTGCAGGACCATATTCAGCAGCAGCCCGGCCGGCTGCGCGAAATCGATCAGGTCGCGAACTATGTCGTTCGCGAGAATCTTCTGTGGTTCACGCAGATCGGCCTCGATGACCGCGGCGTTCGCGTTTCCGGCCAGGATTGCGCGGCTGTGCGCCACGGCGACCTGGTCGATGTCGGCATAGACGACGTGGGCACCAGGGCCGGCCTGCTCGGCGACCTCGTGCACGTTGCCCTCGGTCGGGATCCCGGAGCCGATGTCCAGGAACTGGCGGATCCCGTTCGCGGCCAGGAAGCGCACCGCGCGGCCAAGGAAGGCCCGGTTCGCCCGGGCGCCGACCCGCATGTTGGGCTCGACGGCCAGCAGTGCCCTGGCAGCGTCCTGGTCAGCGAGGAAGTTGTGGCTGCCGCCGAGCCAATAGTCGTACACCCGGGCCACGTTCGCCCGTCTGGTGTCGACGTCCGGCGGCACCCAGCTCAGATCGTCAGTCATCAGACAGTACCGTCAGGCCACGAGACAGCTTTGTCCTGGTGACAACTTGAATTTTGCAATTGCACGATTTTCAATGATACGGCCAATCAGGCGCCATATTCTATGGAGGCAGGACAAAAGGTCCCACGGCCATTGATGGTGGCCGCGCCCGGTGGTTCCCCTTTGTCGAGGCTGGTGCAGGTGGCAGTGGTGTCGGAGACGGCCAGGAACGAGTCGGCCGCGCTGCCGCGACGGCACGAACCGGACCTGGCCGACCTCACCGCGTTCACACTCGACCTCGACGGGCGGATCACGTCCTGGCCGGTGACGGCCACCCGGATGTTCGGGCATGACGCGCGCGCCGTTACCGGGAAAGACATCTGCGAGGTGCTGCTGACCGGGCCAGG
>JASHOI010000422.1 GCA_030041195.1 Streptosporangiaceae bacterium | reverse complement strand
GAGCGCGCTGTCGCCGGCCGCAAGGGAGAGCCGGACCAGCGCCGGCAGCAATCCGAGCCGGCCGGGCATCTGCGCGGCGACGGCGGGGTCCAGGCACGGCGCGAGCACGGCCGCAGCCGCCGCCGGGCCGCTGTCCTGCTCCGCGATCAGCGCCCTGGCCTGCAGCACAAGATCCCAGAACAGTGCTCCGCGGGTCGCCTGCCCGGCGGCCCCGGGTTCGCGCAGCGGGCCGTCCGGCAGGCCGCGCAGCTGTTCCAGCGCGGTGGGCAGGTCGTTGCGGTGCGCGGCGATCAGGGCGATCAGGCCGTGCACGAGCAGCTGCCGGTGGTCCTGGCGCTCCGTTCCGGCCGCGAGCTCGAGCTCCGCGAGCGCGTCGTCCCACTGGCCGGCCGAGAAGTAAAGGTCCGCCAGCGCGAACCGGGCACCGGCCAGCCTGCTGGTGGCCTGCTGCTCGGCCAGCACCACCGCCTCGCGGGCCGCTGACAACGCCTCGCCGGGCCGGTCCAGCGCAACCAGGCACGACGTGTTGTTGGCCAGCATCATCACCCGCATGTCGCTGGCCTGCGGGTCATCGCCGATCGCGGACAGCGCCTGCCCGATGAGCGCCACGGCGCCCGCCTCATCGCGGCGGTGCATGGCGGCGAACGACATCGCGTGCAGCGCGTAGCCGACGCCGATGTGGTCGCCGGCCTTGTCGGCGTACCCCAGCGCCGACTGCGCGGTCCGCGCCGCCTCGGCCAGCTCGCCGAGCACGACCAGGGTCACGCCCCTCAGCCCGCCGAGCCGGCCTGCCCACAGATCGCTCTTTTCCGGCCTGGCCAGCGCTGCCGCGACGGTCTGCCCTGCCTCGGCGGGCCGCCGGGTCCGCAGCAGGGCGTAGCCGGCCAGCCAGCCCACTTCGGCCGCGAGGTCCGGGTCGGCGCCGGCCGACGCCGCGAGCAGTTCGGCGGCGCTGCGCTCCACCACGTCGTCGCGGGCCAGCCGGAACGCGGACCTGACGAGGCTGGCCTGCAGCGGCAG
Organism: Streptosporangiaceae bacterium; assembly: GCA_030041195.1. The sequence continues at coordinate 11,417 of JASHOI010000422.1, read as the reverse complement.
CCGGTGCTGGTCCCCGGCGGGAAGCCGGGCTACCACATCCTGCAGCAGGCAGACGGCCACCTGCGGGGCCCGGGAAGCCAGCGCGGGCGCGTTCGCCGCCAGCCAGCTCACCGCCCAGGGCGGGCCGGTGCCGGCCGCCACGGCCAGCGGGCTCTCCTCGCCGACCGCCGAACCCGCCGGAACCGCCAAACCCGCCGGAACCGCCGGAACGAGCTGCGCCGCCACCCGTTCCGGCGGCGCGCCGGCCGTCGCGAGGGCCTGCGCGGCTTGCAGGTGCAGCGCGGCCCGCAGCGCCTCCGGCAGTCCCTCGTAGAGCACCTGGCGGATCAGCCCGTGGCGGAATGCCAGCCGCGGGCCGGCCTCGGTCAGAACGCCCGCGGCCATCGCGGCGTCGACCACAGCTATCAGCTCGCCGGGCAGCCGCCCGGTCACGGCCGACAGGTCGGTCACGGTGAACTCCGGCCCCAGGATCGCGGCCCAGCGCAGCGCCTCGACGACGTCGGCGGCCAGCCCGGCGAGCCGGTGATTGATCGCAGCCGCCAGTGACTCCGGAACCGGGATGGCCGCCGGGCCGGGGACCAGATCCCACTCCCCCGCGTGCTCCTCGAGCCTGCCGTCCCGGAGCAGGATCGAGGCAAGCTCGCGCAGGTACAGCGGGTTGCCGCCCGCCTGGCCGGTCACCGCCGCCAAGCCGCGGCCCAACCGCCCGCCAGGCCGTCCGCCCTGGCCCCCGCCGAGCCATCCGCCCTGGTCCCCGCCGAGCCATCCGCCCTGGCCCCCGCCGAGCAGGCCGCCGACAAGCGCGGCGACGTCCGCGTCCGGCAGCGCACCCAGCGTCAGCACGGCGCCGCCCCGCGACGTCACGCCCCACCGCAGCCGCTCCAGGTCCGCCCGTCCCGAGCCGGCCCGCACCGAACCGGCCAGCAGCAGCGGCATCTGCCCGGCGGCCCGGCTCAGCTGGTGCCACATCAGCACGCTCGCCTCGTCGGCCCACTGCAGGTCCTCGGCCACCAGCACGACGGGCGACGCCGCGCAGAGCCGGTCAACGCCGGCCAGCAGCCGCTCCATCTCGGCCACCACCGGGTCACCGCCGAGCGCCGGCCGTTCAGACGGGCACACCGGGCCGACGGCGTCACCAAGGCATTCCCGCATCAGCCGCAGCGGGAACTGCTGCGACAGCTCGTCGGCGGCCGCCCAGAACAGCCGGCAGCCGGCCACGGCCGGGCCCGCCAGTCCGGCGCGCAGCAGGGACGTCTTGCCGATGCCCTGCTCCCCCTCGACCAGGACGACGCCGCCGACGCCCCCGGACACGCCCGCGGCCAGGGCTGCCAGCCGTGACAGCTCGTCACGCCGCCCGACGAACCAGGCCCCGTCCGCATCGCCCGCGGCCATGTACACCCGCTTCCCGAGTTGCGCGCCCCTGCCAGAGCTTCTAGCAGATCACACGAGGTGTCACGCGGCGGGCCGGTGCTGTGTCTGATGTCCCAGGAAGCATCTACCACACCTCATTGGGCAAGGAGCTTGACATGCGAGTGTTCGTTGCGGGCGGCACCGGCGCGATCGGCCGGCAGCTGATCCCGGCCCTGGTCGCGGACGGTCACGAGGTCACCGCCAGCACCAGGTCGGCGGACAAATCGGCGGAACTGGCGGCCGCGGGCGCCGTCCCGATCGTGATGGACGGGCTGGACCGGAACTCGGTGCTGGCAGCGGTGCAGAAAGCGGAGCCGGAGGTGATCGCGCACCAGATGACCTCGCTCGGCGCCACGAAGGACTTCCGCAGGTTCGATGAGGAGTTCGCGGTCACCAACGAGCTGCGCACCCGGGGACTGGACTACCTGCTGGAGGCGGCGCGGCTGGCCGGAACCCGCCGGTTCATCGCGCAGAGCTTCACCGGCTTCACGAACGAGTACACCGGAACGCTGGTCAAGACCGAGGACGACCCGCTCAACCCGGACCCGCCCGCCTCGGCCAGCAAGACGCTCGCGGCGATAAGGCACGTCGACGAGACCGTCCCTGGCGCCGCCCAGGAGGGGCTGGTGCTGCGTTACGGCCTGTTCTACGGGCACGGCTCGTCGAACGGCACGCTCGCCGCGGTGCGGGCGGGCAAGTTCCCGGTGATCGGCGGCGGCGCGGGCATCTGGTCGTTCTGCGAGGTCACCGACGCGGCCGCGGCGACGCGCGCCGCGGTGACCCACGGGGCGCCGGGGATCTACAACATCGTGGACGACGAGCCGGCTCCGGCGTCGGAGTGGGTGCCGTTCCTGGCTCGCTGCGTGGGCGCCCCGGCGCCGCAGCAGATATCCGCCGAGCTCGGCCGCGAGGTGGCCGGCGAGTACCTGACCGCTCAGATGACCGTCGGCCGGGGATCATCGAACGCGAAGGCGAAGGCGCAGCTCGGCTGGGCGCCGCACTACGCATCCTGGCGGGAAGGGTTCGCGGAATGGGCCAAGTCGGCGGAGTAGCAGCAACGGACGACGGCGGCTACGCCGCGCACCGCCCGCTGCTGTTTTCCATCGCCTACCGGATGACCGGCAGCGTCACCGACGCCGAGGACATCGTCCAGGAGGCGTTCGCCCGGCTGGCCCAGGCCCTGCACGGCGGGACCCCGGTGAGCGAGCCGAAGGCGTACCTCGCGACCACGGCCACCCGGCTGGCGCTCAACCACCTGAGGTCGGCTCGGCTGCGCCGGGAGTCCTACCCGGGCACCTGGCTGCCCGAGCCGGTCCTCAGCGGACCCGGACCCGAGGAGCACGCGGAGATGGCCGATTCCCTGTCGATGGCGTTCCTTGTGGTGCTGGAGTCCCTGTCGCCGACCGAGCGGGCCGTGTTCCTGCTGCACGAGGTCTTCGGCTACGAGCACAGGGAGATCGCCGAGATAATCGGCACGTCGGTGGCCAATTCCCGGCAGATCCTGGCCCGGGCCCGGCGGCACGTGGACGCGGGCAAGCCGCGTTTCGAGGCGTCGCGGGCGCAGCGCGAGGAGGTAGCGCGGCGGTTCTTCGCCGCGGCCGACGGCGGCGACCTGGACGGGCTGCTGCGGGCGCTGGCCCCGGACGTCGTGTACTACGGGGACGGTGGCGGCAAGGCGCGGGCGGTCGCGGCTCCGCTGCACGGCCAGGAACGGGTTGCCCGCTTCCTCGCCGGGCTGTTCCGCCGGTTCGGGAAGCTGGAGACCAGCTTCCAGATCGTGGAGGCGAACGGGCAGCCCGGCGCGCTCACCTACGACCGCGACGGGCACGTGGTGAACGTGTTCGCGCTGGACATCGCCGACGGCGTGGTGCAGGCCGTCCGCTGCGTGGCCAATCCGGACAAACTGCGTCACCTCGGCTCCGGCTCGGAACTGGCCCGCAAGGCGCCGGAAGCTCCCTAGCCCTTCCCCGCGGCCATTCGCGGGCTTCCTCCATCTGGACTGCACCGCGAGCACACGCCGGGTTCTCGCCTGGCTGCTACGCACAAGGCAGGACCCGCCGACGCGTGCGGCGTCCGGTGCCGGGTGGGCGGCACTCCCCCGGCCTTTGATGGGCGCAGCACGCGCCAGGCGAGGAAAGGAGCCCGTGAGTGCCTCCGCGCACCCGCATCACACATCTGCCGGGGATTGGCCTGCAGTACAGCTTCAAGACGACGGACGGTGACCATCTGACGGTGGTCGCGCACCGTAACGGCTCGCGCAGCGTGGACGGCTACCGCGGTGACGACCCCGGCGTCTGCGCGTTCTCGCTGCACCTGACCGCGGACGAGACGGCGGTGCTCACCGACGCGCTGCTGCCGGGGCACGACGATCCCCGGCTGCTGCGCGCGGCCGAACTCGGCCTCGTCGCCGAGCGCGTTGCGCTGTCGGCCGGCTCACGCTGGAACGGGCTGCCGCTCGGCAGCACGCGGCTGCGGACGCTGACCGGGGCGTCGGTTGTCGCGATCCTGCGCGGGCTGAACCCCATCCCCTCCCCCGCGCCGGCCTTCCGGCTGTCCGCCGGGGACACGCTGATCGTGGTCGGCACCCGTGAGGGAGCCGACGCGGCCGAGGCCCTCCTCACCCAGGAGTGAGACTCGGTCGAAGGGCCTGAACGGTCAGCTCCTTCCGCTCGCCCACCCGCGCTAGATGGGCTCCCACGGGACCGACGCGTAGCGGCCGGTCACCTGCTTGATGATCTCGGGATTCCCCGGGATGTCCTGGTCGTCGACACGGCCGACGGGCGCAACGCCGCTCGAGTTCGTGAGAAAGACCGCGTCGCAGGACGGCAGGTCGGCGCGCCGGACCGTGCGGTGCCGGGCGCCGAGCCCGGCGCGGTCGAGCAGGAGCATCGTGATGCCGGGGAGAGCCGGCGCATCGGGCCAGGCAAAGGTGCCGCCGAGGTGGCAGAGGACGTTGGCGATGCCGGCCTCGGACACAACCCCGTCGCGGTCGGTCAGCAGGACGTCGTCATAGCCCTCGCGCTCCGCGCGGAGGCCGTAGTGGATCTGGCCGAACGATCCGGTGTGCTTGATGTGCGGCACCGGCCGCTGGTAGACGACGGACTGCAGAGCCTGCGGTACGGTCGGCGCGTCAACGGGCGGCCGCACCGTAACCATCACCGACACGGAGCCCGTGTCCCGCCGGAACACGGTAACCCGCACGGTGGCGTCGGCGGTGTCGTCCAGCGCGCCGAGGATGCGGTCCCGGACCCGCTCGCCGTCAAGCCCCGCACCGTACAGCTCCCGGTTGGCCGCGTCCAGGCGGTCCAGGTGCAGGCCGAGCCCGCGCACGGCACGGTCGCGTACCTGCATGACCGTGATGTGGCCGTAGTTGACCAGGGCTGGGGTCAGCAGGTCCTCGACGCGCGGCGGCCGGCCGTCGATCTCCGTACGCGGAAGCACGATCCTCACCGTAGTCAACCGCGCGGGTTCAGGGACCTCCTCGTGGCCGGAGGCCGGCCAGCCCGGCTCGCAGCTCGTCCCAGGGGAAGACGGCCGGTTCGCCGCTGGCGCCGGGAACGCGGGCGGGGTCGAAGATCACTTGCACGCCCCAGTCCTGCAGCAGGCCGACGTTGCGCCGGAACGCCGGGTGCCGGGCCAGCGCCGCGTTCGGCCATGGCACCACGATGATGGGCAGGCCGGCGCCGAGACCCTCGTTCAGCAGCCCCAGCGCCAGCGTGTCGCTGATGCCCAGCGCCAGCCTGTTGACCGTGCTGAACGTGGCCGGGGCGACAGCAAACGCGTCGGCGGGCGGCAGCACGTCCGGCTCGTCTGGCTGCTTGTACTGCGACCGGACCGGATGCCCGGTCAGCCCGGCCAGGCGCCCCGCGTCGAGGAACTTGGCGCCGTCCGGAGTCGCGATCACGCAGACGTCCCAGCCCCGCTGCTGGGCGAAGCCGACGAAATCGTCAAGCTGCGCCGCCGGGGGCCCGCCGCACGCCACCAGGTAAAGCACTGGCTGGATGTCCGCCGTCACCCGGGCACCATATCCGGACGCACGGCGGATGGTCGCGCCGTGGTCGTGGACCGGGGACACTGGTGCAGTGTGATCAGGAACAGTGACGCGCTAGGAGCAGCAAATGCCAGTAACGATGATCGACACGATCGGCGCCGATGCTTTCAACATCCCGGCGTCGGCACCGAAGGTCGCCGGGTATGTCACCGGCTCGGAAGGCATCATCTGGACTGACCAGGACTGGGCACGGTTCTCCGGCGGCAAGGTGCACATCAACCAGGACCCGGACTCCGACCCGGTGAACGGCAACGTCCTCGATGTCGAGCCCGGGGCCTGGACAAACGAGGGCGCGGCGCAGGCCTGCAAAGTCCGTCTCGCCGCCGGCTGGTTAATCCACTGCTATACGCCATCGTCCAATCTCACGCCGCTGGTGAACGAGCTGCTCGCCGTGGGCATTACATCGTGCAACATCTGGCTGGCGAATTGGGCGCTGTCCGAAGCGGAGGCCACCGAGATGGTCGAAACCCGCAGCGGCCCGTGGCCGCTGGTCGCCGTGCAGTGGGCGTCCCCGACGTCCAATCCGAACACCATTCTGCCGGGCGGCTCTCTGACGCTGGAGCAGGCCAATTGTGACCTGTCGGTCACGGCGGATGACTGGTTTTAACAGCCGCTCGAAAAGCGGCGCGCCGCGAAGCGTGTCCCACCGCTGGCCCGGCAGCCCCGCCAGCGATGTCGTGAGCGTGTGCTGGACTGTCCGGCATGGAACCTTCCCGATTGCTGGACTGCCTCGCTGACGACTTCGCCAGGCTGCGTGCCGTCGTGCCGATCGACCTGACCGCGGCGGTGCCGAGCTGTCCCGGCTGGACGGTGGCCGATCTCACGCGTCACGTCGGCGAGGTGTACCTGCACAAGACCCTGGCGATGCGCGAGGGCGCCGAGCCCGACCCGTGGCCGCCGCCGGAACTCGCGGACGAGGACCCTCTCGAGCTGCTCGACCGGGCGTACGCCGGGCTGCGCGCCGAGTTCGCCGCCCGCAAGCCGGAGGAGCCGGCCGGCTCCTGGTACACCCCCGACCGGACCGTCGGGTTCTGGATCCGGCGGATGGCGCAGGAGACGGTCATCCACCGCATCGACGCCGAGCTCGGCACCGGGCGGCCGGTCGCGCCGGTCCCGGCCGATCTCGCGGTCGACGGCATCGACGAGCTGCTCAAGGTCTTCGTGGCCTACAGCGTCGCCGAGTGGGGCGAGTACTTCACCGGGATCCTGGCCGGCTCGCCGGGCCGCACCTATACAGTCCGGACCGATGGTGCGGCGTGGCGGGTGCGAACCGGCCCGGGGTTGTTCGCCGTCGAGGACGGCGACGGTGACGGCACCGCCGACGTGACCATCAGCGGCCCGCCGACGCCGGTGCTGCGCTGGGTATGGAACCGGGAGGGTCCCGGCGAGCCGAGCGAGGTGACCGTTCAGGGCGTCCCTGCCGCAATCGACGAACTGCGGCGCTGCATCGTCACGGCGACCTGACGGGCGCCCGGCGCGCTCCGCACGGCATTGCCCTGGAACGGGTACGCGGGGCGGCCGCTGTGCTGGATCGTGACCCAGCGCTGCTCGGTGAACGACTCGATACCGGCCGTCCCACCGAACCTGCCGTAGCCAGAGTCGTTCACGCCGCCGAAGGGAGCCATCGGCTCATCGGCGATGCCCTGATCGTTGATGTGGATGATCCCTGACCGGACGCGCGAGACGACGTCCAGGGCTCGGGCTCAGCCGAGTCGACAGGGTGGATGACAATCGCCGGCCCGAAGATCTCGGAGGCGAAGATGTCCATGCCGGTTCCGGCCGGCGCCCGGACGTCGGCGTTGCTGGCCTCAGACATGACAATCTCCGTTCTGACCGAGTGCGCTCGGAGCTAGCGGCCATCTAGGTGAGCGGCTGTCACCTGCTTCCGGTGATTTGCGAGCCAGCCCACACGGCGCCGGACCCACCGTGCCGGAGGGCCGGGCTGCCGGCCGGTGAATCACCGGGATTCGGTGACGTCCTCTCACCTGCCTGGCAGCAAGGATGGGTGTGTCGCGAAAGCTCGCCCGGCCGCCAGCGGACGCGTCCCGGCGCTGCCCGGCCCGGCAAAATTGTGCGAGGTACTCGATCGGGTTCCTACCGTGACACCAGATTCGGGGGCTCCGCCGGGCGATGTGAACCCGGCTGACGGCTCCGGCGCACGCGACCTGCTCCGCTACCGCTCGTCGCAAGGCCGCTGGATACTCGTGGCGATGATCTTGGGGTCGTCGGTGGCGGGGATCGACTCCACCGTGGTCGTCGTCGCGCTGCCAGCGATCGGGCGGAACCTGCACGTCGGCTTCCAGGCCCTGCAATGGATCGTCACGAGCTACACGCTGACCCTGGCCTCGCTGATTCTGCTGGCGGGCTCGCTCAGCGACCGCTGGGGGCGGCGGCGGGTGTTCCTGGCCGGGCTCGCCTGGTTCACCCTGGCGTCGGTGCTGTCCGCGGCCGCACCCGGCATCGGATGGCTCATCACGGCGCGGGCCCTGCAAGGCATCGGCGGCGCGCTGATGACACCGGCCAGCCTGGCGATCATCGAGGCGGCGTTCCAGCCCGCCGACCGCACCCACGCGATCGGGACCTGGGCCGGATTCAGCGGGGTGTCCGCCGCGATCGCACCGTTCCTGGGCGGGTGGCTGCTGCAGGCCGGCGGCTGGCGGCCGATCTTCCTGATCAACGTCCCGGTCGCCGCGGTGGTCGCGTGGACCACCCGGCGCCACGTGCCCGAATCCCGGGACACGTCGCTGTCCGGGAAACCCGACTGGCCCGGCGCGCTGGCGGGCGTCGCCGCGCTGGCCACGACAACCTACGCGATCATCGTCCTGCCCAGCGCGGGCGCCTGGTCGCCGCCCTTCGCCGCGGCCGCGGTGCTCGCGGTGCTGTCCTGGGCCACCTTCGTCGTCGCCGAACGGCGCGCGAGCCATCCCATGCTCCCGCTGACGATCTTCCGGCCAGCGCAGTTCCGGGCCGCCAACGCCATCACCTTCGTCACCAACGGCGCGCTCGGCGGCTTCGCGTTCGTCTTCATCCCGGCCCTCGAGATCATCGCGGGCTATAGCCCGGTGGTGGCCGGCTCGGCGCTGGTGCCGGTCACCGTGGTGACCTTGCTGTTGTCGGGAACCAGCGGCCGGCTGGCCCAGCGGATCGGCCCCCGCCCGCAGGTAGCGGCGGGCTGCCTGCTGTGCGCGGTTGCGTCCATGCTCGCCGTGCGTATCGGCCCCCAGGCCGGCTATTGGACGGTCGTATTCCCGCTGGCCGTGCTGTTCGGCCTTGGCCTGGCATCCCTCCTGCCGCCCCTGACCGCCACCGCGATGAACTCCGCCCCAGACTCCCTGGCCGGGCTGGCCTCCGGGGTGAACAACGCCGTGGCCCGGGTCGCGGGCCTGCTCTGGATCGCCGCGCTGCCGCCCATCACCGGGCTCACCGGCGCCGTCTACACCGACCCGATCCGGTTCCGGTCCAGCTTCGTCCAGATCAGCTGGATCTGCGCGGCTGCGTTCGCCTGCGCCGCGGTGCTCGCCGCAACCCTGACCGCCAGGCCGCGCCGCTCGACTCCGCTACACAGCCCGGCGCTCATCCAGACCCCGGTGCCCCACCTCGCGTGCCCGGTCGCCTTCCGCGACCCGCGCCCCGAAGATGTCGCCAGAAAAGGCCAGCCCGCTATCTAGACCGCCAGTCAGGTAACCGAAACGGAACCTATTGCGGCGTCCGCGGCTGCTCCCAGAATCCGCGCAATCCAGGCATAAGTCCTCATGATCGGGTTAACGGGGAATCCTGTCAGTCGTATCGACTGACGCGATTCCCCACTCTGACAGAATTCCCCACTAATTGACCGGCGAAAAAAAGGCTCCTGCTGCTGCCGGACACGCCCGCACTGCCGGATGCGAGTGGCTGCATGTCGATTTCGAGGATCGCCTGACCGGTTTCTACGTTCAGGCATGCGGGTTCACCCCCACCGGCGCCGGGCTCATCGCGCTGGGCGAGAATCAGTTTGGCGCCGCGCGATCCCGGTCCCGGGCGTAGGCCTGTGCTCACCGATCGCGGGCAGCCTGGCGCCGGTACCCCTAATTCGGCATTTGCCATGCGCCGGGTTACGCCCCGCCAATCAATGACCGCGCCTGTGCGGGGCCGACTACGAGATCGTGAAGGTCGCCGCCCACCTCGAGCCGACCCGACTGCTCGATCCCGCCGATCTTCGCCGGCTCGAAGCCGGCCGTTCGGATCAGCCGCTCCACTTCTTCGCCAGCACGGTCGTCGTCGGTCGCGTAGAACAGGACCGCCGGCTCCGGTGACCGGTTGCTGGAGGACTTGAACAGACCGGCCGACATGGTTCCAAACGCCATGGCCAAACGCGCTCCGGCCGGCAACCACCCGGCTACGACCTTGCCGGAGGACTGCCCTTTCGGCAGGAGATGCACGAGGTTGCCTTGTGCGTCGAGGCCGACCGGGTTGCTCGGAACGACTACGACCTTGTCGGCCAGCACGCCGGCGATCTCGTCTATGACGCCCTTCAGCACGGAAAACCGCAGCGCGAGGATGACGGCGCCGGCGCCCTGCAGCGCGTCGCGGTTGTCGGCGGCGGCGACCGTCCCCCGGCCGATCTCGGCAGCCAGCGTTCGCGCCGACTCACTGTCGGCGCTCGAGAGCCGCAGGGTCTCCCCGCCGGAGCCGAGCTGGCGGGCGATGACCGATCCGAGCCCCCCAGTGCCGATGATCGCGGTGGCCATGATCGGAAACCTCCTCGGCGTCACGGTACTGACAACGGCATCGCGCCAGCGTCCCTCCAGGACGGCGGCGAGGCATCGACAAGGTGCAGTGACGTTACGTATACCCCGCCTCGGCCTCGCTTCGCAGGATGGCAGTAAGACCCGGCCACGAAGGGACCACCGAGATGCGGCTGCCACGTCACCGCACCGCAGTTCCCGCTGACCGCGCTGGCCGATGACCTCGCCCGGCTGCGCCAGCTGCTGGCGGTCCAGGACGGCCCCGTGATCGTCGCCGGGCACTCCTACGGCGGCCAGGTCATGACCGCGCTGGGCCCGGACGCCCCGAACGTCGCTGGCCTGGTCTACATCGCTGCCTTCGGGGTCGATCAGGGCGAATCGCTCGGCGGTCTGCTGTCCCAGGGACCGGTGACCCCGGCGCTGGCGCACCTGTTCACCGACCCGCAGGGCTTCGCGTGGCTATCGGAAGACGACTTCGTCAGCCACTTCGCCGCCGACCTCGACCCGGTCAAGGCCAAGGTGATGTACGCCGTGCAGCAAGCCCTGACCACCTCCGCGTTCGGCGAGGTGATGGGCATCCCGGCCTGGAAAACGCGGCCGGCCTGGTACCTGGTCGCCACCGACGACCAACCGGAGCTCGGGGGTCGGATAGCAGTGCTCTCGCCACGCGCCCGTCGACACCGCCCCCGGGAAGGACGGCTGCTGGTGCTCGTCGGCCTGCGTCGTCGGCGCCGGGGCCGTCGGCACCCAGATCGCCCGTCGGCTCGCTGCGTTCGACGTGACCGTCACCGGCATCCGCCGCAATCCCCCAGACGGCCCCGTCCCGCCGTTCGCCGCCCTCTACGCCGCCGACCGCCTCCTCGGCTGCGTTGCCGAAGCCGACTCGGTCATCATCGCGGCCAGTTATCAGGCCGGGCAGCCGCCCCTGGTCGACGACACCGTGCTCCGGGCCATGCGCCCCGGAGCCTGGCTCGTCAACATCGCCCGGGGTGCCCTCCTCGACGCCGACGCCGCCATCGCCCACCTGAATACCGGGCACCTGGCCGGCCTCGGACTCGACGTGTTCCCCACCGAGCCCTACCCCGCCGACGGGCCGGTGGGCGCCCACCCGCGCATCGTGGCGACCGCCCACACCGCCGCCCTCACCAGCGACTACTTCGCAGCCGCCAGCCGGCGACTCGGCGATGCCCTCGTCCGCTACCTCGATCATCAGCCACCCGCCGGACTGCTCA
>JASHOI010000421.1 GCA_030041195.1 Streptosporangiaceae bacterium | reverse complement strand
GCGGCGCGCAGCACGCCGAGGCCCCCGGGGCCGACGTGCAGAATCGACCGGGCGAACACCGGCAGCAGCGCCACGGCCCCGCCGAACAGCACCACGAGCAGGTCGAGCAGGATCACCCCGAGCAGCATCGGCGTCCGCCCGACGAACCGCAGGCCCTCGAGCACGCTCTCGATGCCGGGTGAGGCGGGCGTGGCGGGTGAGGTGGATGTGCTGAGTGAGGTGGGGGTGCCGGGTGAGGCGGGCGCGACCGCCGCGGGCGGCCGGGCCCTGATCATCACCACCGACACCGACGCGAGCAGGCACAGGGCCGCGGCCAGCGCGTAGACCAGCACGGGCGAGACGCCGTACAGCAGCCCGCCCATGGCCGGGCCGAGCACCTGCGCGGCCTGCGAGGCGATCGAACGCAGCGTCATCGCGCTGGGCAGCAGCGTGGCCGGGACCAGCGTGGGAGGTATGGCCCGCGCCGCCGGGGTGCCGATCGCCAGGACCGTTCCGGCCCCGGCCGCGAGCGCCAGGTACGGCAGCACCGACGAAACCGCCAGCTCGCTCAGCACGGCCAGGCCGGCTCCGACCGCGACGCCGACCAGCAGCGCCGCGGTGAACACCAGCCGCCGGGACAGCCGGTCGGCCAGGTGCCCGGCGGGGATCGCGAGCACGAACATCGGGGCGAACTCGGCGAGCCCGATCCAGCCGAGGTCAAGCGGGCTGCGCCGCAGCGCGTAGACCTCCCAGCCGATGGCCACCTCGAGCATCTGCAGCGACGAGTTCATGCCGAGCATGGCCAGCCACCACAGCCGGAAGTCGCGGTTTTCCAGCGCCGGCCCCAGGTGCACCAGGAGCGGCCGCCTCATGACGGGCGCGGCGGGCGCAACGGGCGCGGCACACGGTGCTGGATGCTGGCCTCCGGGGGGGCGGCGGGCTGAGCGGATCTAGTATCGCAGGTCATGGGAGACCGGCAGCGCGCCCTGCGGCTGGGGCGGGCCACGTTCGCCCCGGGCCGGCTGCTGGTCATGGCCATCGTGAACCGCACCCCGGACTCGTTCTACCGGCCCGCGGTGACCTGGGACGAGGCCGCGGCCATGGACCGGGTGCACCAGGCCGTCGCCGAGGGCGCCGACATCGTCGACGTCGGCGGCGTGCCAGCGGCGCCCGGCGCCGAGGTCGATCCGGCCGAGGAGATCCGGCGGATCGCCGGCTTCATCGCCGCCGTCCGCGCCGCCCACCCCGCCGTCGTGATCAGCGTCGACACCTGGCGGCACGAGGTGGCCAGGGCGGCGTGCGCGGCCGGCGCCGACCTGATCAACGACAGCTGGGGCGGCTGGGACCGGCGGCTCGGCGAGGTCGCCGCGGAGTTCGGGGCCGGCCTGGTCTGCGCGCACGTGGGCAGGCAGGCCCCGCGGACCAGGCCGCTGCGGGTGAGCTACCCCGACGTCATGGGCGACGTGCTCGACCAGACGCTGACGCTGGCCGCACGCGCGGTCGCGGACGGCGTAGACCCGTCCCGGATCGTGATCGACGCCGCGCACGACTTCGGCAAGAACACCTGGCATTCGCTCGAGGTCACCCGGCGGCTGCCGGAGATGGTGGCGACCGGCTGGCCGGTCCTCGTTGCGGTGTCCAACAAGGACTTCATCGGCGAGACGCTGGACCTGCCGGTGGCGGAGCGGCTGGCCGGAACGCTCGCCACGACCGCCGTCTGCGCGTGGCTCGGGGCCCGGATCTTCCGCGCCCACCACGTCGCCGAGACCCGCCAGGCCCTGGACATGGTCTCGGCGATCCGCGGCGACATCCCCCCGGCGCGCGCCGTACGGGGACTAGCGTGACCACCACACGAGGGGAGCACGGGATGCAGGAAGCCGTTTTCGCCGGACGCAGCGTTCTGGTCTTCGGCGCTGCCGGTGCGCTCGGTGCCGGCCTGGCAGCGGCGTTCGCGGCGGCTGGGGCCTCGGTCACCGGCGTGGACCGGATGCTGCCCCAGGGCGACCGCAGCCTGGCCGGCGTCAGCTACGAGGCCGCGGACGTGGCCGACGACGCTCAGGTGGCCGCCGTGTTCGACGCCGGGCCCGCGCCCTGGGCCGTGGTGAACACGGTGGGCGGGTTCGCGCCGCAGCGGCCGCTCGCCGAACTGGACCCGGCGGAGCTGACCGGCCAGCTCAAGCTGAACCTGGTGACTGCCGCGCTGATCACCAAGCACGCGATGCGGGTCATGCAGGCGGCCGGCGAGGGCCGGATCGTGCACACCGCCAGCCGGGCCGGCGTGGTGAGCAGGGGCTCGGGGTTCGCCTACTCGGTGAGCAAGCTGGGCGTGCTGCACCTCGTGTCGATGGCCGCCGACGAGGTGCGCGGCACCGGGGTCACGGTGAACTCCGTCGTGCCCAGCATCGTCGACACCCCGGCCAACCGGACGGCCATGCCGGACGCCGACCACGACGCCTGGCCGAAGATCGCGGACGTCGCCCGGGCCTACCTGTTCCTCGCCGCGCCGTCGTCCGGCCTCGTCAACGGCGCGGCCGTGCCGGTCTGACGCAGCGATCAGAGCCATGAACGCTGACGCCCACGGGCCGGTGGGCTGGATCCGCGAGATCGTCCTCGATTGCCCAGATCCCTGGGACCTGGCCAGGTTCTGGGCGGGCCTGCTCGGCGGCACCCCGGTCGAGTGGTATCCCGGCTGGGTCACGCTGGAGCCGCCGCCGCACGGCCAGCGGCTCTCGTTCCAGGGCACCGGTCCGGCGCGGCCGGCGGGAGATGCCCGCCGGCCGATCGTCCACTTCGACGTGCTGGTCGACGACCTGGCCGCCGCGCACCAGCGGGTGATCGCGGCGGGCGCCGTGTTCACCGGCGAGCACGTGTCGCCGAAGCTGGGCCCGGACGGCGAGCAGATCCCGTGGCGCGTGTACACCGACCCCGCCGGGCACCCGTTCTGCCTGGTCGTCCGGTGATCCTTGACAATTATTGCCGCTAAAGGAAATATTTTCCTCTGTGGAGAGAGGAAGTCCCGGCGGCCAGACGGCGGTCGTGCTGGCGGCGCTGGCCGAGCCGACCCGCCTGGCCGTGGTCGAACTGCTCAGCGGCGGGCCGCAACGCGCCGGCGAGCTGGCGCGGGCGGCGCAGGTGTCCTCGGCGGCGATGAGCAAGCACCTGCGCGTGCTGCTCGAGACCGGGATCGTCGCCGACGAGCGGGTAGCCGGTGACGCTCGGCTGCGGGTGTTCCGGCTGCGCACCGAGCCGATCGCGGCGCTGCGGGCGTGGCTCGACCAGCTACAGGCGCAATGGGACGAGCAGCTCCGGTCGTTCAGGAGGCACATCGAGGGGGAGCGATGACGGAGCCGGCCGTCGTTTCGTCACAGGTCGAGGTCTCGGTCAGCCCGTCCGACGCGTTCCGGGTGTTCACCGAGGAGATGGACCTCTGGTGGGTCCGCGGGCCCATCAACTTCTACGACGCGGGGCGGGTCGTCGAGGTCCGCTGCGAGCCCGGCGTGGGAGGGCGGATCGGCGAGGTTCTGGACGACCCGGTCAGCGGGCCGATGCGGGAGAAGGCGCGGATCACGGTCTGGGAGCCGGGGGAGCGGCTGTGCTGGGCCAGTTCGGTCGATGACGTGCAGACCGAGGTCAGGTTCGAGCCCGCCGGCTCCGGCACGCGCGTGGTGGTCGAGCACCGGATCCCGGCCGGGGGCCAGGACCGCGGCGGCACGGCGTGGAGCCGGGTGGTCCCGCTGTGGTTCGGCCGGTGGTGCGCCCGGCGTGATCACGAGCCGCACCGGCAGGCCGACATCGCCCGGCTGGGCCTGGGCGTCTACTACGACCGCCCGGGCGCCGCGGCGCGCTGGCTGGCCGGCGTCTTCGGCTTCGACCCGGTGACCACGCTGCCGCCGGAACCCGATCCGCTGCCGGAAGGCCCGCACGGCGCGCCGTGGATCGAGTTCCGGATCGGCAACGCATCGCTGATGATCTTCCGCAGGGAGGGCGGCACAGCCGGGACCGCGGCCCCGGAGCCGGCCCACGTGCCGTGGGTCTACGTCGACGACCTCGACGCGCACCTTGCGCACGCGGAGCAGGCCGGCGCCGCGATCCTGCAGCGCAAGGAATGGCCGTGGCTGCCCAGCTACGTCGCCGAGGACCTCGAAGGCAACCGGTGGACGTTCGCGCAGGCCCGGCCCACCCAGCGGGTATGACAGCGCCGATGACCGAGACACCCGGCCTGCCCGCGCCGGTGACCCGGCTCGCCGCGAGGTTCCGCGCCGACGCGGCGGCGGTCGACGCGGCGGACACCGTTCCCGAGGAGCACCTGCGCGGCCTCGCGGATGCCGGGCTCTACGGGATCTTCGCCCCGGTCGCGGTCGGCGGGCTCGGTCTCGGCGAAGCCGAGGTGCTCCTGGTGGTGGAGGAACTCGCCGGCGCGTGCCTGGCCTCGACGTTCGTGTGGCTGCAGCACTTCCGCCTGCTCGGCGCCATGCTCGATCCCGGCACGCCGGCGGCGCTGCGGGACGAGCTGCTGCCCAGGGTGGTGAGCGGCGAGGTGCGCGGCGGGGTGGCCCTGGCCGGGCTGCTGCCCGGGCCGCCGCGGCTCACCGCGCGGCCGGCCGACGGCGGATGGCTGCTCGACGGCGAGGCACCGTGGGTGAGCGGCTGGGGGATCGTCGACCTGCTGCTGGTCGTGGCGCGCGGCCCGGAGGACACCGCGGTGACCTTGCTCGCCGACGCCAGACACCGGCAGGGGCTCACCGCGGCGCGGCAGCGGCTCGGGGCCGTGAACGCGAGCGCCACGGTTCAGCTCAGCTTCGCCGGGCTGTTCGTGCCCGACGGCAGGTTGGTCGGCCTGCGGCCCTACGACCCGGTCGCGGCGCAGTCGGAGGGACTGCGCGGCAACGGCTCGCTGGCCCTCGGCGTCGGCCGCCGGTGCTGCGCGCTCATCGGGCCGTCCCCGCTGGATGACGAGCTCGACGCGTGCCGCGCCGAGCTCGACGCGGCCGGCACCGCCGCGATGCCGGCCG
>JASHOI010000420.1 GCA_030041195.1 Streptosporangiaceae bacterium | reverse complement strand
CACCGGCGCCTCGATCAGCGACCAGAGCACGAGGCCGAGTCCCGCGATCGACAGCAGCGCGCCGGCCAGGTCGGGAGCGGCCGCGGCCGGGTTGGCCGAATCAGGCACCAGCGGCAGCGCGCAGGCGATGCCGACGAGGGCGATCGGCACGTTGATCAGGAACACCGACCCCCACCAGAAGTGAGCGAGGAGCAGGCCTCCGATGATCGGGCCGAGCGCGATACCCACCCCGCTCGTGCCGGCCCACAGGCCGATGGCCCGCTGCCGGTCCGCGCCGTCGCGGAACATGTCGGTGATGATCGACAAGGTCGACGGCATGATCAGGGCGGCGCCGATGCCCATGCTCGCCCTGGCAGCGATCAGCACCCCGACCGACCCGGAGAAAGCCGCCCAGGCCGACCCGGCGGCGAACGCGGCCAGGCCGACGAGGAATGTCCGCTTCCGCCCGACGCGGTCGGCCACGCTGCCGGCCACCAGCAGCAGCCCGGCGAACACCATCACGTACGCGTCGACGATCCACTGCAACTGGCTGGTTGTCGCGTGCAGGTCCCGGACCAGGGTCGGCAGCACGACGTTGAGCACCGTGTTGTCCAGCGTCACAATCAGCAGCGAGACGCACAGCACGGCAAGCGCCAGCCAGGGCCGGGCGGGCGCACCAGGTCTGCCGGCCGGGCGCGACGCCGATGGGACTGTTGTCTTTACGGTCATCTGAAGTCACCCCGCGAAACTACGGTCAGAGCCGGGTCGTCCATCGTGGGCCGGTCAGCGACCATTCGGACGTCCAGTTGGCCAGGCGTCGGCGGTCGAGTGCCAGGCGGCCCACCCAGTAGCAGACGAGCAGCACGATCGCCGCACCGACCACCGCGCCGATAGCCAGCACGGCCGAGGCGAACATGGACTGGCCGGCATCGATGGGCGGGGACTGTGGCTGGCCGGAGTAGGTCAGCCACACCTGGACGCGGGACCCGTCCGCCGCGCCGGAGATGCCGGGCGCGGTCACCGTGGTGAGGATGCCTTTCTGCTCCCGGCCGTCCGGTGCCCGCCAGCGGGCGCTAGCTTCGCCCACGGCGGTCACGTAGTTGTTGGATGGGCCGCTCTCGGTCAGCACTGCCGTGGTCGAGTGCAACCCGGCCGCGTCAGCGCGCTGAGACTGGTAGAGCCGCTCACCGAAATAGGGCGCGGCCGCGACAGCGGCGAGAAACGCCGCGGTCAGCAGTATCACCAGGAAGCCTTCGAGCCGGTCGGAAGGCCGCCGCAGCCTGTTCCGGCCGACCAGCAGCCGGGCCAGCCGCACTCCCCGGGCGGGTGCCTGCGCCGATGCCCGGGTCTTGCCACTCATGATCATCACCTCCGGCGGGATGCAGCAGCAGCCTTATCCGGCAAGGCACGCAGGAGCAGGGGCATAGGCCATCAACGGCCGGGCCCTTGGTCCATGCGGCGCTCCCGGCTGCCGGGCATGAAGACCTCGGGACCAAGGTCTCCCTGCACCAGGTCCAGCGTCCCTGGTCCTCGGTTGCCACAGTCGCGACCGTTGCGAATACGACCACAAATCGATGACCCTTCCGGGGAGGCAGGCATGGCGGCACGAGCCGGGAACGGTGGGAAGCGGCGGATCGTGGTTGGGGTGGACGGTTCGGCACCGTCGAAGGCGGCGCTGTCCTGGGCCGTGGAGCAGGGCAGGCTGACCGGGGCCGTCGTGGAGGCGGTCATCGCCTGGGAAATCCCTCCTACCTGCGGTTACCCGGTGCCGGTGTCGGATGTCGACTGGGAGCAGTTGGCCAAGCAGGCCGTCAGCGAGGCTGTTGCCGATGCGGCTGACGATGCCGCGTCGGCCAAGGTCACGTACAAGGTCGTGCAGGGGAACGCCGCCCAGGTGCTGCTGGAGGAGGCGGCAGGGGCGGATCTGCTGGTCGTCGGCAATCGTGGCCACGGCGGATTCGTCGAGGCGCTGCTGGGGTCGACCGGCCAGCATTGCGTGCAGCACGCCACCTGCCCTGTCGTGGTGATGCGCGATTCGGCCGTCGGCAGACCACTGGAGAGCGGGTCACGTTGATGGCCGTACGGGCTTCCCAGGGGCGGATTCTGGTCGGGGTTGACGGTTCCCGGGCTTCGGTGGCCGCCGTCCGGTGGGCTGCTGCGGAGGCCCGGCTCCGGGGCATGCGGCTGCACGTGGTGCACGTCCGGGACGCACCGGGCGTGGCGCAGGCCCACTATGCGCCGCCGAGCGCCGAGCAGCGCGCGGCCGGCCGTGCGGCAGATGGGGCCGTCCTCAGCGCGCTGATACGGGAAGCGGCCGGGCCGGACAACTGGCCAGCCGTCCAGTTTGAGGTTGCCGATGGCCTGCCGGTCCGGGTGCTTCTCGACCGTGCGCCGGGCGCGGCCATGCTCGTCCTGGGCAGCACCCGCTCGCCCGGCTTGGCCGACGTCCCGGCAGGCGAGCCCAGGGCTCCGCTCGGCCCGGTCGCCCGTGATTGCCTCCGTGCCGCGCCGTGCCCTGTGGTGATAATCGCCGGGACCAGTGTGGTGTCGGAAGCCGACCCAGTGCGCACCGGCTGACGGTGCGAGGCAGGCGCGGGACGGGACCTTGGTCCCTTGTTTCCCAGGCGCCGGCGCCACATGATCCATCGGGTCAGCAAGCCACGGCCGGAAGGCAGCGAATACCGGCATCGACATGAAGGAGCAGGCAGCTCGACATGGGCGGGCTCCGAGTCTTGCACGAGCTGGACAGAACCGAGGCCCTGCAACGGCTGGGCAGCGTGCCGTTCGGCCGGGTCGTGTTCACGCGGCGGGCTCTTCCAGCGATACGCCCGGTCAATCACGTACTGCTGGACGGGCGGATCACCATCTGCAGCCACGAGGGCGCCGCAATTGTCGGCGTGACGAGTACTCCTGGCGGCACGGTGGTGGCCTATGAGGCCGACGACATCAATCCAGCCGAGCGCACCGGGTGGAGCGTCGTCGTCACCGGCCTGGCCAGGATCATTGACGATCCCGAGGAAGCCGCCCGCTGCAATGTGGCGCTGCGCCCCTGGCTGGCCGGGGAAATGGAAATGGGGTACGTGATCCAGATCGAGCCCCAGATTGTCACCGGCTTTGAGCTGAGCCCCGAAGGACCGCCCGCCGTCTGATTTTCTGGTCCTGTTCGTGGATCATGCGGCGTGCGCCCGACCCGATGGCTTCCTCCTTCGTTATCGAAACATCCGTTGCTCGTCACGCCGTGTTCTCAGCGGCCACGTAGCGCGTCGGCCCGTGACCAATGGCCCTGGCGGGTCGACCTTCCTGCCCTGCGCCGGGCAATTCGAATATGACCGAAGTCCCCATTACAAGAGGACATTCAGCCGTAGTGATGCTTATTGCTGGGCGGAAGGATCGAGGTAATGGAAATCGGAGCGTCCTGGGTCGTGTGGCCCGGGTTGCAGACAGGAGGCACGACAATGAGCCCGAAGGCCCTCACCGTCCTGGGCAGGGCGGGGCTGGCGCTGACGGTGGTCCTGGGGATCGCAGGCGGACTGCTGATCTGGGGGTCCACTTATGTGCACAACACGGTGCGCAGCCAGCTTGCCGAGCAGCAGATTTACTTTCCGCCTAAGGCT
>JASHOI010000419.1 GCA_030041195.1 Streptosporangiaceae bacterium | reverse complement strand
AAGAAGCCCGGGTCCTGGCCCTCGTTGTTGTAGTAGCCCGGGGTGCAGTCGGGCCCGCCGATCATGCTGGCCGGGCCGGTCTGCAGCAGCTCGACCCACGCGTCCTCGGCCCGTTGCGACGGCTCGACCGCGGTGAATCCGCTGTCCAGGGCGTGACGGACGGTGGCCGCGATGGTCCGGGCGGAGTCGACGATGTTGTGCGGGATATTGGAGATCAGGTTCGCGCCCTGCGTCGGCTGCACGAACAGCAGGTTCGGGAACCCGCGGACGTGGATGCCGTGCAGGGTCCGCATCCCGTCGGCCCAGTACTCCGACAGCGTGCCGCCGTCCCGGCCGGTGATCTCGAACCCGGCCCGCCGGGCGTAGGGGGTGCCGACCTCGAAGCCGGAGGCGTAGATGATGCAGTCAAGCTCGTAGGGCCGGCCCGCCACCACCACACCGGTGGCGGTGATCTCCTGCACGCCTTTGCCGTCGGTGTCGACCAGATGCGTTGTTGGGCTGTTGAAGGCCTGCAGGTACTCGTCGTGGAAGCAGGGCCGCTTGCACAGCTGGCGGTACCAGGCCTTGAGCTTCTGTGCGGTGCCGGGGTCCCGCACGACGGCCTCGGCGCGGGCGCGGATCTCCTCCATCTTCTCGAAGTCGGACTCCTCGAACGCGGCGATCATGGCCGGCAGGCCGCGGTTCTCCGGCGGCAGCGCGCCGATCCTGGCCCGCACCCGGCGTGCGATGTCGGTCCAGCCGTCCTGCACCAGGTCTTCGTCCGGGCTCCCGCCGGACTGGTTGTCGGTGAAGTTCTCCAGCCAGCGCCGCTGCCAGCCCGGCGTCGCGACCTCGGCGAACCAGCGCGGGTCGATCGGGTGGTTGTTCCGCACGTCGACCGAGGACGGCGTGCGCTGGAACACGTACAGCTCGCGGGAGTCCCTGGACAGGTGCGGCACGCACTGCACCGCGGTCGCCCCGGTGCCGATGATGCCCACCCGCTTGTCGGCGAGCTTGTGCATCGGCGCGCCGTCGGAGTCGCCGCCGGTGTAGCCGTAATCCCATCGGCTGGTGTGGAACGAGTGGCCGCTGAACGAGCCGATGCCCGGGATCCCGGGCAGCTTGGGCACGCTCAGCGGGCCGGTGCCTGCCACGACGAACTGGGCGGTCAGCCGGTCGCCCCGGCTGGTCTCGATGACCCAGCGCGCCTCTGCCTCATCCCAGGTCAGCGCCGTGACCTCGGTGTGGAACAGCGTGTCGTCGTACAGGCCGAACTGCCGGCCGATGCGGTGGCAGTGCGCGAGGATCTCCGGGCCGTGCACGTACTTTTCCGTGGGCATGTGCCCGGTCTCTTCCAGCAGCGGCAGATACACCATCGACGCCGTGTCGCACTGCGCGCCGGGATAGCGGTTCCAGTACCAGGTGCCGCCGAAGCCGCCGGCCTTCTCGATGATGCGCACGTCGACGCCGGCTTGCCGCAGCCGGGCGGCGACGACCAGGCCGGCGAACCCGCCGCCGATGCACACGACCGTGCGGTGGTCGGTCAGCGGCGCCCGCTCGGTCCACGGCGTGTGCGGGTCGTCGAGGTAGTGCGCGAACTGGCCGGCGAGCCGGATGTACTGGTCGTTGCCGTCGGGGCGGAGCCGCTTGTCCCGCTCCTGCGCGTACTTGCGGCGCAGCGTGTCGGTGTCGATGCCGCCGGTCCGTGCCGGGCTCTCGGTCGTCGCCATCGTCCCTCCGTCGCATCGGCCCGTCTCCTCCGGCGAGACAGCGCCACTAGACAGTGACATCCTGTCACTCAGGTGTGACATACGCAACGTCCCGGTGCTAGCATCGGCGGGTGGCTCAGGGAACGCTCACCGTGCCGTCGCTCGCCGACGAGCAGCGGGAGGTTGCGCAGGCGCGCATCTTGCGCGCCGCCGGGGCCGCACTTGCGGCGCGTGGCCTGGCCGCGACCGTCGACGATGTGGCCGAGGCCGCCGGCGTCAGCCGGCGTACGGTCTTCCGCCACTTCGCGACCAGGGACGCCCTGTTCGTCGCCGTGATCAGGGCCGGCGTCCGCCGTTACGCGGAGCAGATCCCGGCTCCGCCCGACGGCGATGACCTGCGTGAGTGGCTGCTGGAGCTGCTCGAGGTCACGCACCGGCTCAATGCACGCAACGGGCGCGTTTTCTGGGACCTCGTCGGCGTTCAGGCGGCCGACCTGTCGCCCGATCTCGCGATGGTCGCGGCGGAGTGCCGGGAGAGCCGCAACCGCTTCGCGGCCGGGGTGACCGAGCTGCTGTGGCGGGCCCGTGGCGCGCCGGGCCCTCCGCCGCGGTGGCTGGTCGACGCCGTAGCGGTGCAGCTGTCCGGCTTCACCACTCAGTCGCTGGCGGGCGATCTCGGCCGGTCCCCGGACGAGGTCGCGCACGTGTCCGCTCGGGTCATCGAGGCCGCCCTGGCGTTCACCCTGGCCCATCCAGTTGAGTCGTCAGCGGGATCTGAGCCCAGCTAGTTCTGCGGGGAATGGTTGTGATGATCCCGGCCCTATTCAGAGCCCCAGAGCACAATGCCGCGTACTTAACGCGGCGGTGGCCGAGTTATGACGCGAGACTGAGACATTCCCTGCTGTACCACAAGTCTCACCAGCCCCAACCGTTCTGGCAGGGGTCCGCTCAGACATTCGATTTCCATGATCTGGGTGGATAACGACCAAATACACGACGTTTGCCACCCAGATCATGAAACAGCTCACCGATCGACCGTTTCCGTCGCCGGCAAGTCCTTAAGTACGCGGCATTGGCCCCAGAGCACGCGGTCGGGTGCAAGTCTGCCAGGTATCCCAGATACCAAGATCTTTTGAGACTGGTATATCCCAGCGCCAGGGGCGTGCGTGCCGGTCAGGGTCTTGGATATCCGGGCGGTATCTCGTCGAGTGCGCCATCCGGCCGCCGCCGCCACCAGATCTCCGAGACATCGCGGAACCACACGACCGCGCCGAAGAGGGTGCGATCGACATTGCCGGGTAGCTCGTCAGGCAGCGGTCTCGTCGTTGACCAATCGCTGGCGCTGTCGTTGCGGAGCTCGCCGCTCACCTTGCGGACCCGAGCCGACTAGGCCAAGGCAACCGTTCATGAGGTCTTGAACGATGGTGGCTTACGTTGCGGATCCGCCGGTCGCGAGGCGCATCAGGTCGCTGTCGAGGTCGATCGAGGTCTCGGCGCCGCCGGCGCTGCCGTAGGAGTGCTGGTAGCTGTCCCAGGCCTCGTCCTTGATCTTCCGGGCGAAGCCGCTTTCCATCAGCAGCACGAGCTCGAGCGCGGCGCGGTCGATGCGCTTGTTCAGTTCGGGGTCACCCCAGTCCTCGGGCGCCGCGAACACGGAGGTCGGCACCGTCATCGCGCGCAGGTAGGCGAACATCGGGCGCATCTGATCGTCGGTGACCAGGGCGTGCCGTGCGGTTCCGGCGGTCGCGGCGAGCACGACTGGCTTGGCGATGATCAGGTCGTTGTCCAGCGCGTGGAAGAAGGAGATGAACAGGCCGCTGGGCCCGGCCTTGTAGACCGGGGTGGCGGCGACGATGCCATCTGCCTCGGCGAGGGCCATGACCGCCTGCTGCATCTTCGGCGTGATCAGCTGTGAGGTCAGCGCCGTGGAGATGTCCGGGGTGATGTCGCGCAGCTCGATGTTGCTGACCGTCGCCGTGTTGCCGTGCCCGGCCGCGATGGCCGCGGCGCGCTCGGCGATGCGGTCGGCCAGCAGCCTGGTCGAGGACGGATCCCCGGTCCCGGCGCTGACCACCACAAGCTTGAACTGCTCGCGTTCCTCAGGGGTGCTCATAGCTGGCTGGTTCCGTTCGTATCGTTGGCAAGCTTCAGGCAGATCGTTTCCAGTTCCCGCAGTTCGCCGGCGGTCAGCCGGGCCGTCATGGCACGGGCGACGCTGCTGCCGTGCCGCAGCCCGACCCGGCGCTGCAGCACCCGGCCCGCGTCGGTGAGCGCCAGCCGGATCGCGCGCCCGTCGGCGGGGTCGGGCTTGCGCTCGACGAGGCCGCGCTCGGCCAGCCGGTCGACCAGCCGGGACAGGGCCGGCTGGCTGAGCAGGACGTGCCGGTTCAGCTCGCCGATCCGCACCGGCTCGGGGCACTTGGACAGCGTGTACAGCACGTCGTACTCGCGCATCGACAGATCCCCCCAGATGTCCTCGGCCGCGAACTCCTTCATCAGCGCGGCGTGAGCGGACAGCAGCGCCTCCCAGGCGTCGTTGGCGGGATGACGACGGTTGGCGGCCATCAGAGGTCCGGGTACTCGGCCTCGGACTCCGGCGCGGAATCCTGGTAAGGAGACCCGCCGGTGACGTTGTCGCCGCGGTTGGCGTTCGGGCGCGGCTGGCGCGGAGCCTCGTCGCCGTACTTGGCCTTGACCAGGCTGGCATGGGTAGGAGCTTCCGGGGTCTCGGGGTCCTGCCGTGCCGCGATCTCCTTGCGCAGCACGGGCACCACCTCACCGCCGAGCAGTTCGAGCTGGTTCAGGACCATGGTCAGCGGCAGGCCAGCGTGGTCCACCAGGAACAGCTGCCGCTGGTAGTCGCCGAAGTGCTCGCGGAACGTCAGGGTCTTGTCGATGACCTCCTGCGGGCTGCCCACCGACAGCGGCGTCAGCTCCTCGAACTCCTCCATCGACGGCCCGTGCCCGTAGACCGGCGCCTCGTTGAAGTAGGGCCGGAACTCGCGCCTGGCGTCCTGGGAGTTCTTGGCGATGTACGCCTGCCCGCCGAGGCCGACGATCGCCTGCTTGCCGGTCCCGTGGCCGTAGTGCGCGTAGCGCTGCCGGTAGAACCGGATCAGGCGGATGTAGTGCTCCTTGGGCCAGAAGATGTTGTTGGCGAAGAAGCCGTCCCCGTAGTACGCGGCCTGCTCGGCGATCTCCGGGGTCCGGATCGAGCCGTGCCACACGAACGGCGGCACGTCGTCCAGGGGCCGCGGGATCGAGGTGAAGCCCTGCAGCGGGGTGCGGTACTTGCCCTCCCAGTTCACGACGTCCTCACGCCACAGCCGGTGCAGCAGGTTGTAGTTCTCCAGCGCCAGCGGCAGGCTGTCCCGGATGTCCTTGCCGAACCACGGGTACACCGGGGCGGTGTTGCCGCGCCCGAGCATCAGGTCCATCCGGCCCTTCGACAGGTGCTGCAGCATCGCGTACTCCTCCGCGATGCGGACCGGGTCGTTGGTCGTGATCAGCGTCGTCGCGGTCGACACGATCAGCCTCTTCGTGGTGGCCGCGACGAACGCGAGCAGCGTGGTCGGCGAGGACGAGAAAAACGGCGGGTTGTGATGCTCGCCGATCGCGAACACGTCAAGCCCGACGTCCTCGGCCTGCTGCGCGATCTTCACGACCGCGTCGATCCGTTCCGCCTCGCTCGGCGTCTCCCCCGACACCGGATCCCGGGTGATGTCGCTCACCGAGAAGATCCCGAACTGCATGGTATGGCCTCCCGCCCTGATATATGCGTTTGCATGTATCTGAACAACCGGCCGCCCCCGTTATTCCCCGCGGCGGGGTGCCAGAGCGCCGCTGGACCGGATCAGTGGGGAAACGCGTCAGGCCTATCTGCCGGCGCGTTTCCCAGTACCGACAGGTTTCCCCGTTAGCCGTGCGCGCGCACCCACCCCGGGTCTGCCCGCCCGGTCAGGTGGCTCACCGCGGCGCCGGCAATGATCGTGGCCAGCGCGATGACGAGCGCGTCGTAGCCCTGGGCATGCCGGATCAGCACGGCGCCGAGCAGGCCGCCGACGAGCATGGTCACGACCGGGACCAGGCGGCGGCCCGCCTTTGACCCGGAGCCGCCGGCCAGCGCGCTGTCGGCGGCGATCCCGGTGATCGTGAGCGTGAGCACGGTGGTGGTGAGGTCGGGCACCGCGATCGCGCGGGCGGACGCGTTCTGGACCCCCATCGCGATGCCCAGCGCGACGATGAGCGTGTACCGGTAACCGGCCGCTGGCGCGCCGCCGGCGGCGACCCCGAGGACGACCGCGACGGCGAGGAACGCAGCCTGCACCGCGCTCGCGAACGAGTGCAGGCGGCCGCGATGATCACGGAGTCGTGCGACCAGCCTGCCGCCGAGCAGGGCGCCGACGGCGAACGCGGCCAGCGCCGTGAGGGACGCCCCGAGCGAGAATCCGGGCACGCCGGCCAGGGCGAACCCGATGAACACGACGTTACCGGTCATGTTGGCCACGAAGACGTGCCCGAGAACCAGGTAGCAGAACGCGTCGACCAGCCCCGTGACCAGCGTCATGCTGACGAGCAGCGGCGGCAGCGGGCCATGCCTGCCGTTGCGGTCGGGCACGACCGTGTCGCGGACGTCGGAAAGAAAGGCTGCGGTCATCTCATTCTCCCGGTCGGCGGTGCGCTGCCGGCCGGGGCAGGCCGACGTGCTCGCGCAGCGTTGTGCCGGCGTACTCGGTCCGGGCGATGCCCTGTTTTTGCAGGATCGGCACGACATGGTCGACGAACGCGTCGAGCTGGCCGGGCAGCACGTTGGGCATGATCGTAAACCCGTCGCAGGCGCGGGCCTCCCACCACTCGGTGATCAGTGTGGCCATGCCCTCCGGAGTTCCGGTGTAATCCAGCCCGCCGGGCAGTGCGGACAGCCGCTGGGCGACGGTCCGGAACGTGGCAGCGGGGTCCTCGGCGGCCATCTTGTAGATCGAGGCCCCGAAGCTCGTCTTCGGAGCGCTGGCGAGGAGTCCGGGCGGGAACGGGACGTCGGGATCGATCGTGGTGTAGTCCAGCCCGGCCAGGTTCGCCAGGTTCCGCCAGCGGAACTCGCTGCTGGCTGCTGCCTCCAGATCGGCCCCGAGCGCCGCGGCCTCGGCGTCGGTGCCGGCGAGCAGGAACGACAGCCCGGGCAGGACCCGCACCTGGTCGGGGTCCCTTCCGTATCCCGCGGCCTGGGATCGCAGGTTATGCCGGAACGAGACGCCAGCATCGACGTTGGCCAGCGGGGTGAACACGGCGTCGGCGTACCGGGCGGCCAGTGCGATGCCCGGCGGAGAGGAACCGGCCTGGGTGAGGAACGGATGCCCCTGCGGCGAGCGCGGGAACGGCAGGTAGCTCGCGACGTCGAAGTGGGTGCCGTGGTGCCGGGGCGGGTGCAGCCTGGCCGGGTCGGCCCACTGGCCGGTCTGCCGCGACATGACCGCGGCGTCGTCGTCCCACGCGTCCCAGAGCTCGAGCACGACCTGGACGTACTCGCCGGCCCGCTCGTACCGGCCGGCCGCCGGCGGATGGGGCTGATCGCCGAAGTTGCCCGCGGCTGCGGGCTCCACGGTGGTGACGATGTTCCATCCGGCCCGCCCGTTGCTGAGGAAGTCCAGCGTGGCCACGCGCCGGGCCACGTCCCACGGATAGCTGTAGGTGGTGGATGCGGTGGCGATGAGCCCGATCTGCTCGGTCGCGGTCGCCACCGATGACAGCAGCATCAGCGGGTCCAGGCCGGCGCCGGGCAGGTACTCCGACCGGAACTCGGCCACGCCGGGGCTGTCCGGCAGGAAGATCGAGTCGAGCACGCCGCGTTCGGCCGTTCTGGCGAGCCCTGTGTAGTACCTCGGATCGAGGACGTCGTCCGGGCCGGCGGACGAGACCCGCCAGGCAGCCTCGTGATAGCCCGAGTTGCGCAGGTAGACGTTCAGATTCAGAAACCGGCGTTCGGCGGCCAACGGGAGTCCTTCCATCGGGACGGCCCCGGCGGCTGGGACGGTTGCCGCCGGTGTGTCAACGATGGCAAATCACCGGGTTCCTGTGATGCCTAATCACCTGCCGGGCGGCCAGCCTGAGTCGGTGCTGAACGCGTGAGTTAAGGAGAACGACGTGACACTCGGAGGCTGGTTCAGGCCGGTACCCCGGTCGCCTGGTGCAGCAGCCCGAGGACCTCCGCGTCCAGACGCTCGGCGACCTGGGAAGCGGCCGCATCGCCGTACGGTGCGATCGCGCTGGACACGGTGTCGTAAGCGACCCGGGTCCCGCCGCCCGGTAGTTCTTCGACCAGGATCGTGACCGGTGCGTAGGAGCCTGCGTCGGTTACCTGCCGGGTCATCTGGCCCATCGTGACCGGGTTGCCGGCGATCAGCCGCACCAGGCGGCGCCCGGCCCGGTCGCGGGCCTGCGGGTCGTGGGCCAGCGCGGCGTCGAGGTCGAGTTGCAGGAACCGCATCAGCCCGGCGCTGCCCTGCGCCTGGCGGACCAGCGAGCTGAACTCCTCTAGGAGTCACTCGCGGCCAGCTTGGCGAACAGCGCCGCGATATCGGGCTGGCTGATGCCGGCGAATATCCCGTCCAGGACCGCCTGGAACGGCCGGTCGCTGGTGAACATGTGGCGCCGGAGGACGACGTCGAGCACTTGTTCGGATGCCATCTCAGACTCCGTTTGCGGCGGCCCGGATGACGTCGAGGACGTAGTCGGGGTGCGACAGCATGACAACGTGGCTGCTGTCGATCTCGTAGGTGGTCGCGCCCATGGCTTGGGATCAGTACCACCAGATGGGCGCGTGGGCCTGGTCCGCCGTGGTGCAGCGGACCATGCGCGACGCCGGAACCCGCCGCGCCAAATGGCCCACTGCCCCACCCCGCCCGACGACCGGATGGTCATCGCTTACCGAAGCCGAACGCCGCGTCGCGACGCTCATCGGCTCGGGCCATACCAACAAGTCGGCCGCCTCCGGGCTGGGTGTCTCGGTCAGCACCATCGCCACCCACCTGCGCGCCGTGTTCGCCAAGCTCGACATCCAGTCGCGCGTCCAGCTCGCCAACGAACTCCACAAACTGGACGCAGTAACGGCCCCAAGCGAGCTGCCTTAGGCCGCCTGGTTCTGGCTAGACGCGCCCCGACTGCGCGGGCGCCGGGCCGCCCAGTGCGTTGCGGCGGGCAGGCATGCGCAGGGACACCATGCGCCGCCAGCCGGCGAGCCGGTCGTAGGCGTAGACGGCCTGCGCGCCCGCGGCCAGGATGGCGAGCTTGGACCGGGGCCAGCCCAGGATCTGGCCCAGGTGCGTCATGACCGCCGTGGTCACGTCCCGGTACACGGCGATCTCGGCCATGGCGGTCGCGCGCAGTTCGCGCCGGATGGCGTCCTCGTGCCCGGCCTCGGCCAGCCGCAGCAGCTCCTCATTGCAGTAGGCCAGATGGTTGTCCTCATCGGCCGAAATCATCGTGATTGCCCGGCCGACGTCCGGCCGGGAGCCCGCATATTTCCGCAATGTCCGCATCTGCTCGCTGGCACGCTGCTCGGTCACCCGGCTGTGCGCCAGATAGGTCACGATGTCTTGCTCGGTGAGCCGCTGTTCCTCTCGCAGCCGGGCGTGTGCCAGGCCGATGCCGGCGCGTTCCAGCCGCACTGTGTAGTCGGTGTCCGCGGGAACGTCCACCGGCTGCAGGCCGCGCTTGCGCAGCAGCGCGGCGAAAATACGGCCGTGCTTGTCCTCGTCGGCGCCGTGCCGGGCGATCTTGGGCGCGAGGTCGCGCTCGGACTGGGGCACCAGCGCCGCGATTCTGCCGTTCTCCCATCCCCCTTGCGACTCGTCGCTGGCAGCGATGGAGCAGAACAGCTGAAACGCCTCATCGTTGTCGAAGATCTCATCAAGGATCGACCTGGGAGAAAGCATCTCAAAACCCTCCGGTGAGCGGCTCCTCACTGCCCACCGTTTACCGCACAGGGGCGATCTGGCATCACACGGAGCGGGCGATCCCTGTTGATTCTGGGAGCCTGCCCTGTGCCGCCGCCTGCAGTGCGTCCGGGAGCTGTGCGCGGGTGGTGATCCCGAGCTTCGGGAACAGGTGATACAGGTGCGAACCCACCGTGCGGTGCGACAGGAACAGCTGCTCGCCGATCTGCCGGTTGGACAGGCCGCGCGCCGCCAGCTGGGCGATCTGCAGCTCCTGCGGGGTGAGCTGGGCCAGGCCGTCGCGCCGCCCCGGCTGGCGGGCGGCGCCCGCCGCGTGCAGTTCCCGGGTGGCGCGGTAGCCGAAACCATCGGTGCCGAGGCCGGTGAATATCTCGTGCGCCCGGGCCAGCGCGGCCCGCGCCTCGCGCATCCGCCGGTGACGCCGGAGCCAGGAACCGTAGGCCAACAGCAGCCGCGCCTCGGCCAGGCCGCTGCCGCCGGGGTCCGCGGCCAGCGCGGCCTCGAACCGGGCCGGGGCAGCCTCGTCGCTGGCGAGCATGACGTCCGCGTAAAGCACCGAGTACCGGACCGCGGGTGTCGGGTGGTCGCGCAGGTCGGCGGCGAGGTTCGCGATCAGCGGGGCGTCCTCGGCGGCGTGGCCGGTCCCGGCCGCGGCCTCGGCAAGATCGCCCACGAGCCACTGGCAGGCGCCGTAGTGCGAGACCGGGTCCGCGGGATCCGCGATGCGGCGCAGCAACGTGTACGCGTCGTGGTACCGGCCGACGCCGAGCGCGGCAACGGCGAGGGCGTACAGGGCCATGGCGTGATAGAGCCGTACGTCGCGGATCTCGTCACTGTCCAGGGCGGCCAGCAGCCGTTCTTTCGCGGGCGCGTAGCTGCCGCGCAGCGCGGTGACCAGGTCCAGTTCCAGGACCGCGGCGCCATGCCACATGGGCTGACTCAGCTCGCTGCCCAGCCGTTCGGTCTCGCTGGCCAGGATCTCTGCCGTGTCCATGTCCGCCGACCACAGCGACGCCCAGGCTTGCAGCGCCTGAAGCCGGGCGATGATGCCGAGGCGCCCCTGCCGCCGCGCCTGCCGCGCCGCGACGGCGAACAGCCCGGTTGCGAGGGCATGGTCGCCGAGGTTTTCCGCCGCGCTGGCCATGAATCGCAGGCTGCCCAGGTCGTGCCGGCCCGGGCTGGCCTCGAGCAGGTCTCGGCGCAGCTGCGGGCGCTGCTCGCGGGCGACGGTGTAGGACAGGATCGCGATCCGGCGCGGGTCGCCGGTCGGCAGGTGGAGCGCCTGCACGGCGTCCACGACCGCGAGACGGTCCCGCCGAACCGCGGACGTCCACCAGCACCGGGATGCCGCCGTCCACAGCACCGACGCCGCCAGGTCCGTGTCACCCGCCGCCTGGGTGTCCCGCGCGGCCGCGACCAGCTCGGCCACTGACGCCCCGGCACCGGCCAGGCCGGGACGCACCGCTTCGGAGATGATCAGGCTCCGGGCGTGGCCGAACGGCTCAACCTGCCCGATGTCGGTCCGGGCCAGCAGGTCCAGGGCCAGCTGGCCACGGCCGAGTTCGGCGGCCAGCTCGGCCGAGCGGAGCATCAGGTCGGCCTGACCGGCCTTGCTGGTGACCAGGCCGGCGGCACGGTCGAGCGCGGCGATGGACACCGTCACCGCGCCCCGCCGGGAGGCACGGTCTGCCAGCCCTTCCAGCTCTGCCGCAACGGCGTCGTCCGGGCCGAGCACCGCGGCGGCCCGGTGCCAGACGCGCCGGTCGTCGCCGGCGGGGATCACCTGCGCCAGGGCCCGGTGGATGCGCTGCCGCTCGCCCACGGTCAGGGACTGGTAGATGGCCGAGGCAATCAGCGGGTGGCTGAAGATCAGCCGGTCGCCGTCGAGCCGAACCAGCCGGGCGTCGATCGCGGGCTGGATGTCGGCCTCGGTCACCGCCCGGCCCGACACGGCGGTGGCCACCTCGCACAGCTCCGCAAGGCTGCATCCGGCGTCGGCCGCCGCCGCCCGCAGCAGCAGCTGGGCCGGGCCGGGCAGCTCGGCCACGCGGGCGGTGAACGACCGGCGGAGCAGATCTCCCACGGGCAGGCGGCCGGGGAGCAGCCCGGCAGACCGGAGCGCCGCGGGCAGCTCGACCAGGGCCAGCGGGTTGCCCGCGGCGTCGTCGAGCAGCCGCTGGCGCGCTTCCCCGGCCAGATCCGGGGCCACGTGGCCGAGCAGAGCCCCGGCCGAGTCCGCGTCGAGCGCGCCGACAGTCAGCGAAGGAAGCCCGGCGGCCTCGAACGGATCGCCGCCGCCGTCGCGGACCGAAACCATGATCGCGATCGGCTCGACCGAGATCCGGCGGCAGACAAACGCGATGACGTCGGCTGAGGGACGGTCGAGCCAGTGCGCGTCGTCGGCGACGACCAGCAACGGCGCCTTCTCAGCCACCGCGGCCAGCAGCTCCAGCGTGGCCAGGGCCACCCGGTAAAGGTCGGCCACCAGGCTGTCGTCCAGGCCGAGCGCGGCGCGCAGCAGATCCGCCTGCCCGCCGGGAATGCCGGGAAGGAAGTCCAGAACGGGCCGCAGCAGCTGATGCAGGCCGGCGAATGGCAAGTCCGTCTCGGTGCGGACCCCGCTGCAGGTGAGCACCTGCAGGCCGCGCTGCGCAGCGAGCCGCTCCGCCTCGGCCAGCAGGGTTGTCTTGCCGATGCCGGCTTCCCCGCGCAGCAGCACCGCGGACCCGTGCCCGGCGACCGCCTGGTCCAGCATCGACGTCAGCGCCGCGACTTCACGCTCTCGACCCAGCAGCCCCGCCGCATCCATAACAGGCCGATCATCCCAGCCAGCCGCCCGCGGGCGCCAGGACGGTCCCGGCGGCGCGGCAGGTTCAGTCGCCGGGCTCAGTCGGCGACTGATGACAGATGCCGATGCCGCTGACGATAGTGGCGGGATGAGCGCACCAGACACGACCAGTGCCCCGGTCCTCGAAGACGCTGCGCAGGCCTTCGTCGAGGCCACCGCCAAGCCGCCGTTCCTGTTCGACCTGCCGGTCGCCGAAGGGCGCGCGGCGGTCGACACCGCCCAGGACGGCGATTTCCCCGACCCGGCCGCCACCACCGAGAACCTCACCATCGACGGTGGCCCCGCCGGTGACGTGCACCTCACGATCTACCGGCCCGCCGGCTCCGTCGGGGTCCTCCCGGTCGTCTTGTACACCCACGGCGCCGGGTGGGTCTTCGGCGACGTGCACACCCACGACCGGCTGGTCCGCGAGCTGACGACGCGCGCCGAGGCGGCCACGGTGTTCACCAGCTACAGCCTCTCCCCCGAGGCGAGGTACCCGGCGGCGATCGAGGAGATCTACGCCGTCCTCGAGTGGATCGCCGGCGGCGGCGGCGAGCACGACCTGGACGGCGGCCGGATCGCGGTGGCGGGCGACTCGGTCGGCGGCAACATGACCGCCGCGATCACGCTGATGACCAAGCAGCGCGGCGGCAGTGGTTCTGGGACCAGTACACAACCGACCCGGCGCAGCGCGCCGAGATCACCGCCTCCCCGCTGCGGGCGAGCGCCGATGACCTGGCGGGCCTGCCGCCGGCGCTGGTCGTCAACGGCGAGGCCGACGTGCTTCGCGACGAGGGCGAGGCCTACGCCGCCCACCTGCGCGCGGCCGGGGTCCCGGTCACTTCGGTCCGCTACAACGGCACGATCCACGACTTCGTCATGCTGAACGCCCTGCGCGACATTCATGCGGCCAAGGCGGCCACCGCGCAGGGCGGCGAGTTCCTGCGGGACGTGCTGTGGGACGACTAAGTGTCCAAGTCGCGCGCGCGAACGCGTCCGGGCGGGTGCCGGTGGTGTTCATCCACGGACTGTGGCTGCTGGCCTCGAGCTGGGACCGGTGGGCGGCGCTGTTCGAGCAGGCCGGCTACGCACCGGTCAGCCCGGGCTGGCCGGACGACCCGGACACCGTGTCCCAGGCGGCCGCGGAGCCTGGCGTGTTCGCCGGCAAGACCGTCGGCCAGGTCGCCGGCTACTACGCGGCGGTGATCGCCACCCTGAACCGCAAGCCGGCCGTGATCGGCCACTCCTTCGGTGGCCTGCTGGCACAGATCGTGGCCGGCCGCGGTCTGTCGGCCGCCACCGTCGCGATCGACGCGGCGCCGTTCCGCGGCGTGCTGCCGCTGCCGCTGTCCTCGCTGAAGGCCGCGTTCCCGGTGCTGAGCAAGCCGGCCAACC
The DNA here is from genome assembly GCA_030041195.1 of Streptosporangiaceae bacterium. The sequence continues at coordinate 2,345 of JASHOI010000419.1, read as the reverse complement.
GGCACCGGGCGGTCCCGCTGACGTTCGAGCAGTTCCAGTTCGCGTTCGCCAATGCGATCCCCGAGGACGAGGCACGGCAGCTCTTCGGGGCGTTCGTGGTCCCGGCGTCGGGAGCGCCGTTGTTCCAGGCGGCCTCCGCGAACCTGAACCCGAAGACCGAAGCGCAGGTGGACACCCGCAACCCGGACCGCGGGCCACTGCTGATCCTCTCCGGGGAGAAGGACAATATAGCCCCGGGAGCCATCGCCCGCGCCACATACAAGAGGCAAGGGCATAATCCCGGCGTGACCGAGTTCCTGGAGATCCCCGGCCGCGGCCATTCGCTGATCCTCGACCACGGCTGGGCCGAGGTCGCGCAGACCGCGCTGGATTTCATCAAGCGATTCACCTGACCAGAGGGAGACCCCGTGCCCACGACACATACGGTCGAGTCGACGCCGGAGACGGTTCGATCAGGCTTTCTGGACCCAACGGCCAATCCGGTCGCCACGGTGGCATCCGGTGACACGGTCCGCTACCCCAACACCTGGACACACTGGGGCAACGAGGCGAAGTTCGGGATGACGTTCGCCGACCGCGAGCCGCTCCGCCACCGGTATCCCAACGGGCCGTACTCCATGCTCGGCCCGGTCGAGGTGACCGGCGCAGAGCCGGGTGACGTGATCGAGTGCAGCATCACCGCGCTGCGCACGATCGGCTGGGGCTGGAACTCATTCCCGCTCGGCGTCGGCGCGCTGCCGCACGACTTCGCCGAGCCGTACCTGCACTACTTCACCTTCGACGACGCGCGGACCACCGCGGAGTTCACCCACGGCATCCGGCTGGCGATGGCGCCGTTCCTCGGCGTCGTCGCCGTCGAGCCCGCCGGCGACGATCCGGTCAGCGCGATCCTTTCCGGCGCGTACGGCGGGAACCTGGTGCTGCACGACCTGACCGCCGGCAGTCACCTGTTCCTGCCGGTCGCCAAGCCGGGTGGCCGCGTCTGGAACGGCGACGTGCACGCCCTGCAGGGCGACGGGGTGGTCGACCAGACCGCGATCGAGACCGCGGCGGAGAACCTCGAAGTCCGCTATGACCTGCACAAGTCGGTGCCGCTGCGTGGCCCGCTCGGCGAGACCGACAGCGCCTGGATCGTGATCGGGTTCGGCCAGGACCTCGACGACGCGCTCGTCGCCTGCCTGCGCGAGACCATCCACTGGCTGGCCGCGGCTGCCCAGATCACCGAGCCCGAGGTGTACGCGCTGGCCAGCATGGCGTTCAGCTTCCGGGTCACTCAGTACGCCAACCAGACCGGCTCGGCGTACAGCTCGATACCCCCCAAGGCCGTGCACACGGTCATTCCCAAGAACGTGTTCCCGGCGGAGATCCAGCAGCGGATCGGGGCCTGGCTGCGGCCGGAAGGACCCGCGGCATGACGCTGTCCGCCGCCGACCGGCTCGACATCCTGGACCTCATCGGCCGCGCCGACGCGCTCGCCACCCGCAGGGACGCGGGCGCGTACGCGGACCTGTTCACCGCCGACGCGGTGCTGGACGGCTCTCAGGGCGTCCACCCGGCCGCGGAGCTGCGCTCGGCGGTCGGCCCGATCTGGGCCGCCGAGGGCCCGGCGACCCTGCACCTGACGCTGAACCCGGTCATCGACCCCGGCGACGGCCCCGACGAGGCGGTCGTCAGCTCGATCCTGCTGATCGTCGACCCGGCCGCGCCGATCACGATCCGCACGGCGGCCGCGATCACCCAGACCGTGCGCCGGACCGGCGGGACCTGGCGGATTACCCGGCGTACCGTCGGCCCGGCCGGGCGGGCGGGGTCGGGTGGGTCGGGCTGAAGCTCCGCAGCCGCAGGCTGTTGGAAACCACGAACGCCGAGCTGAACGCCATCGCCGCGGCGGCGACGAGCGGGTTCAGGAAACCCAGCGCGGCCAGCGGGATCGCGGCGACGTTGTAGCCGAACGCCCAGAACAGGTTGCCCTTGATCGTGGTCAGCGTGCGGCGCGACAGCGCGATCGCGTCCGGCACGGCGGCCAGATCGCCGCGGACCAGGGTCAGGTCTGCCGCCTCGATCGCGGCATCGGTTCCGGTGCCCATCGCCAGGCCCAGGTCGGCTTCGGCGAGTGCCGCGGCGTCGTTGACCCCGTCCCCGGCCATCGCCACCACCCGCCCGGCCCGCTGCAGCTCCCTGACCACCTCCGCCTTGCCGGCCGGCAGCACCCCGGCGACCACCTCGCCGATGCCCACGGCCGCCGCAACCGCCCGGGCGGCGCGGTCGTTGTCGCCGGTGAGCAGCACCGGCCGCAGGCCCATTCCGCGCAGCCGGGCGACCGCCGCCGCGGAGGTCGGCTTGAC